>JASLAX010000077.1 GCA_030146875.1 Longimicrobiaceae bacterium
CCGTGCGGAACTGGCGGATCTGGCCCATGGTCGCGCGCACGTTGATGGTGGGCGCGGTGCTGGACCACGTCTGGGCCTCGGACGCGGCGGGCATGGCCACCAGGGCGGCGGCGGCCAGGAGGAGGGTGCGCTTGGTCATGGGGGTGTCTCTCGGGGGGTGGTGCGGTTACCGACGGCAGCCGGACGCCACGGGGGTTCCGGGGCGGCATCGCCGTCGCCGACGGGGGGAAGCCGGTGCGGCTCCCCGGGGGTGCGAGAGCCCCGCGCCGGGGGGCGGCGGGGCCGGGAAACGCGCTGGGCACGGGTGCCGAAGCGCACGAATATGTGCGGGATGTCGTAGGGCCGCAAGCACTTCGCGGCCCATCTCCGGAGATCGGCCGGCGCGCTCCGGACGGCGCGCTCCCTCCGGGACTCCGCGCTCCCGTCTCCGCCCCGGTGGCGTCTTCGGAAGCCGTTCAGCGGCGCGCGTCCAGGAGGGCCTCCACCACCCGGGCGTTCTCGTCCACCGTGTTGTAGAAGTGGGGGGAGACGCGCACGTACGGCCCGCGCTTGTCCACCACGATGCGCCGCTGCGCCAGGGCCTCCACCGTCGGGCCGGAGCGCTCGTCGTGCACCATGACGATCCCCGAGCGGCGCGCGGGGTCCGCGGCCATCCGCATCTCGAACCCGGCGTCCTGCAGCCGGGAGACGAGGTCGGCGGTCAGCGCGCGGATGCGGGCGTAGACCCTCTCCTCGCCCGCCTCGGCGAAGATCTCCAGGCCGCCCAGGGCGGTGTAGACGGTGGGGATGGCGGGGGTGCCCAGGGAGAAGCGGCCGGCGTCGTCGCGGAACTCCAGCTCGTCCACCCGGAACTGGAACTGGTCGCGGGCGCCGAACCACGACGCGATGGTGGGGCGCAGCTCCGCGATGCGCTCCTCGCGCACCCACAGGAACGCGAGCCCCGGCCCGCCGAGCAGCCACTTGAGCGGCCCGCCCACGTACACGTCGGCCCCGCTCTCGCGCGGGTTCACGTCGATCTGCCCCACCGCCTGGTAGCCGTCCACCAGGAAGAGCGCGCCCACGTCGTGCGCGGCCTTCGCGATGGGCTCCAGCTCCTGCACGTAGCCGGTGCCGTAGAAGACGTGGCTGGTCGCGACGATGGCGGTGCGCTCGTCCACGTACTCGGCCCACCGCTCCGGCGGCACGCCCACGCCGTCGTCGCTGGGGACGCGCACCACCTCCACGTCGCGCCGCGCGAGCCACTGGTAGACCAGGGTGGGGAAGTCCAGGTCGGCGACGACCACCCGGTTGCGGGTGGTGTGGTCCAGCGCCGAGGCGATGGAGGAGAGGGCGCCGGACACGCTGGGGGAGAGGGCGATCTCGTTCGGCCGCGCGTGGAACAGCGTGGCGACGCGCCCCTTCACCTCGTCGATGCGCCCCATCCACAGCTCGTACCACGCGGAAGCGCCCATGGTGTTCCAGAGCGCCTGGTACTCGCCCAGGTACCCCATCGACCGCCGCGACAGCGCGCCGAGCGAGCAGGAGTTCAGGTACGTGGAGGTGGAGAGGATGGGGAACTCGCTCCGCCACGCCTCCAGCTCCGGGTGCGGCACGCCGTCGTGGGGCTTCTGCGCCATCTGTCCTGCTCCATTCACGGTGAGTAGTGTTTCCTCCTGCGGACTTCTCGTGCCGCGAGTCCCCTTCTCACGCGGAGACGCGGAGGGCGCGGAGACGCGGAGAACTACGCCCGGTGATGCCGGTGCCGGTTCACCCTGAGGCGGGCGTTGGGATCTGGTGTGTAGTCGTTGACGATGCGGCGGAGCCCATCCTTCATCGTTGCGGCGCCAAAGTTGATCAGCAGTCCCACGGGAAGCTCCGGTAGACGCAGGTACGTGAGCACCTGTCGCGCGTGGACCGGCGCGAGCTTCTCCAACGACTTCACCTCTACGATCACCCTGTCCTCCACCAGCAAGTCCACGCGGAATCCCTCCTCGAACCGAACACCGTCGAGCTCGAATGTTACCGGCTGCTGCCGACGAACCTTCAACCCGCTCTCCAGGAGCTTCCTCTCGAGCATGGCCTCGTACACGACCTCCAGCAGGCCGGGGCCGCGCCTTCGGTGGAGCCTGTACGCCGCTTCCACCACTTCCCCTGTCACAGCGTCGATGTCGCGCATGAACCGATCATAACGAGGAGGGGGCGCAGCCAACCGATCGAGCCTGCCTTCGTGCACCTCCGCGTCTCCGCTTCCTCCGCGTCTCCGCGTGAAAAAGCGCAGCAAGCTACGCCCACCGGAACCAGCGGCGAAAGACCCGGGGCACGGCCGAACCGCGAGGGGGTAGCAGGGGCATGACCTCCACCCTCCTGCCGACCGAGATCTCGGACCGCATCCGCTCGCGCGCACGCGAGATGGGCTTCGATGCCGTGGGCATCGCGCCGGTGGGGGCGAGCGCGCACGGGGAGGCGTATCAGCGGTGGGTGGCGGCGGGGATGCACGGCGAGATGGCGTACCTGGCGCGCGAGGACGCGGTGGCGAAGCGGCGCGACCCGGCGGTGCTGGTCCCCGGCGCCCGCTCGGCCGTCGTCGTCGCGCTCAACTACCATCCGCCCGGGGACGCGCCGGCGCCCTCGTCCGCCGACGCGTCGCGGGCGGTGTTCGCGCGATACGCCCGGAACGAGGACTACCACGAGATGATGAAGGAGCGCCTGATCGCGCTCCAGGACTGGATCTCGGCGGAGCTGACGCCGGTCGGCGGGCGGGCGTACGTGGACACCGGGGCGGTGCTGGAGCGGGAGCTGGCGCAGCGGGCGGGGATCGGGTGGGCGGGGCGCAACACCATGCTCGTCCAGCCCGGCCGGGGGTCGTACTTCTTCCTGGGCGTCGTCCTCCTGGACGTGGAGCTGTCGTACGACGAGCCCTTCGAGGCGGACCGCTGCGGGACGTGCGCGGCCTGCGTCTCCGCCTGTCCCACCGGCGCCCTCCTGGGCCGCGACGGGACGGGCGCGCCGGTGATGGACGCGCGACGCTGCATCTCGTACCTCACCATCGAGCACCGCGGGCCGATCCCCCGCGAGCTGCGCCCGCGGATGGGGAACCGCGTCTACGGCTGCGACATCTGCCAGGAGGTGTGCCCCTGGAACTCGTTCTCCACCGACACGGCCGAGGACGCGTTCCTCCCCCGCGCGGGGGTGGACGGGGCGTCGCTGATCGAGCTGATGGGGATGACGCAGGAGGAGTTCTCGCGGCGCTTCAAGGGCTCGCCGGTGAAGCGGACGAAGCGGCGGGGGCTGCTGCGGAACGTCGCGATCGCGCTGGGGAACTGGGGCTCGGTCGAGGCGGTGCCGGCGCTGGCTTCCGCGCTCTCCGACGAGGAGCCGCTGGTGAGAGGCCATGCGGCGTGGGCGCTGGGGCGGATCCCCGACCAACGCGCCGTGGACGCGCTCCGCGAGCGGCTGGCCCTGGAGGGGGACGAGTGGGTGATCTCCGAGATCGAATCGTCGCTCGGGGAGGACTGACGGCCGATCGGGAAGAACGGGGATGGCCTTGCGGAGCTCGCCCGGTCCCGCCGGGTCCAGGCGGAACGGTGGGCATGCGGGCGGTCGCGAACATCGAGCTCCACCGGGGCCGAGCTACCGGTGCGCGCCCGCTCTCGGCGGGTCCTGGTCGAGCACCTGCACCTTCAGGCGGGGTGTACCGTCGAGAGACGGTGTACCGGCCGTTCCGGCGGGAGCCGCCGCCGCCAGCAGCGTGAAGGGTTCGGTCCAGATGCGCGTGCCGTCTTGGTACACCTGGATCTCCCACGCCCCGGCCTCGGTGCGCGCGCCACGCACCGGGACGTCCACCACCAGGTAGCGCATGCTGAGCGAAGCACCGACCGGCACCAGCACCACGTCGCCGCTCGCCCCTCCCGGCCCGCGCAGCTCGAACCGGATCGTGCCCGCCCGCTGGTTGGTGACCTGGAGCCAGAACCGGAAGCCGGCTGCATCCAGCGGATAGGCGCGGAGGGTGGGTGGCCGTTCCAGCAGCACCGCCCGCGTGAGCGGCTGGTCGGTCAGGCCGGCATCCGTCACCATGAACGAGTCCTGGTAGGCGAGCTGCTCCGCCCACAGGCTCTGCGTCGTGGACGAGCACGGGCCCGTGAACGGCTCGACCGCAACGCCGTGCCTGCGCACCTCGAAGTGCAGGTGCGGCCAGTTGGACCGGCCCGAGCTGCCCACCAGTCCAAGCACCGCACCCCGCGCCACCTGCTCTCCCGTCGTGACCGCGACGGAGCCACGGCGGAGGTGGCCGTAGATGGTGGTCAGGCCGCCGGGGTGCGAGATCTCCACGTAGTTCCCGAAGCCGCCGCCGTCGGGGTTGTCCCACGTGGTGTTGCGATCGGGACGTCCGTCGCCGGCCGACTTCACGACCCCGGCCGCGGCGGCGACGGCCGGAACCCCCTCGTCCTGCACCCGGAAGTTGCGCAGCAGGATGTCGATGCCCCGGTGGCCGTCGTACGTCTTGCCGCCGCACGCCCAGTCCCGGACACCGCTCCCCTGCTCGTGGTCGATGTACGCGCCATAGAACACGTCCGCCATCGGCGTGCCCGCGATGGGCGCCGCGAACGCGGCCCCCTCCCCCGCCGCCGGCCCGGTGGAGTCGGTGCACGCGGCCAGGACCGCGAGCGCGAGGGGTGCGCCCAAGCGGCGCGCGGCGGAGTTGGTTGCGCTCAAGATCGTGTGGAGGCGATGGAGCATGACCGACGAACTCCCGGGGCTCCTCGTGAACGCGCCAGGCAGCGACGGTGTGACGACTCGTTCCTCGGAACGTCGCGATCGCGCTGGGGAACTGGGGCTCGGTCGAGGCCGTGCCGGCGCTCCGCGCTCTGAAAGCTGACGGCCGGATCCGGGAAGCGGTCGAGCGCATCGGCGCCGTCCCGGGCGTCACGATTGCCGTCCACGCTGCCCGCTCGCGCGCCCCCGCCTGCGGATCTCGCGCCTATCGGCACTCGCAGGGCTCCCCGAGCAGCTTCCAGATCGACGTGGGCAGCGACGCGAAGCCGGCCGTGTTGTACCAGAAGTTGGACTTGGACGCGGCCTTCGCCACCTGGGCCAGGTCGCCGCCCTTCTTCTCCATCATCTCCTCGAACGTCTTCATGCCCGTGTTCCGGAACGTCCCGAAGCGGAACGCCTTCTTCATGAAGTTCCGGGTCTGGACCATCTCTTTCACGCGGTCGGCCTGGGTGGCGCCCCGGATCATCGGGAGCAGCAGCTTGCCCGAGGCGAAGTACCCGGCGCGCAGCGCCCCGCCCGTGAGCGAGAGCGCGGCGCCGGCGTAGTAGCCGAACGTGTACTCCGGCGAGCAGCGGTCCACCAGGTCCTCCACCCCCGTGTGCTTCCGCCACTCGGCGCCCAGGCCGAACGTGATCGAGTCCGTCATCCCGGCCACCGCGTTCACCAGCTCGTCGCGCGTGTTGATGTCCAGCACCGACCAGAGCCCCAGGCGGTCCGCGCGGTTCACCGGGTCCCCGGACGCGTAGCGGTACAGGTTCGTCTCGCCTCCCTCCAGCCCCAGCGGGTCGGGGCACGTCCACCGCCCCAGCTCCGGGTCGTAGTCGCGGACGCCGAAGCGCACCAGCCCCGTGTCCGCGTCCCACAGCCCCCCCGCGAACCCGAACGGGTGCAGGCCCGGCCGGGTGTCGCCCAGCAGCTCGCCGTACGGGCCGAAGTCCATCCGCCGCACCACCTCGCCCGTGACGGTGTCCACCACCAGGCGCGGGCTCCCCAGGTGGTCCGCGACCACGCGCAGCGAGCGCCCGTCGCGGACCAGGTACGAGGGTGCCCCGCCGCGCTCGCCGTGCACCATCTCCATCGCCACGCGCCCCTCGGCGTCCAGCTCCGCGGCCGGGAGCGGGCCGATCGCGTAGAGCCAGGCGCGCTCCAGCCGCCCGCCGACGCGCCGCCCCATCCGGCGTCCCTCCCCATCCAGCACGTACCCGATGGCCCCTGCCGGGGTCTCGGCGCCCAGGAGGTTGCCGAGCGGGTCGTACTCCAGCGCGACGCGGGCGCCGGTGGCGCCGTCCACCCGCTCGCGCAGCTCGCCGGCCGGGGTGTGGGAGATCGTCCGGGTGCCCGCGCGCACCACCCGGTCGCGCGCGTCGCAGGCCTCCTCGTGCGCGACGCCGTCCGTACCGACCCGCCGGACCCGGCTGCCGTGCGCGTCGTAGGCGTACGACGCGGTGGGCCGGCCGTCGGTGCGCGCCTCCACCAGCCGTCCCACCTCGTCGTAGTCGTACGCGTGCACGCGCGTCTCGCCCTCGACGGTCTCGCTCCACTCGCGGATGCGCCCCACGGGGTCCCGGCGGTACGCGGCGTCCCACAGCACCCCGAGCGGCCCCTCCGCCCGGTGGCGCTCCACGCGGCCCAGCGCGTCGCGGGTCCACGTCTCCCGGATGCCGCCGAGCCGGGCCGCGGCCACGGCCCCGGAGGCGTCGCGCTCCAGCCGCAGGTCGCCGAGGCGGACCGGCAGGCCGTCGCCGTCGCGCTCCACCTCCACGGGCGGCCGGCCCGCGACCGACCACCACGCCGGCTGCAGGTCGTCGCCGTAGCCGACCTCCAGCGTCCCCTCGACCGGCCCCTCCCACTCGGCCCGGGTGGGAAGCTCGCCGTCGTACCCGTACCGGACCGTCACGCCGCCGGGCGCCGTCACCGAGGCCAGCCTGCCGGCCTCGTCGTGGGCGTGCCCGATGGTGCCGTGGGGCAGGTGCAGGGCGACCAGCCGGTGCGTCCCGCCGTAGTCCATCTCGACCGTCGCGCCGCCGGGCCGCTCGATGCGCCGCACCCATCCGTCGGCGTCGTACTCCGTCCGGGTCTCCGCCGGCCCCTCCCCCTCCACGGCGGGCGCGAGGTGCGAGACGGTACGCCCGGCGGCGTCGAATCGGAGGCGGTGCGCGGGCCGCCCAGGGGGCACCACCTCCACCGCCCGCTCCCCGGCCGGGTACACCAGCCGCAGCTCCCCGCCCGCGGCGTCGCTCACCCGGACCTCGCCCTCCGCGTGCGCGAAGCGGGTGCGGCGCCCCAGCGCGTCCACGAACGCGGCGAGCCGGCCCGCCGCGTCGCGCTCCCACGAGACGCCGGCCCCGGCGCGCTCCACCCCTGCCAGCCGGCCCGCCGCGTCGTAGCGGTGGAGCCGCGGGGGCGCGTCGCCCGTCCGGCTCTCCACCAGGCGCCCGCGCTCGTCGAAACGCAGGCGCCGCACCCGTCCCTCCGGGGAGATGACGAGGGTCTCCCGGGCGGGGACGTCCACCTCCATCCGCCACTCGCGCTCGCCCACCCGCCACCGGTCCACGCGCCGCAGCAGCCCCACGGACCGCTCGGGATCGGCGGGCTCGTCGCTGCGGGAGAGGGTGGTGGCGAGCGACAGCCCGGACGGCGTGGTGACCGTGGTGGAGCGCGGGATCGGCGCCCCCATCCCCCAGCGGGGGTCCGGCGCCATGGTCACCTCCACGCGCATCCCGTCCGGGAGCACGGCGACCTGGCTCCCGTCCTCGGCCATGCGGCGCACCACCGTCCCGCCGCCGCAGCAGGTGGAGGTCCGCACCCGTCCGCCCGCCGCGGGGCGCTCCACGGCGTACCCGGCCTCGCGGCCGGCGGCGCTCACCGTGCGGACACGGTGGCCGCCCTCGACGGGGAAGCGCACCAGGTCGATGCCGGCGCCGCCGGGGCCGCGCTCGCGGACCAGGCGGCCGCTGCCGTCCCAGGCCGCCTCGTGCTCGCCCCCGTCGCGGTCGGTGAAGCGCGACAGCAGGCCCCCCGCCGCGTACGCGCAGCGCGCGGAGGTGCCGTCCGGGAGCGTCACGGCCGCGAGCCACCCGTCGGCGTCCACCTCCAGCGCCGTGCGCGCGCCGTCGGGCGCCACGACCGCGGAGGGGGAGCCGTCCGCCCGCCGCTCCACGCGCGTCCGGCCTCCGTCCCCGTCGGTCACCGCCGCCAGGCGCCCCTCCGCGTCGTATTCGAAGCGCCAGCGGATCGCCCCCGTCAGGGTGTCGTGCGTGCGCAGGTGGCGCCCGCGCGCGTCGAAGACGTACAGCTCGGCGCCGTCCGCGGACGGGGCGGTCGCCTCTCCCCCGGCCAGCGCCGCCAGCGCCGGGGCGATGCGGCGGATGGCGTGGTTGTCGGCGTCGGCCACGTACAGGCAGCCGTCCGGGGCCACGACGATCTCGGAGGGGTAGCTGAGCTCGGCGGCGGTGGCGGGGCCGCCGTCGCCGGAGTAGCCGCGCCGGCCGGTGCCCGCCACCGTGGTGATGGTGCCGTCGGGGGCCACGCGGCGGATGGCGTGGTTGTTCCCGTCGGCGATGTACCACGTCCCGTCCGGCGCCGCCACCACGTCGGTCGGGTTCCGGAGGCGCGCCTCCGCCGCGGGGCCGCCGTCGCCGTCGTAGCCGCGCCGCCCGGTGCCCGCCACGGTGGTGATGGTGCCGTCGGGGGCGACGCGGCGGATCCGGTGGTTGTTGTGGTCGGCCACCAGGAAGCTCCCGTCGGGCAGGAGCGCCACGTCCACCGGCTCGTCGAACGACGCCCGCAGCGCCGGTCCCCCGTCGCCCGCGTCCGCCGCCTCGCCGTTGCCCGCGACGGTGGTGATGATCCCGTCGGGGGTGACCTTGCGGATGCGCATGTTGCGGTGCTCGCAGAGGTACCACGTCCCGTCGCTCTCGCAGACCACCGCGGTGGTGCCCGAGAGCCGCGCCCGCGTGGCGTGCCCCCCGTCGCCCGAGAAGCCCGGCTCGCCGGTCCCCGCGATGGTGGTGATGGTGCCGTCGGGCGCGATGCGGCGGACGCGGTCGTTCCCCTGGTCCGAGACGTAGACGCTGCCGTCCAGCGCGATCCCCAGGTCGTCGGGATCGCTCAGCAGCGCGAGCGCGGCGGGGCCGCCGTCGCCGGAGGAGCCCACCCGCCCGCCGGCGATGGTGGCGATGGTGCCGTCGGGGGCGACGCGCCGGATGCGCTGGTTCCCCGTGTCGGCCACGTACAGGCTCCCGTCCGCGGCGATCGCGGCGCCCGTCGGACGCTGCAGCCGCGCCGCGGCGGCGGGGCCGCCGTCCCCCGAGAACCCGGGGCCGTTCCCGCCGGCCACGGTGGAGATGGTGAACGCCAGCCGCTCGCCCCGCCGGCGCCCCCCGCCTCCGAGCAGCACCGTCCGCGACGCCGGGTCGTAGGCGTGGTGCACGTCCAGCGTCCACCCCCCCAGTCCCGCGTCCGCCGCCGACCACCCCCCCAGCGTCAGGACGCTCTCCTGCCAGAGCGTGAGCGACTCGCGCGTGGGCGTCGACGTCATGGGCACCCCCGAGAACTGCGCGAACGAGCGCTCCCAGGCCGCCGGCTCCTGGTACACGGCGTCGTACACGTAGCCCACCCGCACCCGGGCCGGGTGGGAGCCGGCGAGCGCGCGCCCGTACGCGTCGCGCCCGTCCCACGCGAACGGCTGCGAGAGGGAGGGCGCGGGGGGAAGGGTCCACGCGTGACGCTGCCCGGCGATGGAGACCTCCAGCTCCACCGCCTTGAGCGACGCGGGCACCTCCGGCCCCGTCACGGGAATGTCGCACTCCCGCTCCGCGCTGCGGCCGGGGACGCGGTCGCTGCGGTAGCAGAGCGAGAACGGGGTCCCGGCCAGCGGGACCGCATGACCGAGCACCTGGTTCTGCACCTCGATGGCCGAGCCGCACTCGTCGTCGGGGTCCGGCTCGTAGTCCGGGTACGGGGGCGGCGGCGGCGCCGGCCGCACCGCGTCCGGGGGCGGCGCGTACGGCCAGTTGCAGTCCCACGGGGTGAAGTGGGGGATCGGCACCCGCCACAGGCTCTGCCCCGGCGCGTACGCCGCCCCCAGCGCGCGCGCCTCGTCCTCGCTCACGCCGAGCGCCGCCAGCGCGTCGGGCCCGGCCGGGCGGCCGCTGCCGTCCACGTCCAGCACCGCCGCGCCGCCCTCCACCGCCAGGACGGCGACCACCCTGCCGTTCTCGGAGGGCACCCACGCGGCCTTCTCGCGGTCGTACCAGCCGACGGGCACGATCCCGCCCACGGGGAAGCCCAGGAAGTTCTCCACGTAGTGGTGCACCGGCGCGGAGAGCTCCACCTGGTCCCCCTCCGCCTCGTCCACGCCCAGCTCGACCGCGTACGTGTAGGCGCTGGTGGGGGGAAGGCGGTCCGGCATCGCCGCCGGCCCCCGGTCGCCCACCGTGTACTCCGTGGCGCGCACCGTCAGCGAGGGCAGCGGGCGCAGGGTGCCGTCCGCGGCGCGTGCCCGCGCCGTCGTACCGGGAGGGAAGAGGAGCGTCGAGCGGCGCCGCCCGGCGGCGTCCTCGACCACCGAGCCGCGCGCCACCTGCAGGCGCTCGGCCCCCGGCTCCACCCGCGTGGCGGCCCCGTCGGGGGCGACCAGCGCCACCACCGGCGCGTGGAAGAACTCGCGCGCGGGGACGCTCAGGGCGCGGCGCGTGGGCAGGAAGCCGTCCCGCTCGAAGGCGACCACCACCGTGCGCCCGCCGTTCACGGCCAGGTCCCAGGCGCCGTCGGCGCGGGTCAGCGTGCTCCCGGTCGCCGGCTCCCCGGCGACCGAGACCCGCACCCCCGCCAGCGCCTCTCCCGCGCGCTCCACCACCCGCCCGCGCAGCACGGCCACGCGGGCCCGGTCGATGGCCCCCGGCGCGACCCCGGTCTGCACGGGCGCCGGACCGGACCACAGGAACTCGGTCGAGTCGGCGAGGTCGGTCGCCACGCCCCGCGCGGGGGGAGGGGCCACATCCGCCGGGTCGGGCGGGAGAGCGGTGGGGGGCGGCGTCGGCGGCGGCACCGGCGGAGCGGCCGGCGGGGCAGGCGGCGTCCCCGGGGTGGGCGGAGCCTCCGCGGGCGGCGGGGCAACGGGACCGGGAGGCGGCGGGGCGGAGACCGGGGGGGCGGGGACCTGGACGGGCGCGGCGGCGGCCACCGTGACGGTGCGCCGCGCGGTGTGCGTCCGTCCGGCCGCGTCGCGCACGGTGAGGCGGACCGTGAAGGTGCCCGCGTCGCCGAAGCGCCGGCTGGTGGTTGGGCGGTCGCCGGTGTCGCGGCGCTCCCCGTCCCCGAACTCCCACTCGTGCGCCACGATGGGCTCGCCGGAGGTGGAGGCGGACGCGTCGAAGCGCACCGTCAGCGGGGCCTCCCCCTCGCTCGGCCGCGCGGTGAACGAGGCCCGCGGCGGCCCCGGCGGGGCGGGCTCCGGCTCCCCCGGCGGCGCCGGGGGCGCGGCCGGGGGCGCGGGCTGGGCCCGCGCACCCACCCCGTAGAGGACGGCCAGCACCACCAGGACCCAGCCGGCCACGTCCCACGCGCCGGCGCCCCCGTAGATGAAGGACGCGCCGAACCACAGGGCCATGCCCACGCCGATCTTCTGACGGAGGGTCATCGGGGAGGTGGGGGAGGTCGGGAAGGGAAGGGCACCGCGGACGCGACGGGGCCGGGCGAGGGCGGCGCGCCGGGCCGCTGCCGGAATGTGCGGTCCCCGCGGATCAGCGGCAACCGTGCGCGCACTCGCGTCTCCCCCGTGCCGGCACGATCAGGGATGCGCCAAGCCGCGGGTGCCGGAGCGGCGGGGGCGCGGGAGGCGCAGGGTGCCCGCAGCCGCGGCTCAGCCGGAGGCGACGCTCGCCTCGGCGGCGGCGTCGTGGTCCCGCATCCGCCGCCGGCGCGCCCAGAACGTGCTCTCCGGCCAGCGCCGCTCCACCCCGTAGTGGTCCGCCAGGTGTCGGACGTACGCGGCGTAGACCGCGTCCACGTGCTCCGCGTAGCCCGGCACGGCGAAGGAGTCCCCGGAGAGGTGCGCGTGGACCGCCTGGCCGGCGCGCGTGCCGGTGTGCAGCGCGTTCAGGATCCCGTGCGAGGAGAGCGGGTCGAACGACACCGCCGCGTCGCCCGCCGCGCTCCACCCGTCGCCGGCCGCGGAGACCAGGCGCGCGCTCCCCGCGTCGGCGCCGCGCGGACCGGACGCCAGCGCGTACCCGGCCAGCGCGGCGCGCACGTGCGTCGTGCTCCGGAGCGCGGCCTGGTACGCCGACGGCGCGAGGAGCCGGGCGGCGCCCGCGTCCGTCATCCAGGCGGCGACGCGCTCGCCGGAGGGGAGGCGCGCCGTGTACCACCACCCGTCGGGCGCCGCCTCCACCAGCGTGCGCCCATCCTCGTCCGCCGCGGCGCCGGGGCGGAAGCGGGCGTGCACGGCGACCAGCCGGTCGTGGCGCACGCGCGCGCCGCCGTGACGCCGCGCGACCCATGCGCCGCGCCCCGTGGCGTCCACCACCCATTCGCAGGGGACCTCGACCGCGTGCCCCCCCGCGGCGACCCGCACCCGCCAGCCGTCCTCCGTCCGGGCCGCGCCCACCACGCGCGCGGGGGCGAGGACGTCGGCTCCCGCCGACTCCGCGGCCGCCCGGAGGCCCGCGTCGAAGCGGGCGCGGTGCAGGTGCCAGCCGTGGCCGTGGAGCCCGAAGACGAAGTCGTGCGTCGCCAGCTCCGGGCTCCCCCACGCCGACGCGTTGCCGGGGGAGGGCGCGTGTCCCCCCTCCAGGAATCCCTGGAGAAGTCCCATCTCGCCCAGGAGGGCGCGGCCCACGGGCGGGAGCGCCTCGCCGACCGGCGGCGCGGCGGGCTCCGCGCCCACCAGCAGCACGCGGCGGCCGGCGCGCGCGAGCGCCAGGGCCGCCGCGGAGGCGGCGGGGCCGCCCCCGGCGACCACCGCCGCGTACCGCACCCTCACCCTGCGCGCGGGTGGTGCACCGGCGTGGGCGCCGCGTCCGCCTCTTCCGGGGAGCGCCACCCCGCGCGGCGAAGGTTCGCGTGGTGCAGCGGGTCCTCCGGGGCGGTCGGGGCGCCGGCGGACACGTCCCCTTCGGCGGCGCCCTCCAGCTGCCGCCCGGCGAGGGCGCCCGCCGGGGCGAGCTTCGCGGCCGCGGCCGGGTGCGCCAGCTCGGGCCCCAGCGCCTCCACCCCCATCACCGGCGGGAAGTCCGGGTCTCCGGGGACGCCCTCCCGCGTCTCCACCACGCCCATCTGCCCGAAGATCGCCACCATCTGCTCCATCTGCCCGGCGGTCGTCTTCGCGTCGAGCCAGCGCGTCCAGAGGTCCCGCTTCGTGAAGGCGTCGATCCGCTCCTGCCGCGGGCGGCCGGCGTCGCGGACCACCGCGTACGCCTCGGCCGTGAGCACCTGGTTGGGCACCCGCGCCGGCCAGAAGGTGGGGATGAAGGGATCGTAGGAATACGTCTTGGTGGCGTAGCCCGAGCGGCAGAAGCCCGTGTCGGCCTGCCAGGGCAGCCCCATCCACCGCGTCAGGTCCCCGGGGCCCTGCGCGTACAGCGGGCCGGTGGCCGAGAGCGCCACCTCGGGCGTCAGGGTGGGGCCGTAGTCCGGCTCCGGCTGGCCCGGCGGCCGGTGGATGATGCGGAACGGCGACGAGAACATGGTCACGTGGCGGATGGGCCAGGTCACCTCGCAACCGGGGTGGAACGCGTCCGCCAGGCAGAAGTGCAGCGCCGCCCGGTCGAGCATGGCCGGCTGCTCCGGCAGCGCCACCGCCTCGATGCGGCGCGGCGGATCGTACGGCCGCTCCCAGTCGTCCACGAAGCTCCCCGCCGCCCACGCCTGCAGCACCGCGTACTGCGTCGGCGAGACCGCTGCGTTCTGACGGGGGCTCGGGCTGGGCGGAAGGTCCATCGCGTCGCCGTAGACCCAGGGCCACGGGAGCTGGTTGCCGTCGGTGCCGTTGGGGTCCCGGAAGGAGTGCAGGACCTGGAGACGCACCTCGGCGTGTACGTCGTACCCGCCCTGCGGCGGCAGCCACGAGAGGGTGCGCACGTACGCCGGGTCGTCGAAGGGATGCGGCCCCCCCTCCCCGAACTGCGACGCGAAGCCGGCGTTGACCCACTGCAGGTTGCTGAGCCGCTGGAGGATGGGGTACACGTCGTGGCGGAACGACACCGGCGCCGGCGGCTTCGACCACCCCGCCTGGATGTTGAGGTCCTGGAGCAGGTCGTAGAGGGTGCGGACGCCGACCGCCTCCGGGGCGTAGTTGGGCGGGGCGGTGACCACCCACGCCGCCTCGACGGGGATGGACTGCCCTCCGATCGTGACCTCCGCCGTCACCGGGCCGTCGGAGGCGTCGTCGTACCACCCGTCGGCGTTGATGAAGGAGTTGCCGTCGGTGGGGATGAAGATGGGGGTGCCCGTCGGCGAGGCCGACACGCCCCGCCCGCCCAGGAAGAGCAGCCGCCCCGCCTCGTCGGTGCGCAGCTCGCCCAGGTAGACCGGGGTGCCCTGGAAGGCGCCGTTGAACGCGTAGGCCGCCCCCGACTGGCCGGCCCCCTGGATGGAGCGGGGGCCGGCGTCGATCACCAGCCCCGCGCGCGCGTCGCCGGTGACGGTGGCGTTGCGCAACGGCAGCACCGTCTCCGCCGCCTCCGGGATGTCCAGGGCGATCTGCCACTGGTACCAGGCCGCCTTGCGGTTGGCCACGTGCACACTCCAGCGGACGTCCGCGTCCGCCGCGGTGAGCTCGCGCACCACGTTCCCGGCGGCGTCGTAGCCGTAGATGCGGAAGCGCGCCGCCTCCCGCTTCAGGGCTCCCGTGGAGTCGCGCAGGAAGCCGGGCGGCTGAGGCAGCGGCTGCGTCACCTCGGGCCCCACGTAGAACTCGTCCCGGCTGTTGCCCATGCGCGCGATGCCGATGGCCGGGTGGATGGCGGCGCGCACGATGGCGGCGTCGCGGCCGGCGGGGGACGAGGTGCTCGTCGCGCCCGGCGCGGACGGGTCGGATGCAGTGGACATGGATCGGCGGGAGCGAGCCAGGGGAGAACGCGCGCGGCCGGCGCGGGAGACGGGACCTCCGGCACAGGATAGGGCGAGTCCGCAGCCGGTGCAATACGGGCGAGAAAGGAGTGCGGGCCAGACGCGCGCCGCCTCGTACGGTAGCCGCCTGCTTCGACCGCCCAGTGCCGGGCTTACACTCCTGCTCCACGGCTTCTCTGGGCGGGTCTGTCAGACCCCACCAGGTACGCCACGGCTTCCCCGCTGGCACGGAACGCAGACGTTCTACCTGCCCCGGAGCAAGCACGAGCCCGCCGTGGCGAGACCCGGCCTCCATACCCCGCGTGCACACGGGCCGGTGGCGCCCGCGCGGCAACCGCGCGGGCCCGCTCCCGTCAGTGCCGGCCCACGAGCGGCTCGGCCAGGGTGCCCCGCTCCTGCAGGGAGACGTGCGACCGCTCTCCGAGGATCAGGACGTCCACCAGCATGACGTGCAGCAGCTCGGCCCCGAAGCCGAGATGGACCACGGCCCTGGATCGTTTCCTCCAAGGGATCCGGCTGGTACCCCGGCCGGCCACACCGCGCCGTGGCCCGGGCTCCGAGAGCGGACGGCGCACCACGGGACACGCGCATCGTTTTGACCCGGGCGCGGAATATGCCATGTACGTGGAGGCCTCTCCGCGCCACGCGGTGGTTCGGGTCCGACGTTATCTCCAACCCACCAACAGCATGGGCCGCTCCGTCCTGTTGATCGACGACGAGCCCGGGGTCCTCCGCACCATCTCCCGGTACTTCGAGCACGAAGGCTGGGAGGTCTCCGTCGCGACCAGCGGTGAGGAGGGCGTGCCGCTGTACGAGGCGCGCCGCCCCGACCTGGTCCTGCTCGACCTGGACCTCCCGGGACTCTCCGGGCTCCAGATCCTGGAGATCCTCGTATCCCGCGGCGCGACCGTGCTCATGCTCACCGGCCACGGCGACATCTCCGTGGCCGTGGAGGCCATGCAGCTCGGCGCCGAGAGCTTCCTGACGAAGCCGGTGGACTTCGCCCACGTGGGCTCGGCGGCGGAGCGGGCCGTGGAGAAGGTGGAGCTGCGGCGCGCCAACCAGCTCCTCGCGAACAGCCTCGTGGACCGTACCCCGCCCTCGTCGCTGGGAACCTCACCCCTCATGGTGGAGACCGCGCGGCAGGTCGAGCTGATCGCCGCCTCGTCCGACACCAGCGTGCTGCTGCTGGGCGAGAGCGGGACGGGGAAGACGTTCGTGGCGCAGATGATCCACGCCCGCTCGCCCCGCGGCCGAGCGTCCTTCGTGGAGATCAACTGCGCGGGGCTCTCCGCCACCTTCCTGGAGTCGGAGCTCTTCGGACACGAGAAGGGCGCGTTCACGGGGGCCAGCGAGATGAAGCGCGGCCTCTTCGAGGTGGCGGACCGCGGGACGATCTTCCTGGACGAGATCGGCGACCTGTCCCCGGACCTGCAGCCCAAGCTGCTCAAGGTGCTGGAGACGCGCACGTTCCGCCGCCTGGGCGGCACGCGCGAGATCTCCACCGACGTGCGGCTGGTCGCGGCGACCCACCGGGACCTCTCGGTGGAGGTGCGCGAGGGGCGCTTCCGCGAGGACCTGTTCTACCGCCTCTCCGTCTTTCCCATCGTCCTGCCGCCGCTGCGCGAGCGTTCGCACGGGGACCTGCTCGAGCTGGTGCACCGCACCCTCGCCGAGATGCGCCCGCGGCATCCCGGATCCCCGGGCGAGCTCGCCCCCGCCGCGCTGGATCTGCTGGCCGGGCACACGTGGCCGGGGAACGTGCGCGAGCTCCGCAACGCGCTCGAGCGCGCGCTGGTCCTCTCCGCCGGTGCCGAGCGGATCGAGCTGGAGCACCTGCCGTCGGCCATGCGGACCGCCACCGCCCCGCGCGTCGCGCGCGAGGAGGTCGGTGCCCTCCCGCTGCACGAGGTGGAGCGCCGCCACATCGAGCGCACCCTCTGGAGCGCGGGCGGGAACCGGACGCTGGCCGCCGAGCGGCTGGGGATCTCGCGCGCCACGTTGCACGTGAAGATCAAGCAGTACGGGATGCAGGACGTGGGTCGGGAGGAGTGACCCGCAGGAGCGCCTCCACGGCGAGGGCATGGAAGCGCCTACCGGCACCCGAGCGGAGCACCTCTTCCCGGTAGGCGCGCGGCTCGGGGCCCCGGTACGATCGCTCCGAGGCCATGGCGTCCCACACGTCGCAGACCCGGAGGATCCCCGCCAGCAGCAGGTCGCCCGAGCCTTTCGAGAGCCGGGCCTCCAGCTCGCTGTGGTCGGTCCCCTGGTGCTCCACGAGATTCGCCGTCGAGCGCAGGGGTGCCACCGCCCGAAGGATGGCGGCGCCGGCCTTCGCGTGGCCGCGGATCCGCTCCAGCTCCGCCGGGGTCAGCGGCTCGGTCTTGTGCAGCAGCTCCAGCGGCACCGAGCCCTTGCCGATCTCGTGCAGAAGCGCCGCGGACTCCAGCCGTTCCATCTCCCCTCCCGTCACCCCCAGCTCCCCCCCCACCGCGCGAGCGATCCCGGCGACGCGCGCGGCGTGCCCGTGCATGTAGGGGTCGCGGACGGCGATCGTGAGCGCCAGCGCGTGCACGGTCTGGCGCTGCAGGTCGCGCATTCCGCGCTCGAGCCGGTCCACCTCGCCGAAGATCTCCCCGCGCAGCGCGCGGAGGTCCCCATTCGCCCACGACAGCGCCTCCCGGATCCTCGTCGCGACCTCCGCCGCATCGAACGGCCGGAGCAGCAGGGTCGCGCCTTCCAGCGCCTCGCCATCGGCGGGCGTGCCCTCCTCCACCACCGAGAGGTGGCGCCCCACGCGGTTCACGTGGCGGAACCGCTCCACGCACTCGACGCCGCTCGGCCCGCGGGTCGAGGCCCGGTCGGTGATCAGCAGGTCGGGGGCGACGCCGTCCCCGAGCATCCGCACGGCCTCGGCGCCGTTCCGCACCGTCACGGGAAGGTGCGCGCACCGGCGGAGGATGGGTTCCAGCTCCGAGCTCACCTCGTCTCGGGCGCTGACGATCAGGATTCGGCCGGTGATGGCGACCATCGGTTGTCTTTCTGGTGAGGGGGAAGGACCGGGGCGGTGCGTCAGGCGTTCGCCGTGACGACCAGCGTGAGCGGCAGGGCGCCGCCCGCGCCGGAAGCGCGGCAGAGGAGGACGGCGTCCACCCGCCGGCCGCGCGTCGTCGCCGCCCCGGGCACCGCGGTCGTGGCCCCGCGGCGGCACCCGAGCGCGGAGCCGTCCGCCCCCTGGAGCCGGATGATCGCGGCGGTGCCCCCGTCGACGCGCAGGGGCGCGGTCACCTCGATCTCTCCCCGCGACGGATGGGTCACGCGGAGGGCGCCGCTCAGCCCGGCGGAGACGGGGTCGCGCACGGTCGCGGAGACGGTGAGGCTCTCCGTCTGGGCCGGCGCCGTTCGGCTGGTGAGCGCCAGCATCGCCATGCACGTCGGGATGATCCATCGCATTCGTACCTCGGGGCTCGGGAGCGGAAGTCCACGAGCCCAGGCCACGCGAGCCTCGCACCGTCCCCGGGGCTGAACCGAACACGTTGCTGTGTATGGGTTTGCACGTCGTCTGCCCTCCCGGCCGAAACGACGCCTTCTCGAACGCACCCGCCCCGCACTCGCGCCAAATCTCTGCGGATGCGGCACTTGCGAAGGGGTGTACGAAAGGTTGGCGACGTCAGAGGCGCTGCCCACCCGCCGCGCGGACTCGCGGGGGATCCACCTGGCCGCTCCGCCTGACGGTGTCGGATTGCCCGACACGCCGCGGTGGAGGCGCGCCGGGACGGCGGTTCGTGCGCCGTCCGCGGCAACCCGTCCAGCATCCGGTCGGCCGCGACCCGGGCAGCGCCGGCCTCCCCATCGTGAAAACCGAGGGTTCGCAACGCTTCTCCCGCCCCGTCCGCCGGGGCATGCGTCTGGCCTCCTCCTCCCTCACACCCCGCCCGCTCCCCTCAGAGAAGGCCGAACCATGAACGCACGCTCCCTGCTCGTCGTCGCCGCGACCATCGCGCTCACGCTGACCGCCGCCGCGACCGTCACGCGCCCCGAGGTCCCGTCGCCGCCCGCACCGCCCGCCCCCCACGTCCTCGTGGTCGGTTGAGCCGGTCCGGTGCCGGCGCGCACCGGCCGTGTCGCTTCGGCGCACGGACGGCGGACCGTCGCGCCGGCACCTCCGCCTGGCCGGGGCCGGGGCGCCAGGCACCCGGTCGCCCAGCTTCGGCATGCGTGACCCTCGACGCGGAGCGTGAAGGATGGAGCGGATGAAGCCGACGCCTGCCGTGCAGCCGGGAATCCTGGTCGTGGACGACGACGAGGCGCAGGTGCGGCTGCTCCTCCGGCTCCTGCAGCGGGAAGGGTACTCCGACGTCCGCGCGACCACCCGTGCGGACCAGGCGCTGGCGCTCGCGGGGGAGCTGCGCCCGGACCTGGTCGTGCTCGACGTCCACGTGGGGGTCCCGGACGGGCTCACGCTCCTCAGCGGCCTGCGGTCGCTGGACGAGCCCGGCGATCCCACGCCGGTGCTGATGGTGACGGGGGACACCAGCCAGGGGACGCGCAGGTGTGCCCTGGAGCGGGGCGCGACGGACTTCCTGACGCGGCCGTTCGACCTGGTCGAGGTGCGGCACCGTGTCCGCAACCTGTTGCAGGCCCGAGCGCTCCGCGCCGGCCTCGCCGCGGAGCGCGCCGAGCTCGCGCGCACGGCGGCGGCGGCGGTCAGCGAGCTGGCGGTCGCCGAGGCCGAGATCCTGGACCGGCTGTCGGAGGCGGGCCGCTTCCGCGACGACGACACCGGCCGGCACACGCACCGCGTAGGCGAGATGGCGGCCGGGATCGCCGCCGAGATGGGGCTGGCACCCGACGTGGTGGAGCTCCTCCGCCGCGCCGCGCCCCTCCACGACGTGGGGAAGGTCGGCATCCCCGACCGGCTGCTCTTCAAGCCCGGACCGCTGAGCCCCGACGAGTTCGAGCTCGTGAAGGCCCACACCTCGATCGGCGCCGCCATCCTCTCGGGCGGGCGCGCGGAGGTGATTCGGCTCGCCGCGGAGATCGCCCTGCGGCACCACGAGCGGTGGGACGGCTCCGGGTATCCGGGGGGTCTGCGCGCGGACGAGATCCCGCTCGCCGCGCGGATCGTGGCGGCGGCCGACGTCTTCGACGCGCTGAGCCACGCCCGCCCGTACCGTGCGGCGTGGGCGCCGGAGCAGGTGCTCGAGCACCTGCGGACGGGCTCCGGGACCCACTTCGACCCTGCCGTGGTGGCGGGGCTCCTGGCCCTGCGTGCGCGGAGCGTCCCCGCCTCCGTCGAGGCGGCCTGATGAGCGCCTCCGCCGGTGACGAGCTGCGGATCCGCTCCCTGCGAGTGCTCGTCGTCGACGACGACGGCGCGGTGCGGCGCATCGCGACGCGCGTCCTGGCGCGCCGGGGGCACCGGGTGGACGAGGTGGCGGACGGCTGGGACGCCGTCAGCCGCATCGGGGACGCGGAAGCGCAGGACCCGTACGACGTGATCCTCTCCGACCTGCGCATGCCCGGGCTGGACGGCGGCGGCCTGCGGGCCGAGCTGTGCTCCCGCTGGCCGGGGATGGAGCGAAGGCTCGTGTTCCTCAGCGGAGGGGCGTGCGAGGATGCGCTCGCGGCCGCCGGCTCCGGGGGAGCCGTGCCCCTCCTTCGCAAGCCATTCGAGTTCGTGGAGCTCACCTGGGTGGTGGAGGCGCGCGCGGCCCCGTCCGCGGCCTGAGGCCGGCGGAGGACGCGTCGCGCCGGGCGAGCGCCGGTGGCCGGGCGGTATATGCAGGGGAGGCCGGCGACGGACGCGCCGGCCTCCCTTCGCGCGTGCGTGCGCCGCGCGCGAGCCGGCGCCCCGCCCGTCCGGCTTCCGTCACCCGTCCGGGTTCTGGACGCCGCCGCCCGCACCGCGCTCACCGCTCGCTCCCCCTTCCATGTCGCCGCGCCGGGTCCGGGATCCGTACGCTGCGACCCCGCAGCGGCCGCCGGTCCGCGATGGCCGTAACCACCGGCAGAATGCCTACTTAGCGCCTCACGTGCCCGGGCCCGCGGCAGGGCTCGCATCTCGCTTTCTCCCTCCCCCAACCCGCTATGGAGAAAGAGGATGCGAGCGATGACAGGGAGGGTGCGACCCGGGATGGTGGCGGCGCTGGTGGTGCTGTCGGGCTGCGACGCGGCCGCTCCCATCGCCGCGCCGCTGGACGCGGCCTGCGAGGCGGCCGCCGCGGTCGACCTGGAGCCCGGGGAGACGACGGTGCTGGACGAGGCCGGGGCCGCCTGCTTCTCGCTCGCGGCCAAGGCCCACGCAGGCTACGTCGTCGCGGGCTTCGACACGCGCGGGATCGAGGCCGCGCGCCACGGCACCGAGCCGGGGTGGATGGACGAGCCGGTCTACACGATCGAGGACCGCAGCCGGGGCGGGGTCGCCGCCGCGGCCCCGTCCGCCTCCCTGGCGCCGGCGCCCCGCACCCCCGCCCTCGCTTCCGTGGGCGCGGACGCGGTGCTCGACGCCACGGGGGACGGCGCCGCCGATCCGTTCCGGCGCGACCGTCGATGGGTCGAAGGCGAGCGCTTCCCCATCGGACTTCCCGGCCGGACCGCCACCTCCGCGCGGGTGGTCCGCGTCCGCGGTGGGGTCGTGCTGGCGGTGGTGGAGGCCGATGCCGCGTCCGGTACGAACCGCGTGGTGGACCAGGCGCGCCAGGCGCTGGAGACCCTCGCCGCCGACGGGTTCTCCACGCTGCGCTCCACGTTCGGCAGCGAGATGCCGCTCACCAGCGACGGGTCCGGGCAGCTGCTCGTGGTGCTGGACGCCTGGAACCCCGACCACGGCGCCGGCGGCGCCGTCGCCCAGGTCCTGCCCGGCGGTGGCGTGCGCACGTGGCTGCGGATCAACCTGCAGGTGCGTCCCGAGATCCGGTCGGGCTACGAAGCCTTCGACCACTCCACCTACCGCCTGAAGGTGCTGGCCCACGAGCTCACCCACGCCTGGCAGCTCGCCTGGCTCGACGCGGCCACGCCGGGTGGGCTGCGGGAGATCCCCGCCTCGCCGCGGTGGGGCTTCGAGGGAGGGGCGGACCTGGTGGCCGTGGACGTGGTCCGGCGGGCGCTGGGCGTCTCCCTGACCGGGAACTGGGCGTGGGGCGACCACCTGAAGCCGGGCGACCGCGCCGTCACCCTCGCGCTGGAGCCCGCCGACACGCGCGGCCTCCTGCTCCGCGGGTACTTCGACGCCTCCTCCTTCCTGCGCGACCTGCAGGTACGTCTCGTCCGGTCGGGCGTGCCCGCTGACGTCGCCATGCGCGAGCTGGCGCAGGGCGCGGTGGAGGGATGGTGGGGACGGGGCGGGGATCTCCCGGGCCTGGCGGCGCGGATGCGAGCGCGCCTGGGCGCCGGCTGGGATCCGGCCGACGCGGTGCTGCTCTGGACGGTCGCGCAGGCGGCGGACGACATGAGCGCCTTCCCGGCGCTGAACAACGAGGCGTACGCCGACGCGGGAGATCCCCGGAGCGGATACGCGTGGCTGCCGGTGACGAAGGACCTGCACGCCGGAGCCGGCTTCTCGCTGACGACCCCGCAGGGAGCCGGTGGCTCGTTCTTCCTGCGGCTGTGGGACAGCGCGGTCGGCGGTACGTACTCCCTCCGCTCCACCCGTCCCGGCGCCCGGTGGATGGTGGCCCGCTTCCGCTGAGGCGTCCCGCTCGGCACACCCGATCAGCTCCCGACCATCCTCCCCCGGCCCCCGGGGCGCCACCCAACGGCGCTCCGGGTTCGCGGCGTTCGAGGGGGCCTTCGGCGCCGGGGAAGAGACGCCGGCACGGTACGGCCGGAAAGAAGGCTCGCTACGACGGCCGTTCGCACCCCCGGCCCGCCCCGTGCCCGGCGGAGCATGGCATTTTCCTTCCCGCGCCCCGCGTGCGTGTGGGCGGCGTCCGGAGATCGGGAGACCCCTCTGGAGCCGCCCGGGGTCATCCCCGCACGGACGATGTCCCGTTCAACGTCCCTTCCGGACGCCCCTCGAACCGGGCACGCTTCTTCCGGCACTTGCTCGGCGTAGTCCCGGCGGTGACCGCCGGCGTCTCCCGAAGGGGATCCCGACCGCTCCCAAGCGGCGGCTGCGTACGCCCCCCTCCGTCCTTCCCGGGGGCGTCGGGCCGGTTGCA
This sequence comes from Longimicrobiaceae bacterium, assembly GCA_030146875.1. Taxonomy (GTDB): domain Bacteria; phylum Gemmatimonadota; class Gemmatimonadetes; order Longimicrobiales; family Longimicrobiaceae; genus JASLAX01. The sequence continues at coordinate 22,989 of JASLAX010000077.1, forward strand.
GCGGCAGCCCCTCCCCGGCCGGCGCTGTCCGGCGCCCTCTCCTTCCGCCGCGCCGAACCCTGCCCAGCGGCCCTGCCAGAGGCCTGCCGCACCGGTCCCACCGCCGTGCCGCGCGGGGGGAGCACGCCGGATGGAAGGGCAGGCGGAGCCGCCGCCTACCCGCTTCGCGGCACGCCCGCCCGCGCTGCGTCGGGGGCGTGGGGGCGGAACACTAGCGCCGGATGAGAATCGACCGTATCTCTGCATAATGGCTTTTCCGGAGCGGTCGCGCGGTATGGTTGGGAGCCGGGCCGCCGTCGGGTGCTCCTCAGCGAGGGACCACGTCATGAAGCACGACTCCTTCGAGGATCCAGCAGGCAGGGCCGAGCCTGGAGCGGACCGACTGCTCGCGCGGTCCCGGCTCGCTATGGTGGTGCCGACCCTGGTCGTGTTCCTGTTCAGCGCCCTCGTCATCTGGTCCCTCGCGCGAACGGCGTCGGCCATCGACGCCATGCACCGCAGCGACGTCGCGGCCGCCGGGCTGAGGGAGCTGATGGAGCACGCCACCGCGGCCGACCGGGCGGAGGTCCTGCTGCACCGGACGGGCGCCCCGCTGGCCCGGGATGCCTACCAGCGCGAGGCCGCGGCTTTCGAGCGCGACGTTCGGTCCCTCCAGCACCGGCTGCTGGCATACGGGGACGCGGAGTCGATCGGACCCGTGGTGGAAAAGGCGGAGGACTGGCTGGCACACGTGCGAGCGACGCTGGCGTCTCCCACCGCCCCCCGGGTCGACTTCGGGTCGATCCTGCTGGCCGACCTCCGCCAGACGGCGCTCAGGATCAGCCGCGACGAGCAGGTTCGTCTCGAGCGGAGCCGCGAGGCCCGGCGGCGGCTCGTCTGGCTGACGCGCTTCCTGCTGCTCGCGGGCGCCGTGGTCAGCCTGCTCGCGCTGATCGGCGCGCGGGCCCATCTGCGGCGGGACGAGCGGGAGCAGGCCGAGTTCACGCACGCGCTGCGGGCCGCCAACCTCAAGCTGCAGGACCAGGCCGCCGCGGCCGGGCACGCCGCCGACGCCCTGGAGGAGGCGAACCGGCGCACCGCGCTGCTGCTGGAGTCCACCGGCGAGGGGATCTGCGGCGTGGACGCCGCCGGGCGATGCACGTTCATCAACCGTGCGGGCGCGACGCTCCTGGGCTACACCCCCGCGGAGCTGATGGGCCGCGAGCTGCACGCGACCGTCCACCGCGACCTCTCCGCCGGCGGGCACGCCGTGCGCGACTGCCCCATCCACCGAGTGCTGCGGACGGGGGAGGCGGCCCGCACCCTGGACGACGTGCTCCGGCGCGCGGACGACGTGTCGTTCCCGGCCGAGGTCTCGGTGTTCCCCGTTCGCGAGGACGACATCCTGACGGGCGCCGTGCTGACGTTCTGCGACATGTCCGAGGGCCGCAGGGCGCAGGCGCGGCTTCTCGCCTCCGAGGAGGAGCTGCGCACCCTGTTCGCGGCGATGACCGACGTGGTCCTGACCGTGGACGAGGACGGCCGCTACACGCGCGTCGGAACCTCGGCGCACACCGGCGCCGGGCGCGCCGAGGAGGCGCTGCTCGGGCGCACGATCCGGGAGATCTTCCCCGCCGAGACCGCCGGGCGGTTCCTGAAGACGGTGGAGGAGGTACGCGCCACGATGGTCCCCGTGGCCGTCGACTACAGCCTGGTGGACGGCGGCGAGCCGATCTGGTTCTCGGCGACCGTCTCGCCGCTGCGGGACGGGCGGGTGCTCTGGGTCGCCCGCGACGTGACCGAGCGCCGCCGGACGGAGGATGCGCTGCGGCGGAGCCAGGAGCAGCTCCTGCAGGCGCAGAAGATGGACGCCGTGGGGCAGCTGGCGAGCGGGATCGCGCACGACTTCAACAACCTGCTCACCGTGATCCGCGGCAACGCGCAGCTCCTGCTGCTGGACCTTCCGGGGAAGGGCCCCATGCGCGAGGAGCTGCGCGAGATCGACCACGCCAGCGAGCGTGCCGCGGCGCTGACGCGGCAGCTGCTGACGTTCAGCCGCAACGAGATCACGCAGCCGCGCCTGGTGAGCCTGAACGACGTGGCGCGCGGCGCGGAAGGGCTGCTCGCGCGCCTGATCCGGGAGAACGTGGTGATCGCGATGAAGCTGGACCCGTCCGTGGGTCCGGTGCTGGCCGACCCGGCGCAGCTCGAGATGGTGATCGTGAACCTCTCGATCAACGCGCGCGACGCCATGCCGGCGGGAGGTCGGTTGGAGATCGTCACCCGGCACGGGCGCGGTCCCGATGGGCCCACCGCCGTGCTGGAGGTGCGCGACACCGGCCACGGGATGGACGAGGAGACCCGCGCTCGGCTCTTCGAGCCCTTCTTCACCACGAAGCCTCCCGGCCAGGGAACGGGCCTGGGGCTGGCGAGCGTCCACGGCGTCGTCACGCAGGCGTGCGGGACCATCGACGTGGACACCAGCCCGGGGCAGGGTACCACGTTCACCATCTCGCTCCCCGCTGCGGACGGAGATCGCTCCGGGGGGGCCGACCTGGAGGAGGCGCGGTGGGAGGCGGTGGGGCGCAGCGAGACCATCCTCCTGGTCGAGGACGATCCGGCCGTCCGCTCGCTGGTCACCCGGCTCCTGCGCCGCGCCGGCTACCAGGTGATCGCGGTCGCCACCGGAGAGCAGGCGCTCCGGAAGGTGACCGAGCGGCCGGACATCGCGCTGCTGGTGTCCGACGTGGTGATGCCGGGGATGAGTGGGCCGGAGCTGCTGGAGGAGCTGAGGCGCCGCCGAGTGGACACCTTCCCGGTGCTGCTGATGTCCGGGCACGCCGACGACCCGGTCCGGGTACAGCGCCTCGTGGACGGAGGTGTGCCCATCCTGTGGAAGCCCTTCACGCTCGGGGAGTTCCTCTCCAACACCCGCACGGTGCTGGCCGCGCGGCCCACGTAGGACCGCCCCACGACCCGGGGACCGACCCGGATCCGGTCGCCGTACGGATTTCGGACAGCGAGCCGCACCCATCCGGGTGCGGCTCGCTGCGTTTTCCCCGCCCGCACGCTGGGTTCGCGCTCCCCGGTGCGCCGGACCGGATCTTCCCTCTGTGAGGGATGGTCACCCGGCGCCCACCTCCCGCCCGGTCACCCAGCAGAGCACGCGGTGGAGCTCGTCCAGGTCGATCGGCTTCTGCATGAACTCCTCGGCACCGAGGGCACGCACCGTCTCCGGCATCGCAGGGTCCAGGGTCCCGCTCACCACCACGACAGGGATGCCGGACGTCCTGGACGAGCTCTTCAGGCGCTTCAGCGCGGCCGTCCCGTTGCCGCCCGGCATGTTGATGTCCAGGACGATCGCGTCCGGGGGGGTGCGCACCGCGAACATGAGCGCCTGCATGGCGTCCATGGCCACGTCGACCTCCCAGCCACGACCCTGGAGCGCCGACCGGAACAGGAAGGTCAGCACTTCGTCGTCGTCCGCGACCAGGACTCTCATCTCTTCCCCGAGGCTGGAATGACCCCACCGAGCGCCACCTACGCGACCGCGGCGGCCACCGGGCTGCCCCCGTCCCTGGACCCGGAGACCTTCGCCCGCCTGCGCCGCTGGGGGGGAGAGAAACTCGTGCACGATCTGCTCCATCTCTTCCGGGCATACGCCCCGGAGCGCATCTCGGCGCTGCGGATCGCCCTGGTCGCCGGGTCCGCCGCCCGCGCGGGGGCATCGGCCCACGCGCTGCGATCGAGCTGCGGACAGCTGGGCGCCACGCGGATGGCGGAGCTGTGCGCGCACGTCGAGCGGCTCACCGCCGACGACGACCTGGGCGGCATCACGGGAGCGGCCGACGAGCTGGAGCGGGAGCTGGGCCTCTACCTTCTCGCCCTGGGGGGCGCAGGGGTCGTCGAGGAGCGAGCCGCGTGAGGGCCGCGAGCAGACACCGCCGGCCGGCCGCGCTGGGACACCCCGCGGGGGTGAGCGCGGACCCCACGCGCGCGCGGCCGCTCGCCCCACACTCCACCGGGACGGCACCATGACGATCCACTACCACGACGGCCTGGTCGCGCTCTCGGTGCTCGTCTTCCTGAACGCCGCGTACACGGCGCTCGGCCTGACGCGCGAGGTGGGCGCGTCCCGCGGCCGCGTCCGCGCCGCCTGGCTCGCGGCGGGCAGCCTCTGCATGGCCGCCGGCATCTGGAGCATGCAGTTCGGAATGCCGGCGCCCCACCTTCCCGTGCTCGTCGCCCTCAGCGTTCCCCTGGCGCTCCTCTCCATCGCGGCGGCCGCCCTGGCCTCGCTCGTCGCCCTGCTGGTCGCGGCGCGGGAACGGGCCTCCGGAACGCTCCTCCTGGGCGCGGCGCTGGTCATGGGGGGGGCGATCGGGGGCATGCGCCACCTGGGCGTGGCCCTCCTCTGGCAGGACGGCATGGTCCACCTGTCCGCCGCCGTCGTGGCGGGGTCGGTCCTGGCGGCGGTCGCCCCGTGCTGGCTCGCGCTGGCGCTCCAGCGGCGCTTCCGCGGAGCCGGTGGCCTGCGCTCCGACGCCGGGCGGGCCGCGAGCGCGGCGGCCCTCGGCGTGGCGGTGGCGGGCGCGCAGTACGTGGGGACGTTCTCGCCGAACGGCGCGGCGGAGCTGGACGGAGGCACTCTCCTGCACGCGGACGGGCTGGCGATGGCCGTGCCCGCCGGGGCCCTGCTGGTCGTCCTCCTCACCGTGCTCGCCACCACCATGGAGCGCCGCATCGGCGCGGCGCGCGGCGAGCTCGACGAGCGCTTCCGGAGCCTCGTGGAGGGCTCTCCCGACGGCCTCCTCGTCCACGGAGCGGAGGGCATCCTCTTCGCCAACGCCGTGGCCATGCGCCTGCTGGGGCAGCGTCACCGCGGCGACCCGGCGGGTGGCCGCAGCCCCGTGATGCTCCCCCGCGGGCTGCGCGCCATCGCCGACGACGCGGTGGCGGCCCTCCTGAACCAGGGGCTGGACCAGCCCCTCACCCGGCACGCCACCTTCGCCCGGGCGGGCGAGACGGTCTGGGCCGAGGTCACCGTCAGCGCCCTGATGTACGACGGCGTTCCCGCCGCCCAGCTGGTGCTGCGCGACGTCACCTCCCGCCGGCGCGACGAGGAGGCGCTGCGGAGCCAGGGAGCGCTGATCGAGCAGCAGCGCGAGTACCTCCGGGCCGTGATCGATGCCTCGCCCACGGTGATCGCCGCCAAGGACGGCGAGGGGCGCTACACCCTCGCCAACCTGGCGCTGGCGAACCTCTACGGCACCACGGTCGCGGGGCTGCTGGGGAGGCGGGACGCCGAGTTCACCGCCGACCCGGCCGCGGTGGAGCGGTTCCTGGCGGACGACCGCGCGGTCATCGCCACCGGGCGCAGCCTGCTGATCGCCGAGGAGCCGGTGATCGACGCCGCGGGGCGGACCCGGTGGTTCCAGACCCGCAAGGTGCGCCTGGTGCCGGCGACCGGCCGGAACCCCCAGGTGCTCGTGCTGGCCACCGACATCACCGACCGGAAGATGGTGGAGCGGGAGCTGCTCCGCGCAAAGGACGCCGCGGAGGTGGCCAGCGTGGCCAAGAGCGAGTTCCTGGCCAGCATGAGCCACGAGCTGCGCACGCCCCTGAACTCGGTGATCGGCTTCGCGAGCGTGCTCCGGAAGAACCGGCAGGGCCGCATGACGCACGGGGACATCGTGTACCTGGACCGCATCCATGCCAACGGCGGGCACCTGCTGGGCCTCATCAACGCCGTGCTGGACCTCTCCAAGATCGAGGCGGGGGAGATGGAGGTGGAGCGGCGGCCGGTGGCGCTGGGCCCACTGGTGGCGGATACGCTGGCCGAGCTCGCCGGCTCCACCCAGGGCGGGAGCGTGGCGCTGCGGGCGAGCGTGCCGGAGGGGCTCGCCCCGGTGGAGACCGACGCGGTGAAGCTGAAGCAGGTGCTCATCAACCTGGTGGGGAACGCCCTGAAGTTCACGGAGCGGGGGAGCGTGACGGTGACCGTCACCGCCGATCCCGCCACGGGGCGCGCGCTGCGCCTGGAGGTCCGGGACACGGGCATCGGGATCCCGCAGGACCGCCTGGGGGCGATCTTCGGCGCGTTCCAGCAGAGCGAGGGCGGGATCGGGAGGCGCTACGGCGGCACCGGCCTGGGGCTGACCATCTCGCGCTCGCTCTGCGGGCTGATGGGTCACCGTCTGGAGGTCAGCAGCAAGGAGGGCGCCGGCTCGACCTTCGTCGTGGAGCTGGCCGGCGATGCCGGGAACGCGCGGCCCGTTCGGCCGCGGGACGGGGCCGCGGCGGAGGTGGCCGCGTCCCCCAGTCCCCCCACCCCGATCCGGCGGCGCGAGCCCGCCCCCCGGCTCTCCGCCGTGGCCGCCCCCGCGGCGCTCGACCTCCGGTGAGGGGTGCCCGCGCGGTCCCGCGAATCCGACCCGGCCGGCCGGGCACGGCCGCACGGCTCCGAGAGGAGCTGGAGGAAGAGTTCGAAGCGTACCTGCGGCGCCTGCCGCCGGCCACCCGCGCCAAGGAGACCGAGTCATGAGAATCGCCATCGTAGAGGACAACCCCGACAACCGGCTGCTCCTGGACGCGCTGCTGGCCGACCGCGCCGAGCTCGACATGTACGAGACGGGGCCCGAGGCGCTGGCGGGGCTGCCGAGCCGGCGCCCCGACCTGATGCTGCTCGACATCTCCCTCCCGGGGATGGACGGTGTGCAGGTGCTCGGTGCGATCCGCGCCGACCCCGCGCTTCGCGACCTCCCCGTGATCGCGCTCACCGCGCACGCCATGTCGGGCGACCGCGACCGCTTCCTGCTGGCGGGGTTCGACGCCTACCTCAGCAAGCCCATCGTGGACGAGGAGCTGCTCTTCGGCGCGATCGACGAGCTCGTGCGGGCCGTCCCCACCGCGTCGGCCGGCTGATGCGCCCCCGCCGCCGTCCGGCGGCTCCCCGGTCCCTCGCCGGAACGCCCGCCCGCAAGGACGACCGGCCGAGGGAGGCGGAGGCCCCCTGCGCCTCCCCCGGCTGCGCCAGCCGCTCGGCGGAGCTGCGCCGGTCGGTGGGGGAGCTGTCCGCGCGGCTCGAGGCACAGAACGACGTGCTGGAGCGCCAGGCGCAGGTGATCGACGCCTGCCCCAACCTGATCGTCGTGAAGGACTGGCACGGGCGCTTCACGCTGGCCAACCGCGACGTCGCCGAAGCGTACGGGACCACCGTGGAGGAGATGGTGGGCAGGTGCGACGCCGACTTCAGCCCGGACGCGCGCCAGGTGGAGAAGTACCTCCTTTCCGACCGCGAGGTGATGACCACCGGCCGCAGCGTGTTCATCCCAGAGGAGTCCATCACCAACGCCGGCGGAGAGACCATCTGGCTGCAGACGCGCAAGGTGCCGCTCGCCGCACGCGACGGCCGGCCCCGGCAGGTGCTGGTGGTGTGCACCGACATCACGGCACGGAAGCACGTGGAGCTGGAGCTGATCCGGGCCAAGGAGGACGCCGAGGTGGCGAGCCACGCGAAGAGCGCCTTCCTCTCCAGCATGAGCCACGAGCTGCGCACCCCGCTGAACTCGGTGATCGGCTTCGCGAACGTGCTGCGGAAGAACCGGGAAGGGCGGCTGACCGCGCAGGAGATCACCTACCTGGAGCGCATCCTCACCAACGGGAAGCACCTGCTGGGCCTCATCAACGACGTCCTGGACCTCTCCAAGGTGGAGGCGGGGAAGGCGGAGGTCGAGATCCGCCCGGTGGCGCTCGACCGGCTGGTGGTGGACACCCTGGCTGCCCTGAACGGCGCCGAGCGCTTCCCGGGCGTGCGGGTCATCGCCTCCGTCCCGGAGGGGATGGCGCCGGTGGCGGCGGATGAGGGGAAGCTCAAGCAGGTGATCATCAACCTGGTCGGGAACGCCATCCGGTTCACGGAGCACGGCAGCGTCACGGTCTCGGTCGTGGTGGCCGAGGGCACGCGCGTGCCGGTGCGGATCGACGTCGCCGACACCGGCCCCGGGATCCCCGCCGACCGCCTGCTCGCGATCTTCGAAGCCTTCGAGCAGGCGGACAGCGGGACCGCCCGGACCCACGGCGGCACCGGGCTGGGCCTCACCATCTCGCGCTCCCTCTGCGACCTCCTGGGCTACCGGCTGGAGGTGGCGAGCGAGGTGGGAGCCGGCTCCACCTTCAGCATCGTCCTGGCTCCGGCGGCGCTCGCCTCGTCGGGCGGGCCGGAGCTCGTCCCCTTCGCCGTGCCCCGCCCGGAGGAGCCCGCCGACCCCGCCACGGTAGCGGGGAAGCTGGTCCTGGTGATCGACGGCGACGCGGACGCGCGGAGCCTGCTGGCCGGACTGGTCAGGGAGGCGGGGTGCCGCACGGTCGCGGCGAGCACGGGCGAGGAGGCGCTGGACCTGGCGCGGGAGATCCGGCCCGACCTGATCACGCTGGACCTGCTCCTCCCCGGGATGAGCGGGCCCCGGGTGCTCCGCGCCCTCAAGGCGGACCCGGAGACGCGGTCGATCCCCGTGGTGGTGGTGAGCGTGGACTCCCGGGCGAGCCGGGGCAGCGTGCTGGGCGCCGTGGACATGGTCTCGAAGCCGGTCGACCGGAGCGAGCTGAGGGCCGCCCTGCGCCGGAACCTGGCGCCCCACCGGCGGCGCGTGCTGGTGGTGGACGACGAGGCCGACGCGCGCGAGATCCTGTCGCACTACCTGTGCGAGGAGGGGATGGAGGTGAGGACCGCCGCGTGCGGCGCCGACGCGCTCCGCGAGCTGGACCGCTGGCCCCCCGACGTGATCGTGATGGACCTCCTGATGCCCGGCCTGAGCGGCCCCGGGCTCGTGGAGCAGATGCGGCTCCGCGGGTGCGAGAAGGTGCCCGTGCTGGTGGTCACCGCGGCCGACCTGGGAACGCGGCAGCTCGACGTCCTGCGCACCCAGGTGCAGGCGGTGATCCGCAAGGGCGCGGAGCTGGAGTCGGAGCTCGTCTCGATCCTCCGCGCGGTGCTGGAGCGCGGCGGCGGTCCGGCTCTCGTCCCCGCCGCTCCGGCGCCCCTCACCGCTGCCGCAGCGCCGCCGGGCCCGTGAGCACCGATCGCGGGCCGGCACCGGGCGCGCTCCGTGTCCTCCTGGTCGAGGACAACCCGTGCGACGTCCTGGTCGTGCAGGCGCTCGTGGCGGCTGTGGCGGCTCCTCGCATCGCGCTGCTCCAGGCCGGCTCCCTCGCCGAGGCGAGGGCGGTGCTGGCGGGGGAGTGGGTGGACGCGGTGCTCCTGGACCTCTCCCTGCCCGACGCCGTCGACATGGAGGCGCTCCAGGCGCTGCACGACCACCATCCCTGCGTGCCCGTCGTGGTGCTCACCGGTCGCGACGACGCCGAGACCGGGATGCGGGCGCTTCAGCTCGGGGCCCAGGACTACCTCCGCAAGGCCGGCACGGAGCCCGAGGTGCTCGCGCGGTCCCTCCGCTACGCGGTCGAGCGCTTCCGCCTGCTGGGCGCGTTGCGCGGGGAGCTCGGAAGGCGCGAGGCGGCGGAGGCGCTGGCGCGCGGGCGCGAGGAGGGGCGCGAGCGTGCCCTCTCGCTCCTGCGCGCCACCATGGAGGCGACGGCCGACGGGATCCTCGTGGTGGACACCGAGCGGCGGGTCTCCGGCTCCAACCTGCAGTACGTGCGGATGTGGGGAGTGGCGGAGCCCCTGCCCGGCATGGCGGACGACCGCGCGCTGCTGGAGAGCATCCGCGAGCAGGTGCTGGACTTCGAGGGATTCCGCACCCGCGTCGACGAGCTGTACGCCACCCCCGCGGCCGAGGCCTCCGACGTGGTGGAGCTCACCGGAGGGCGCTTCTTCGAGCGGTATACCCGCCCGCAGACCATCGCGGGCGAGATCGTGGGCAGGGTCTGGAGCTTCCGGGACGTGACGGACCGCCTGCACCTGGAGGCGCGCGTCCGCCACGAGGAGAAGATGGAAGCGGTGGGCCGGCTGGCCGGGGGGATCGCGCACGACTTCAACAACGTGCTCACCACGATCAAGGGAACCACCGCGCTGCTCCTCGCCGACCTGCCCGCGGGCTCCGCGCTTCTGGAGGACCTGGAGGCGATCGCGGGCGCCGCCGACCGGGCGGCCTCCCTCACCGGCCAGCTCCTGGCGCTGGGCCGGCGGCAGGTGCTGCACCCCACGACCGTCCACCTCAACGACCTCGTCTCCGCGAGCGCGAAGGTGCTCGCGCGGATGCTGGGCGACCGGGTCCGGATCGTCACTCGGCTCGACCCGGCGCTGGGCCGGGTGCGCGTGGACGCCGAGCAGATCCACCAGGTTCTGGTGAGCCTGGCGCTGAACGCCCGCGATGCCATGGCCGGAGGCGGCACCCTCACCCTGCAGACCCGCAACCTCGCCCCCGCGGACGAAGGCGCCCGCGGCGTGGCGCACCCCGTGCTCGGCGCCGTCCAGCTCCTGGTCCGCGACACCGGCCACGGGATGTCCCCCGAGGTGCAGGACCGGATCTTCGAACCGTTCTTCACCAGCCGCCCCAATGCCACCGGGCTCGGCCTCGCCACCGCGTACGGCGTCGTGGAGCAGAGCGGTGGCCTGCTGACGGTGTCGAGCGCGCCGGCGGCGGGGGCGACGTTCTCGCTCGCGTTCCCGCGGCTGGCCGAGGAGCCCGCCCCGCCCGCCGCCGCGCGCGGCGAGCCGGGGACGTCCACGGTGCTCCTGGTCGACGACGAGGAGCCGGTGCGAAACCTCGTCGCCCGCATCCTCCAGCGCGGCGGGCACCACGTGCTCCGGGCGGCCGGCGGAGAGGAGGCGATGCGCGTGGCGGAGGCGCACCCCGGGCGCATCCACCTGCTGCTCACCGACGTGATCATGCCGGGCCTGACCGGCCCACGCCTGGCGGAGCGGCTCTGCGCGGTCCGCACCGGCCTGCGGGTGCTGTTCATGTCCGGGTACACGGAGGAGGAGATCCCCGCGGACAGCCTCCCCGCGGGCGCGCTGGGGCTGCTCCAGAAGCCCTTCGAGCCGCACGAGCTGCTCTCGCGGGTGCGGCACTGCCTCTCCGACCCCCTGGGCTGAGGCGGGGCGCACCCCGCCTCCGAGTCGCAGCTCCCCGCCACGTCGAGTCCGCTGCGCGATCCGCCGGGCAGTGAACGGAAACCAGACGCGCCCACAAAACCGTGCCCCCGCAAGGGTTGCAGCCACGGGACCGCTCCCGCGCGGCAAGATCCCGGACGAACCACGGCCGCCGTACACGGCGGGTGCAATCAGGCTAAGTCCTTTCCTGGTGATAGTTTGAGCCTGGTGGGGCCGTTGGGTGCGACTCCTGCCCTACCATCTCTCGTGCCGAGCATCGGCACGGTCGTCTCTCCGCCCGCTTCCGGGCTCCTTCGTACCGCACCCAGCAAGGAACGCTCTGATGAAGATCCTCCGCTCCATCCTCCCGGCCGCCGCCCTCGTGCTCGTCACCGCCGGCGGCGCCGCCGCCCAGGCCACCCAGGAAGTCGGGTTCGAGGTCCAAGCCATCAACCAGATCGCGTTCTCCGGCTCGCCGTCGCTCGTCATCACGAGCTCCACGGCGGGGAGCGCCCCCACGGCGGCCACCGCCAGCGGGACGTACGCCGTCACGACCAACGAGGTGGACCGGAAGATCACCGCGCAGATCGAGCTGGCGATGCCGGCCGGGGTGAGCCTGTCCACGACGCTGGCGGCGCCCAGCGGCGGGACGAGCGCCGGCGCCGTGACGCTGGGCATCACCGCTCAGGACGTGGTGACCGGGATCAGCACGGTGGACGTCTCCGGGCTGAGCGTCACCTACACCCTCTCCGCCACCTCGGCGGCCGGTGTCGTCCCCGCCGGCACGCGCATCGTGACCTACACCATCACGGCGGGCGTCTGACCCACACGTCGGGAGCGCCGGCCGAGTGCCGGCGCTCCGGGCCCATTCCGCAAGGATCGATATGCAGCTCCGCAGCACGGTGGCCGCTCTGGCGGCCCTTGTCGTTTCCATGGGGGCCGTACGTGCGGCCGCGTCCCAGATCACCGTGGTGGGCTCCGTCGTGGAGGAGCACCGGGCCACCGCAGGCGAGACCCGCAGCGGCACCGTCCGCCTGCGCAACGCCGGGGCGGCCCCGGCCCGGGCGCGCGTCTACCTCACCGACTACGCGTTCACGGCGGACGGGCTGACCGCCTACGGACCAGCCGGGGGCTCGCCGCGCTCGAGCGCCCGGTGGGTGACCTTCTCCCCGTCGAGCGTGGAGATCCCCGCCCTGGGCGAGGCGACCGTCACCTACACCGTCAGCGTCCCCGCGGCGCTGGCAACGCGCGGGACGTTCTGGAGCATGCTGATGGTCGAGGGGGAGGGGGTCGCCGCCGCCGGTGCCGCTGCCCGCGGCGCGCGCGTGCAGGTGGGCGTCGGAGCCGCCGTGCGCCACGGGGTGCAGATCGCGACCACGGTGGGGCAGGGGAGCCGCCTGGCCGGGTTCCAGGCCCCCCGGGTCGCCGGCGTCGGCGCGCGGCGCCGGCTGGAGGTCGACGTGACGAACGCGGGCGAGCTCGCGTACCGCCCGATGGTCCGGCTGGAGCTCTTCGACGCCGCGGGAACGCAGGTCCGCACCCTCCAGTCGCAGCGCGGCCTGCTGTACCCGGGGACCTCGCTGCGGCAGACGTTCGAGATCGGCGCGCTCCCGCCCGGCACCTACCAGGCCCTCGTCACGGCGGACACCGGCGACGACGACGTCTTCGCCGGCCAGTACGTCGTGCGGCTCTGATGATCCTACGCCGCGCGGGGGCGGCGGCTCTCGTGCTGGCCGTGGTGGCGCCCGCCGCTGCGGCCCCGGCGCAGGCGGTTCGCGTGGAGCGGGCCGGAGCGGCGCGGCTGGAGGTGGACCCGGGGGCGCGGATCACGGTGGTCTTCCGCGTGACCCCGGCCTCCGCCCCGGCCCGCATCGCCGCGCCGGCCGGCTGGACCGCCGGGGGAGCCGCGCCGGCCGGCGCGAGCGTGCGCCTCGTCCCCCTCGCCGTCCCGCGCTCCGCGCGTGCGGGCGCCTACGTCGTGCGGCTCTCCACCGGGCCCGGCCCGGGAGCCACCGACTCGGTGCGGGTGGTGGTCCGCCCCCGCCGCGACGTCGCCGCGTCGCTCACGTCGGCCCCGCGCCACGCGGCGGCGGGGGGGGAGTACGTCCTGGCCTTCCGCGTCTCCAACCACGGGAACGTGCCTGCGCGGCTGCGCCTGGAGGCGCAGTCGCGCGCGGGCTTCCCCGCGGTCCCCTCACCGGCGGCCGTGGACCTGGCGCCCGGGGCCGCCGCGGAGGTGGGTGTGCGCGTCGGCACCCCCGCGGCGCTCGGCGCGCGGCTCGTCCACCGGGTGGTCCTCCGCGCGATGGTGGGCGGCGATACCGTCGCCACCGCGGAGGCTCGCGTGGTGGTCCTCCCCCGCGGGGGGGTCTCGGCGCGCGGCACCGCTCCCCATTCGGCCGCCGCGGTGACGCTGCGCGCGGGCGGCACCGCCCCGGGCCTCCCCGCGGCGGTCACCGCCTCTGCACCGCTGAGCCGCGATGGACGGTCGCGGGCGGAGCTGGTCTTCCGCGGGGCGGGCGCCGCCGAGGGCGCCCTGGGCGAGCGCGACGAGCGCTACCTGGCGGTGCGCGGCCCCGGCTTCCAGGCGCGTGCCGGGGATGGGACCTGGGCGGTGGGAGCGTTCGCCGGCGATCGGCGCGCGCTGCAAGGCGCCGGCGGCTCGGTTCGCGCCGGAATGGCCACGTTCGAGGCGTTCGCCGCCGCGGACCGCCGCTCACGCGCCTCCGCGGGATACGCGGGCGCCTCCGCGCGCGTGGGCGGCGGCGCCACCGGCGCCGGGCTCCGC
>JASLAX010000086.1 GCA_030146875.1 Longimicrobiaceae bacterium
CGCCCATCGCCCCGGTGCGCGGCGCGCTGGCGTTCCGCGTGGTGCACCCCACGCCCGAGACCCCGCGGCCGCGCACGGACTCCGCGTACATCTACGGCTCCGTGGGGAGCGGCGACGCGTACCTGACCATCGAGGGCGTGCCCGTGCAGGTGGAGCCGAACGGCGCCTTCCTGGCCTGGCTCCCCGTGCCGCGGGACGGGACCTGGCGCCTGAGGGCGGAGCGCAACGGGCAGACGGTGGAGCACGCCCTCTCGTACCGCGTGCCCGCGCCCGCGCCGGCGGCCGGGGCCGCGGGCGCCGTGCAGCCCACGGTCTTCGCCGCGCCCATCACCGCCACCGTCACCGGCGGGGCCGACACGGTCGCCACCGGGTCGGACGCCACGTACATGCGGCAGACGCCCACGGGCACGTACCGCTGGTTCCTGCCCCGCGGCGCCCGGCTGACGGCGCTGGAGCGGCGCGGCGACCAGGTGCGCGTGCGGCTGGACGGCGCGACCGAGGCGTGGATCCCGGCGAGCGCCATCACCCTGGCCGACGCCGGCGCGGTGACGCCCGTCCGCGTCTCCGCTCCGCAGGTGCGGCCGGCGGAGCGCTGGGTGGACGTTCGCGTGGCGGCCGGCGCCGCCCCCTTCCTGGTGGAGACGGCGCCCGACGGCGTGACCCTCACCGTCTACGGCGCGGTGGCGGACTCCGCACCCGCGCGCGCCATCGCGGACGGGATGCTACGCTCCGCCGGATGGGAGACGGCGGGCGGGTCCGCGCGCCTGCGCCTGGGCACGGCGCGGCCGGTGTGGGGGTGGAAGGCGTTCTACGAGCGGGACGGCACCCTGGTGCTGCGCCTGCGCCGCCCGCCGCGCATCGACCCGGCGCGCCCGCTCGCCGGCATCCGCATCGTGGTCGATCCCGGCCACCCGCCCGGCGGCGCCACCGGCCCCACCGGGCTGACGGAGGCCGAGGCCAACCTCGCCATCTCCCTGCCGCTGGCGGAGATGCTGCGGGCCGGCGGGGCCCAGGTGATCATGACGCGCACGACGAACGTGCCGGTGGAGCTGGGAGACCGCCCCGCGATGGCGGTGCGGGCGGACGCGGACCTGCTGGTCTCGGTGCACAACAACGCGTTCGGCGAGGGCGTGAACCCGTTTCGCAACCACGGCACCAGCACCTATCACTTCCACCCGCTCTCCGCCCCGCTCGCGCGGGCGCTGGACCGCGAGATCGTGGCGGTGACGCGGCTGCCGGACCTGGGGGCGCGCGTGTCGAACCTGGCGCTGGTGCGGCCGACCTGGATGCCCACGACGCTCACCGAGTCGATGTTCATGCTCTTCCCCGAGCAGGAGAACGCCCTGCGCGACCCCGCCTTCGTGCGCCGCCTGGCCGAGGCCCACGTGCGGGGGATCGAGGCGTTCCTGCGCGAGCGCGCCGCCGAGGGAGCGAGCGCGCCGAACCCGATCCCGTAGAGGCCACCGGCGGCGGGGATCGCGCTGGCGTCCGCGGCTGGACCCCTCACCCCCGGCCCCTCTCCCACGAGGGGAGAGGGGTGCACGACGGAATCTCGGCGCGCGCCGGTTCCAGTCGCGCAGGCGGACTTCGTGCTTCTCCGAGCCGCGAATTCGTTCGCAGGCGGAGTGGCGGTCGCCCTGAAGCCACGCGATTCCATCATTCCGATCCACCGCCGTTCGGCATCCGAATCACCCCAACCCGATCCTCCATGCGCGCCATCGTCATCGCCCGTCCGGGGGGACCCGAGGTCCTGACCCAGGCCGACCGCCCCGTCCCGGAGCCGGGTCCGGGCGAGATCCGCGTGCGGGTGCACGCCTCGGCGCTGAACCGGGCGGACGTGCTGCAGCGGAAGGGCCTGTACCCCGCGCCCCCGGGGGCCCCGGCCGACGTGCCGGGGCTGGAGTACGCCGGGGAGGTGGACGCCATGGGCGAAGGCGCCGGCCTGTGGGCGGTGGGGAACCGGGTGATGGGGATCACGGGGGGCGGCGCGCACGCCGAGTTCCTGGTGGTCCACGAGCGCGAGGCGGTGCGCATCCCGCAGAACCTGTCGCTCGAGGAGGCCGCGGCCATCCCCGAAGCCTTCCTGACCGCCTACGACGCGCTCTTCCGCCAGCTCGACGTGAAGATGGGCGAGCGCGTCCTGATCCACGCCGTGGGGAGCGGGGTGGGAACGGCCGCGCTGCAGCTCGCGCGGGCGGCGGGGGCGATGGTGCTGGGCACGTCGCGCACGCCGGAGAAGCTGGCGAAGGCGGCTGAGCTGGGGCTGGAGGTGGGGATCGACACCGAGCGCGAGGACCTGGCCGAGGCGGTGAGCCAGGCCACCTACGGCAGCGGCGTCCACGCCGTGATGGACCTGGTGGGCGGCAAGCTGCTGGAGGCCTCGCTGCGCGTGCTGGCGCTGCGCGGGCGCGTCTGCGTGATCGGGACCACGGGCGGGGCGAAGGCGGAGATCGACCTGGGGCTGCTGCTGCGGCGGCGCATCCACCTCTTCGGCACCGTGCTGCGCTCGCGGCCGCTGGAGGAGAAGATCGCCCTGGCGCGCGAGTTCTCGAAGAGCGTGATCCCCCTGCTCTCCTCCGGCCGCATCCGGCCGGTGGTGGACTCCACCTGCTCCTTCGCGCAGATCGGCGAGGCGCACGCGCGCATGGAGGAGAACCGCACCTTCGGGAAGATCGTGCTGCGCTGGTGAAGCCACGCTCCACACGAGGGTTCCGGGCGTTCGCCCGCCGCCCCCCGCACCCCTCTCCGGCACGCCGGGGAGGGGTGCTTCCTTTCGGGCACCAAGCGGGTGCCGGGTGCGGGTTTGCCTGGTGACGGCAGGAAGGACGGGGCGGCCCCCACCGCGTTCCGGACCCCTGCCGGCGGGCTCCCGCGCGCGGTCGGCGGAGCCCCTCGCGCTCCCCCGGCGGCTCGGGCCCGCCTCCCGCACCCCCCCCACCCGGCACCGGGTCCCCTTCGCGGGGGACGTCCCGGCCGGCACCCCTGCACCGCCCGCGCGCGCCCCGGACGCGCGGCGGGACAGGACGGCGGCCGCCTCCGCGGGAGGACGGCGCATCACCCCGAAAAACACAGGTGAACCATGCCGAGTCCCGGACAGGAGCTCTCCAGCATCGACTACGCCTCCATGATCGGAGGCCCGCTCAACGCGGCCATCAACGCCCAGGCACAGGCGGCGATGACCACGGTGAACTTCATCAGCGCGGTCGGCTTCAAGCGCGACCAGAACGGGGGGCTGGGCGACCCCGTGTACGTGGGCTTCCGGTATCCCAAGGAGATCCAGCCGTACCAGCCCGCCATGCCGGCCACCCTGCAGGTGGCGCTCACCTCCGGCGGCACGGGCTACACCGCGGCCGGCACCCGCGCCACCATCACGGGCGTGGACGGGGCCGAGGCGACCGTGGACGTGGACCCCAACGGCACCATCAGCCGCATCAACGTCACCAAGCAGGGGAACGTGGCCGCGGGCGCCTCGCCCACGCTCACCATCACCGGCGACGGGACGGGCGCGGCGGCCACCATCAGCGTGCTCACGGGGCGTCCGGCGGTCCCGGCCGTCTACCAGACGCAGCTCCTGGAGGTGCCCATCCTGACCATGCTGCCGATCCCCAACCTGAAGCTGGACAAGGTGGTGATCGACTTCAACGCCAAGATCACCTCCAGCGAGTACACCAAGACGAGCGACTCGCTGGACCTGAAGGTCGACGCGCAGATGTCGTTCAAGTTCCTCTTCTTCTCCGTGGACCTGAAGGTGTCCGCGGCCATGAAGAGGGCGTCGGAGTCGGGCACCAACGTGGAGCGGCAGTACTCCATGCAGGTGCACGTCGAGGCGTCGCAGGCCGACATGCCCTCGGGGCTGGAGCGCATCCTGGGCGTGCTGGAGAAGGCTACCCTCTCCTCGCCGGTCCCCGTGCCCAACCCCTGAGCGCCGCGCGGGAGGAATCGCCCGCCGAGCCGTCCGGCGAGCGATCCCTCCCCACAGGCGGAGGTGCCGCAGAGCCGTATGCTTGGTGGACGCGTCCGGAGGGCCCGCCGGACGCGCCTCCCAAGGACCCGGAGGGAAGGCATCCATCCCCGGGAAAGCCCCACCCCAGCCCTCGCCGCCCGCCTCGTACGGGGTCCGAGGATCCGTCGCCGGCGCCGCCCCGCCCCCACGCGGGCGGGCCCCATGCTTCCGATCAACCGTAAAGGGTAACGCATGCCTACTCCCGGACAGGAACTCGCCAGCATCGACTTCGGCTCGATGCTGGGCGGACCGCTCCTCGCGGCCATCAACGCGCAGAGCCAGGCCGCGCTGAGCACGGTGAACTTCATCACCGCCGTCGGCTTCAAGAAGGACCAGAACGGCAACATCGGCGACCCGGTCTACGTCACCTTCAAGTACCCGAAGGAGATCTCGCCGTACCAGCCGGCCAAGCCCGCCCAGCTCGCCATCGCGGTCACCGCGGGCGGCACCGGCTACACGGCCGCCGGCACGCGCGTCACCGTGGCCGGCGCCGGGAACACCGAGGCCGCGGCCGACGTGTCGCCGAACGGCACCATCACGGGCATCACCATCACCAAGCGCGACACCGTGGCCGCCGGCGCCTCGGTGACGGTGACCATCACCGGCGACGGCACCGGGGCCGCGGCGACCGCCACGGTCACCCCGGGCACCGACGCCACGCCGGCGGTCTACCAGACGCAGCAGCTCGAGGTGCCGATCCTGACGATGCTCCCGATCCCGAACATCAAGATCGAGGACGTCACGATCGACTTCAACGCCAAGATCAACTCGGTCGAGTACAGCAAGACCAG
>JASLAX010000109.1 GCA_030146875.1 Longimicrobiaceae bacterium
CGGGACCTCAACGGCGGACGCGGGGGGGTCCACCGTCGTCTGCCCGCGGCCGGGGTCCGCCCCCGGCGGCGGATACCGGCCCGCGGCCGCGGCGGCGGCCTCGGCGCGGCGGCGCTCCTCCAGCTCGGGCCAGTCGATCCCCGAGGAGCGCAGGTCCGAGACGTACGAGGTGTCGACCTGCGCCCCGTCGCCCAGCTCCTCGTCGTACCACCCGGCGGTGTCCATCGCCAGGCCGGGGTACAGGGCGTCGGGGTAGCAGGGCTCCATGGGCGGGCGGCCGCGCACGAAGTACTCGGTGTAGGTGGGCCCCCGCGCGGGGCACCCCCCCTGCACCGCCAGCCCGGTGGCGCGGTCCACCTCCTCCTGCGTGACGCCGGAGGGCGGCGTCCACTCGCGCGGGGTGGGGCGCGTGGCGTAGATGCGGCGCATGATGCGCCCCCACACCGGCGCCGCCATGGTGCCGCCCGAGGCGCCGCGCACGATGGTGGCGGGCCGGTCCATCCCCATCCACACCGCCCCCACCAGCTCCGGCGTGTAGCCCACGAACCAGACGTCGGTGGCGGAGTTGGTCGTCCCCGTCTTCCCCGCGGCGGCGCCGCGGAAGCCGGCGGCGCGGGCCAGCGTGCCCGTGCCCCGGTCCACCACGTCGCGCATCAGCGAGGTCAGCACGAAGGCCACCCCCGCGTCCATCGCCGACTCGGTGGGGGCGTCCGCCTCCCAGAGCACCGTGCCGTCGCGCGACTCCACGCGGCGGACCACGTGCGGGGTCACGCGCGTGCCGCCGTTGGCGAAGGCGGCGTAGGCGCCCACCAGCTCGATGGGGCGCACCTCGGCGGAGCCCAGCGCCGTGGCCGGGTTGCCGGGGACGGGGGTGGTGATGCCGAGCGACCGCGCCTCGTCGGCCACGGCCCCCATCCCCACCTCCTGCGCGATGCGCACCGTCACCGTGTTCTTGGAGCGGGTGAGCGCGTCGCGCACGGTGATGGGGCCGTCGAAGCGCCCGGTGTAGTTCCTGGGCTCCCACACCTGCCCGCGCGCCATGGTGATGCGCACCGGGGTGTCGTCGTAGCGGGCGGTGGGGGGGATCCCCCGCTCCAGCGCCGCGGCGTAGACGAAGGGCTTGAACGCCGAGCCGGGCTGGCGCAGGGCCTGCCAGGCGCGGTCGAACTTGGAGTCCGCGAAGTCGCGCCCGCCCACCAGCGCCCGCACCTCGCCGGTGGCGGCGTCCATGATCACGGCCATCCCCTGCAGGTAGGGGGTGTTGCCGTCCTCGGTGTCGCCCTTGGCCTCGGGATAGGTGGGGTGCGCGAAGCGGCCGAAGCGCCCCGACTCCACCGCGTCCAGCCCCGCCGCCAGCTCCTGCTCGGCGGCGGACTGGGCGGTCATGTCCAGCGTGGTGTGGATGCGCAGGCCGCCGGTGTAGGTGCGCTCGCCCATCCGCTCCTCCACCTCGCGCCGCACGCGCTCCACGAACCAGGGCGCCTTGCCCGTGCTCCCGCCGCGCGGGCGACGCGCCACCTTGAGCGGCGAGGCGATGGCGGCGGCGGCGGCGGCCGCGGGCACGTAGCCGGCCTTCCCCATCTCGGAGAGGACCAGGTCGCGTCGCTTGAGCGCGGCCTCGCGGTTCTCGCGGGGGTTGATGCGGGAGGGTGCCTTGGGCAGGCCGCCCAGCAGGCCGGCCTCGGCCAGCGTGAGCTGGCTGGCGGGCTTGCCGAAGTAGGCGCGGGCGGCGGCGTCCACGCCGTAGGCGCCCTCGCCCAGGTAGATGTGGTTGAGGTACAGCTCCAGGATCTTGCGCTTGTCGAAGTTGCGCTCGATCTGCCGCGCGATGCGCACCTCCAGCACCTTGCGCCGGATGGAGCGCTCGGTGTACGGCAGGCGCTCCGGGAACAGGTTGCGGGCGAGCTGCATGGTGATCGTGCTGCCGCCCTCGGCCACGCCGCCGGCCTTCACGTTGCTGATCAGCGCCCCCATGAAGCGCTTCCAGTCCACGCCGCCGTGCTCGTAGTAGCGCCGGTCCTCGACCGCCAGGAAGGCCTTGGGAAGGTACTCGGGAAGGGAGTCGAGCGGTACGACGCGGCGATTGACCGTGGAGAGGGTGGCGAACGGCTTGCCGTCCACGTCCAGCACCTCGGAGCCCTCGGCCTGGAACCGCTCCAGGTCGCTGACCGGGGCGCAGCCGCCCAGGCCGCAGGGGCCGAACCAGATCCAGGCGAACCCGCCCACCGCGAGGGCGAGGAAGGCCAGGAGGGTGAGCTTTATCCAGCGCTTCATCTTCGTCTCCTGAGGGTCCTTCCCCGCCGCCGGTCGGTCAGGGCCTGGGTCGCTCCCCCGGCTTCACGTAGTCCTCGGGGCGCGGCACCTTCGCCTGTCCGGGAAAGAGCGGCCGGCCGGGAAGGTGGGGGGTGGGGTCGACGAACCGGTCCGGAAGGACCTGCGGCGCGGCGCACGTGGGCTCCGGCGCGAAGCGCGCCGCGAAGAAGTCCGCCGCTCCGCCGCCCCAGGGGCAGTCCTCGGTGAGGACCCGGCCCCCGCTCACCCGCCGCGAGACCACCGACGCGGGGCGCGCCCAGGGCTCCGGCGGACGCCGACCGAGGTACGCGGTACGCATAACGCGGGCCCACACCGGCACCGCCAGCGTTCCGCCGGTGCCGGTCGAGAGCACGGAGCGGGGGTTGTCGAAGCCGAGCCACACCCCCGCCAGCAGGTCGGGGGTGTACCCCACGAACCACACGTCGGTGGCGTCGTTGGTGGTCCCCGTCTTCCCCGCGGCGGGCACGTCGAACGACAGCGCGCCCACGGCGGGGTCGCGCGCCGCGTATCCCGTGCCGCGGTCCACCACCTCGCGCAGCATGTCGGTGAGGATCCACGCCACCGCCGGGTCCACCGCCTGCCTGGGGGCGGACTCGGGCACCCAGAGCAGCGTCCCCTGGTGGTCCTCCACCCGCGTCACGTAGCGCGGGTCGGCCCGCCACCCGCCGTTGCCGAACGGGGCGTAGGCCGCGATGAGCTGGATGGGGTAGACCCCCGCCGAGCCGATGTAGACGGAGGGATAGCCGGGGATGCGCGTGCCGATCCCCGCCCGCTCGGCGAGCGAGCGCACCCCCGCGATCCCCACCTCCCTGCCCAGGCGGATGGCGACCATGTTGCGCGAGTTGCGCAGGGCCGCGCGCAGGGTCATGGGCCCGCCGTACTCGGAGTCGTAGTTCTTGGGCGCCCACACCGTCCCGTCGCTCATGGAGATGGTGACGGGGGCGTCCAGCACCGGGTACAGCGGCGAGCGGCCCTTCTCCAGCGCGGCGCCGTACACGAAGGGCTTGAAGGCGGAGCCCGCCTGGCGCAGCGCCTGGGTGGCGCGGTTGAACTGCGAGTGGCGGAAGTCGCGTCCGCCCACCAGGGCGCGGATCAGGCCCGTGCGCGGGTCCATGACCACCACCACGCCCTGCAGGTACGGCGTCTGGCGGATGGCCTGGCCCGGCGCGAGCGAGGCGGAGAACCGCTCGTAGGTCATGTGCGGGTACCCGCCGTAGGTGCCCCGCTCGATGCGGCGGATCTGGTCCTCCAGGGACTTCTCGGCCGTGGCCTGCAGCACGGGGTCGATGCCGGTGTGGATGCGCAGGCCGCCGGTGTAGAGCAGCTCGCCGAAGCGCGCCTCCAGCTCCAGGCGCACGCGCTCCACGAAGTACGGGGCGCGGATGGCGCCGCTGGGCGGGGCCACCACCAGCGGGCGGCGCACGGCGGCCTCCTCCTGCGCGGCCGTGATCACCCCCTCCTCGCGCATGGCGCGCAGCACCCGGTTGCGGCGGCGCTCGGCGCGGTCGGCGTGCTCGCGGGGGTTGTAGGCCGAGGGGGCCTGGGCCAGCCCGGCCAGGGTGGCGGCCTCGGCGTAGTCGAGCTGCGACGCCGGCTTGCCGAAGTAGGTGCGCGCGGCGGCCTCCACCCCGAACGCGCCGGCGCCCAGGTAGATGTGGTTCATGTACATCTCCAGGATGCGCTCCTTGCTGAAGGAGCGCTCCATCTGGAGCGCCAGCTTGATCTCGGCCGACTTGCGGCGCAGGCTCTTCTCGCTGGCGGGGAGCTGCTGCGGGAAGAGGTTGCGGGCGAGCTGCATGGTGATGGTGCTGCCGCCGGGGCCGCCCCATCCGCCCACGATGTTGTCGCGCACCGCGCCGATCATGCGCACGGGGTCCACGCCCTCGTGCTCGAAGAAGCGCGCGTCCTCGATGGCCACGAACGCCATGGGGACGTAGCGCGGGAGCGAGCGGATCTGGATGACGGTGCGCCGCTCGCGGTAGAACGACCCCAGCAGCCCGCCGCGCGCGTCCAGCACCTGCGACGCCTGCTGCGGGGCGAAGGTGGCGATCTGGTCGGCGCTGGGGCAGGTGCCCGCGCACGCCCGCGTCCACCCGGCCACCACGCTGCCGGTGCCGCAGGAGAAGATCGCCAGCCCGGCGAAGGCGGCCAGCACGCGGCGGCCGCGGCGGTCGCGCCACGCCGCCGCGAGCCGCGGTCCCGCCCGCCGCAGGCCCCCGCGCCAGTCCACGTTCCTCCAGCTCTTGCCGCTCACGCGTCCATCCTCTCGGGTTCCGGTCCCCCTCGTGCCGACCCATCAAAATACAGGCGGCGGGGCGGTCGTGCCACGCCGCGGGTGCCAAGCGCATGCCGGAACACGGTTTGCGTCATGCGGTGGGACCCGCCGCCCACGGCGGCGGGCAACCCGACACCAGGAGGCCACATGGACCGCGACGCCAACGACTCGCCCCTGAGCCGGCCGCGCCGGGACGACGCCACCATCGGGGGCGGCGACGCCCGCCGCATGCAGGCGACCGAGGGGAACGGGACGGACGAGCAGGCGGTGCGCGAGGCGCGGGACGCCATGCCCGCCGTGCACCGCGAGACCCACCGCGACGGCGGGACGGGCGGCTCCGACGCCCTGGAGGGCGCCGGCAGCAACCAGCAGGAGGTGCGCCGCGAGCTGGAGCGGAGCCGCGAGTCGAGCTCCGGCAAGGAGCCCTCGCCCGACCTGGGCTCCGGCGGGATGGGCGCGGGCGGAACGCGCGGCGCGTAGGACCGCCGCCGTCCGGCACGAGGGAGGGCGGGTCCCCGGCGGGGGCCCGCCCTCCCTCGTTCTCCTCGGATTCTCTCCCGCCGACGCCCTTCTCCGCTCGGCTCCGGCAGCGGACTTCGCGCGCGGCAGGCGGCGAAAAGCAGGGACGCTGAGCTTGAAGAGCGAGAGTCCGTGAACTCCGTGAGCTCTCTTCCTGCAGTCGTCGCCGGCAGCAGGAGACGTCCGCCGGCGGGGGGAGCGCGTCGGCCGCGGTCCTGCGCGTCCTCCGCTCCCTCAGAAGGCGCCGCGCAGCAGGTCCATGAGCTGGCGGGCGACCCAGAAGGCGACGAAGACCATCCCGCCGAGGAGGACCAGGACGACGATGGCGACGCCCGCCAGGCGCAGGGTGCTGCCGCGCCGCTCCACGCCCGGACGCTCCATCTCGGCCCGCAGCAGCGTCACGTTGCGGCGGTTGGCCTTGAAGGCGAAGTCGAAGAGGTCGCCCAGCACGGGGACGGCGCCGGCGGCCGAGTCGATCGCCAGGTTGCCCAGCATGCGGAGCAGGACGGGGCGCGAGACGCCCATCCGCGCCGCCTGGATCACGATGGTGGCCGACATCAGCGCCCCCGCCGCGTCGCCCACGCCGGGGATGAGCCCCAGCAGCCCGTCCAGCCCCACGCGGTACTTCGTCCCCGGGATGCCCACCAGGTCGTCCAGCACCCGGGCCAGCGCGTCCGCCGGCCCGGTGTCGCGGGCCGGGTCGACGGGTGCCGGGGCCCTGGCGGGAGCGTTCGTTGGGTGACGCACTGCGGGACCTTTCTCCCATGCCGGCGGCTGGCGCGGCCCGCCGATGAGCCGGCGGTCCCCGCGGATCCGAATGCACCGAGCGTGCCGGGGCCCGCGGCCGTCCCGACCTCCCCGCCGTCCGTTCCACCCCTCACACGCCCCCCCGCCGAAGGGCGGGTGTCCGCCGCGCCTCAGCAGAAGAGCGGGTGGAAGCCCTCGGAGGGCTCCGCCTCGGCCACCAGCTTCAGGATCCCGCCGCCGCCGTCGCCGTGGCGCGGGGGGCGCAGCCAGTTCTGCACGTAGCGCACGCCGTCGATGGTGCGGTCCTCGGCGATGTGCGAGTGGCCGAAGACGTGAACGCGGGAGCCGGCCAGGCGGAGCTGCTCGTCCAGACGCGCGGCGCCGGCGACCAGCGGCAGCCCCTTGAAGCCCAGGAAGCGGAGCGGGGGGATCAGGTCGCGGCGGGGAAGGAAGTGCGAGAAGGTGACGACTGGGCCGTCGTAGCGCCGCAGGTGGCGGTCGTTGAGGGCCAGGAAGTAGTCGGCGGGGCGCTCCACCCCGGCGGGCCAGCGGCAGAAGTAGAAGTCGGACCACGCCTCGAGCTGGTCGTCGGGCGCCTGGCCGCCGGCGTCGAACTCGCGCTCGTACCAGGCGAAGAGGGGGACCACCCAGGTGGAGCCGGCCCGCGCGGGCCGGGTGCGCACGCCCAGGGTGTCGCAGAGCTCCAGCAGGGCGTGGAACTTCTCCACCGAGTCGCCCGGGTCGTTGCGCACCCAGAGCTCGTGGTTGCCGGGGACGAACCACACCTCGCGGAAGCGGTCGCGCAGGAAGCCCAGCACCTCGCCCACCACCCCGGGCGCGTCGGCGATGTCGCCGGCCACGATCAGCGCGTCGCCGCGGTGGTCGCGGGGGGAGAGGACGTCCAGCCGCGCGCGGTTGCCGCGCACGTCGGCGTGCAGGTCGGAGACGGCCCAGATCCGCACGCGCTCAGGCCTCGCTGGCGGCGGGCAGGACCAGCGAGCAGGTGACGCCCCCGTCGCGCGCCTCCATCTCGTAGAGGGGGTGGCGCACCGCCTCCACCGTGCGGTCGGGGTGCAGGACCAGCCCGCCGCCGCGGGGGATCCCCACGCCCCGCGCGCCCTCTCCCCGGCCGGCCAGCACGCGGCGCAGGTCCTCCCAGTCGGTGGCCTCGGCGTGGGCGTCGACCACGAACGGCACCAGGCCGAAGGTGTCGAAGACCTGCCCGGGATCCACCCGCCCCTCCCTCCACCCCGTCAGGCCGAGCTGCATGGCCCCGGCGGAGACGCCCACCAGCACCCCCCCCTCGTAGTAGCGCCGCTCCACCGCCTCGCGCAGCCCCGTCTCGGCGAACGCGCGCCACCCCCGGTCGGGGTCGCCGCCGGCCAGCAGCACGATGTCGGCGGAGGCCAGGAACCCCATCTCCTGCGGGGTGGGGACGGAGGGGATCATGCGGCAGCGGCGCGGCGGGATGCCGATGCCGTCCATGGCGCCCAGGAAGATCTCGTAGAAGGCGGGCTCGTCGCCGTTGGAGGCGCCCACGTACGCGGCGCGCGGCGGCTCGGGCCCCAGGTGCTCGCGCAGCCGGTCCAGGAAGAGCTGCCCCTCCTCGCGCCAGAAGAGGAGCTGCGAGTCCGCGAACAGGTAGAGCGGGTGGACGGCCGCGGCCTCCGCCTCGCCCGCCACGCCGTCCGGGTCCTCCCCCGCGGAGGAGAAGATCCGCAGCTCGCCCGCGTACAGTCGGTCCATTCCGCCGCCCTTCCGCCGGGTTCAGGGACGCGGCGCCGCGGCCGCGCCGGAATCATACGGCCGGGCGGCCTCGGCGCGCAGCACCGGCTCCAGCGTGCGCCACACGTTGGCCGCCACCCGCCGCTGACCCCGCGCGTTGGGGTGGATGCCGTCGGGCAGGTTCAGCTCCGGCTGCCCGGCCACCCCCTCCAGCAGGAAGGGGATAATGGGAAGCCCGTTGCTGCGCGCGATCTGCGGGTACATCTCCCGGAATCCTTCCGCGTAGCGCGGCCCCAGGTTGGGCGGCGCCATCATCCCCGCCAGCACCACGCGCGCCTGGGGCCGCTCGGCCTTCACGCGGTCCACGATGGCCTGGATGTCGGCGCGCGTGGAGTCCAGGTCGGAGCCGCGGAGCATGTCGTTGGCCCCCGTCTCCAGCACCAGCACCTGGAAGGGCTGGCGCAGGAGCCACTCCACGCGCCGTCGCGCGCCGGCCGCGGTCTCGCCGCTCACCCCGGCGTTCACCACCTCGAAGGGCAATCCGGCGGAGTCGATCTTCTCCTGCACCCGGGCGGGGTAGCCCTCCTCGGGGTCCAGCCCGTACGCGGCGGTGAGCGACGTGCCCACGAAGAGGACGACGCGGCGCTCCTCCCCCGCGGGGGCGGCGGCCGCGGCGGCGTCGGCGGCGGGGTCGGGTTTGCGTTCCTCGGCCGCGCAACCGATCATGGTGGCGACCGCCGCCGACACGAACGCCAGCCGGAGCCGCGAGACAGGCATGCTCATCGTCGAGAACCTCCGGAAGACGTACGCGAGCGGCGGAAGGCCGCTCGATGCGTTGCGAGACGTGTCGTTCCGCGTGGAAGCGGGGGAGCTGGTCTCCATCGTGGGACCGTCGGGGAGCGGGAAGAGCACCCTGCTGGGGCTGCTGGCGGGCCTGGACCGCCCCAGCGCCGGCCGCGTGCTGCTGGAGGGCACCGACCTCTCCGCCCTCTCCGAGGACGGACGCGCCCGGCTGCGGCGCGACCGCATCGGCTTCGTCTTCCAGTCCTTCCAGCTCATCCCCACGCTGACGGCCCGGGAGAACGTACGCGTACCCCTGGACCTCGCCGGAGAGCCCGGCGCCGCCGCCCGGGCCAGCGACCTGCTGGGCCGCGTGGGCCTGGGCGACCGCGAGGACCACTACCCCTCGCAGCTCTCCGGGGGCGAGCAGCAGCGGGTGGCCATCGCCCGCGCCTTCGTGCACCACCCCTCCATTCTCTTCGCCGACGAGCCCACCGGCAACCTCGATGCCGCCACCGGCCACCGCATCGTGGAGCTGCTGGTGGAGCTGAACCGCGAGCGGGGCACCACGCTGGTGCTGGTCACGCACGATCCGGAGCTGGCCGCCCGCACCCACCGCGTGATCCGCCTGGCCGACGGCGCCATGGTCTCCGACGGCCCTCCGGACGCCTGACCATCCACGTCGCACGGCGTTGGAGGACGTCGCGCGGGATCCGGCGGCCGGACGTCCGACGTGTGCGAGCGCGTCCGACGACATCCGACGACGAAGAGGGGGCGCGGCCGAAAAGCGGCCGCGCCCCCTCACATTCGCGGGCGACGTCGCGGGGGACGCCGTCACCCCGTCACGGCAGCGTGACGGGGGCGTACGAGACGATCCGCTGGGTGAACCAGGCGGACGAAGAGATGGAGCCGCGGGCGAGCTGCAGCCCGCTCGGCAGGTTCTGCGTGAACACCGCGCCGGTGCCGGTCAGGTCGGTCAGCGAGCTGCTCCCCTTCTTCCGCAGGTCGGAGTTGGGGCCGGCCGGGTGGCCGTCGCAGAGCATGACGTAGCCGTTCTGCCGCGCCACCACGTTCGGCGCGTCCACGTCCATCCCGCACGAGGTGACCAGGTGCAGGTCCACCGCGGGGGCGCTGCCGCCCTCCTTGGAGCTCCAGTCGCCCAGCACGCCCTTCAGCACGCCCTCGTCCTCGGTGTCGTCGTGCCGCGTCACGTTCTCGGCGTCGCGGTAGCGGCGCGCGTGCTCCAGGCACACCTCCAGCCCGAAGGTGAGGGGGGCGCCGGAGCCGTTGTTCACATCCTTCACCCGGAACAGGTGGCCCTTCCGCCAGGCCCAGTCGCCGATGATGGTGCGGAAGTGGGCGTTGACGGCGCCGTCCTGGTCCTGGCGCCGGTTGCCGCTGGTGGCGTAGTCGATGTGCGACATCAGCCCCTTCTGGTTGGTGATGCCGTTCCCGATCACCGGCACCGCGCTGCTCCAGTCGCCGGACCCGAGCGTGACGGGCGTGCCGCCGCGCACCACGAACACGGTGTTGAAGTAGAGCAGCCGCGAGTCGTCGTCCGGGTCCGCCTGGCTCCAGAACGCGGTGCCGGGAACGATCAGCCAGTCGGCGAAGTCGCTGGTCTGGAACGACGCCAGGAGCGCCGCGAACAGGTTGGTGATCACGGAGGTGCTGCCGTAGCTGTCGGCGCTGCTGCGGAAGTAGAACTCCGGGGCGATGAAGACCTTGAGGGTGTCGCTGCCGCCCAGGTTGGTGGCGTTGTCCTTGGCCCACAGCGCCACGTCGCGCATGCGCTGCACGCGCACCCTGGCGTCGGCGTCGCTCAGCGAGCCGATGGCGTCGTTGGAGTACGGGGAGCTGGTGGCGGTCCCGGGGGAGGTGACGTTCAGGGTGGGGACCTCGTAGGCGACGAGCTGCGCCTTGCTGTAGTCGGGCATTCGCTTTCCTCTCGGTGAAGACCGGTGTCGTGGTGGTGAGGGGGGGGAGGTCCGCAGACGCCGCGCGCCGCGGAGGGCCGCCGCCGGGGGACCGGCGGCGGGGGGCGGAGGAGGCGCAGGGCGCCCCCCGCCGCCGTCACCGCGTCACGGCAGGGGGACGCGGGCGTAGGAGACGATGCGCTGGGCGAACCAGCGGCCGCCGGGGATGGCGCCCTGGTCCAGGCGCAGCGGGCCGGGGATGGGGCCCGTCCACGGGGCGGGGGCGGCGGGGGCGCCCCCCAGGCCGCCGCCCGTCTTCTGCTGCTGCTGGCTGTGGGTGCCGGCGGGGTGGCCGTCGCAGCGCATGACGTAGCCGTTGTCGCGGGCGCAGACGTTGGCGGGGGAGATCGGCATGCCGCAGCAGGTCAGCAGGTGCACGTCGATGGCGGGCGGGTCCCACCCCTCACGCTCCTCCCAGTCGGCCAGGGCGCCGCGCAGCACCCCCTCGGCCACGCGGTTGCCGGGCTGCGGGTCGTCCAGGTCGGCGTAGCGGGCGCCGTGCTCCAGGCACACCTCCAGCCCGAAGGTGATGGGGTCGCCGTCCACCAGCCGGCCCATGACGGTGTTGGCGTGGTTGATCCCCTTCACCTGGAACAGGTGGCCCTTCCGCCACGCCCAGTCGCCGATGATGGCCTTGAAGTCGGGGTTCACGGCGCCGTCCCAGTCGCGGCGGTCGTTGCCGGGCTGGTAGTCGATGGGCGACATGATCGCCTTCTGGTTCGTGGTGCCCCCGCCCACCACCGGGACCGCCGACTCGCGGTCGTCGTCGTTCAGCGCCTCGGGCGGGCCGCCGCGAACCACGTTCACGGTGTTGAAGTACGCGCGGTCGCGCCCGGCGGCGGTGGACGCCGCGTTCCAGAACGTGCTGCCCGCCACGATCAGCCAGTGCTCGAAGTCGCCCACGTGGAAGGCGCTCATCAGGGCGCCGAAGATGTTGGTGGGGGCCTGGACCTCGTCGTACCCGTCCAGCCCGGCGCGGAAGTAGAACTCGGGGGCGATGAACACCTTCAGGGTGTCGGCGCCGCCCAGGTTGCCGGCGTTCCGCCGCGCCCAGTCGGCCACGTCCACCAGGCGCTGGACGCGCAGCGCGGCGTCCTCGTTCTGGTCGCCGCCCTGCCGCGAGAGCGCCTCGATCTGGTCGTCCGTGAACGGATCGGACGTGGCGTCGCCGGGGTCGGTGCAGGCGAGCGTGGGAACCTCGTACGCGACGAGCTGGACGTGCGTGTACGGCATGGGAACGCCTCCGGGAGGAGGGGGAGGAGACCCGTGAGGCGGGCCGGCCGCGGTGGACGGACCGTCCCCCGCACCCAGGGAAACCCCGCGCCGGCACTCCCGGCAAACGCATGGGGGCCGGCGCTCCCGCGGAGGAGGCCGCCGGCCCCGCCGTCCACGGTCCTGGCCGTCCGCGGCCGCCGGAGCTCGTGCGGCGGGCAGAACGGGGCGGACGGGCCCCTCCGCTCGCGAGCGCTAGCGGCGGTACCTCCTGCCCATCACGTCGACCACCTCGCGGTCGATCTCCCCCGCGTCGCCCCCGGCGTGGTAGTCCGGCAGGAGCGCGGGGTCGACCTGGACGTGCCCGTGGAAAGGGTCCAGGACCTGGAGGCGCGCGGGGTTCCCCATGGGCCCCAGGCATACGACGAAGTGGAGCCCGCCGCCGTTCCACGCCACCTTCAGGATGGCCGGCCGCGTCTTCGTGCGGTCGCTCAGGAAGCGCTGCATGTTGTCCCGCAGCACGCCGGGGCCGGGGTCGGGCAGGTATCGCGTGTGGACGGTCGCGTGGTACTGCGCCGACAGCACCTCCGTGAGCGAGGTCATGTAGGCGCCGTCCCGCTCGAAGTCCGGGTCCACGGAATCGCCCGCCTCGTACAGCCCCGCCTCGATCTTCTTCAGGGCGTTGCGGGTGAAGTTCGGCTCGGCGTTCGAGGAGCCCAGCAGGCGGCAGACCATGGCCACGCACGAGGGGCCGCACTCGGAGGTGAGCTCCTGGCGGAAGAGCTGGACGGTGGAGCCGTCGGGCAGATGGGCGTTTTCCCAGGGCATCGGACGAGATCCTTCCGCTGGCGTTCGGAGACCGGAAGCGGGGCCGCGACGGGCAGCCGAGGCCCCGGAGGGCCGCCCGCGGGGGATGCGGATGCGGGGGCCGCCGATGGAACGCCGCCGCGGCACCGCGGCGGGACGCCGACGCGCCCCCGGACGGCGGACCGTCCGGGGGCGCGTGCGGCGCGCGCGGCGAAGCCTACCGGCCCGGGAGCGGGACCGGGCGGTACGCGACCACCCGCTGCTCGGGCATGGCCCATCCCGACGGCACGGGCGGCCGCGGGATCTCCAGCCCGCCGGGGACCTTCTCGTCGACCAGGACGGCGGACGGAGCGGAGGCGCCCGCCGCGTTCGACGCCCCCACCGCGCGGAAGTCGTAGCGCGGGAAGCTCGTGCTGGTGGAGCCGTCGCACAGCATCACGTACCCGCCGTCGCGAGCGCGGACGTGGTTCGGCATCGTCTTGGAGTTGTTCGTGGGGTTCACGCGCCCGTCGTTGACGTACATGCCGCAGGAGGAGATCAGGTGCACGTCGATCTCGGGCTTCCTGACCAGGCGGAGCATGCGCTCGATCTGCTGGATCGCGTACGGCCGCTCCAGGTCGTACGACTGCTTGTTGATGTCGTAGAACGGCAGCGGGTAGCGGGCGGCGAGCTCCTCCTCGGTGGGGTAGTACGACCCGTTCTTCAGGTTGGCGAGCTCCGCCTCCAGCGCCCCCTTCCCCTTCAGCCTGGCCAGGGCGCCGTTCAGCCGCCGGATGATGTCGGGGCGGTCGCGGTCGAACTGCTCCTTCCGCTCCGCCAGGCCGGGGAGCGTGGGGTACTTCGCCTCCAGGTCGGTGCCCGAGGGGTACCAGGTGGGGGTCTGCAGGTTCGTCAGCTCGGACTGGAGCGCGCTCTGGCGCGCCTGTAGCGCCGCGGCCTCCTTCGTGTCCCAGTGGTCGACCACGTCCTTCAGGACGCCGCGCAGGTGGTCCAGGCACACCTCCACGCCGAACCACACGTCGTCCACCACGAAGACGCGCTCCTTGACCCGCTCCCAGTCGTTGAGGAGCGACTCGTAGAGAGGGGTGTTGTAGACGTCGCGCCCCTGGGGGTTGGGGTCGCCCACGTTGATGGCGGTCACGTCGATGGTCGACATGTCGCCTTTGAACTCGGTGATGTAGCGCCCGCCCACGCCGCCCTGGATGATCACCGTGGAGTTCACGTAGTTGCTGCCCAGCCCCTGCTCGGCCTGCCAGTAGTTCGGCGGCACCACGCCGGGATCCACCTGGATGTCCCACATGAAGACCTTGGTGAAGTCCAGGTCCTCCAGGTCGGCGACCTTTCCGGCGCTCGCCAGCGCCCTGCCCGGCTTCAGGGGCGGCGTGGCGGTGGTGTCGATGCGCGCGTTGTTCGAGCTGAGGTAGAGCTGGAAGGCGATCGTCTTCTTGGCCGTCTCGCCCCAGTGGGAGAAGATGGTGCCGGGCACGATGAGCCAGTGCTTGAACTCGTCGGTCTGGAAGATCTCGCGCAGCGCCTGCATCAGCGTGTCGACGCTGCAGGGGTTCTCGGCCGTGGGGTCGTTGGTGAGCCCCGCGTGCGGGTAGCCCTCGCGGCCCTGCCGGAAGTAGAACTCCGGCGCCACGAAGACCTTGAGCGTCTCGTCGTCGTCGTAGGCGTCGCCGCCGGTCAGCCCGGCCTTGGCGGTGGCGATCTTCTGCTGGGCGAAGCGCACCACCTCGCGCAGGCGGCGGGCGCGGACCAGCGCGTCGTCCACCAGCCACGGCTCGGCGCACGCGGGGCGGCTCTTCCCCTGGCGGTCCACGTGCGGGGCCGGCGCCGGCACGGCGTTCCCCGCGCCCACGGCGCCGGGATCGGTGGTGAAGAACGACTGGGTCTGGTAGGCGACGAACTGCACCTTCTTGTAAGCCATGGGGGTCTTCCTGGGAGCGGTTCCGGGTCGAGAGGGGATCGCGGCGCAACGCGCCGCGGCATGGAGGAAACGCCGGACGGCACTTGCCCCGGCGCCCCCGCAGTCCGAAGATCCCCCGTCGCCCCGCGCCGCGGGGCCGTGGTCCGCCACCGCGTGAGGTCCGCTTGCCCGTCCCCGTACCCGACCGCCGCCCGTGAGCCGGCTGCGACCCCTGGCCGCGCTGGCGTGGCGGGAGAGCCGCTTCGCGCGCCGCAGGCTGCTGCTCTTCCTCTCCTCCATCTCGCTGGGCGTGGCGGCCCTGGTGGCCACGCAGTCGTTCGC
The DNA here is from genome assembly GCA_030146875.1 of Longimicrobiaceae bacterium. Taxonomy (GTDB): domain Bacteria; phylum Gemmatimonadota; class Gemmatimonadetes; order Longimicrobiales; family Longimicrobiaceae; genus JASLAX01. The sequence goes on from JASLAX010000109.1 coordinate 14,606, forward strand.
GGCCAACCTGGCCGGGGGCGTGCGCGACCAGTCCCGCGCGCTGCTGGGCGCGGACGCGGCGTTCAGCTCCAACCGCAAGTTCGGCAAGGCGACGGAGGCGGTGCTCGACTCGCTCCGCCGCGCCGGGGTGCCGGTCTCCCGCGTGACGTCGTTCGCCTCCGTGGCGCTGGCGCCGCGCACGGGCGGAACGCGGCTCTCGCAGGTGCGGGCGGTGGAGCCCGGCTTCCCGTACTACGGGGAGATCCGCACGACCCCCGCCGGCGCGTGGGCCGAGCTGGGAAGGGGGCGCGTGGCGCTGGTGGACCCCGCGCTGCTGACGGCGCTGAACGCGCGCGTGGGCGACGAGGTCACGCTGGGCGAGGCGCGCTTCCGCATCGCGGGAACGGTGGAGCGCGTGCCGGGCGAGTCGGGCATCTCCACCTTCTTCGCGCCGCGCGTCTTCATCCCCGCGCGCCACCTGGCGGAGACCCGGCTCCTGCGCTTCGGCTCCCGCGTGGAGTACGACGCGTACCTGCGCCTTCCCGCCCCCGGCGCGGCGAAGGCGCTGGTGGAGGGGAACCGCGCCCGCCTCCGCGGCGAGCGGGTGCGCGGGCGCACGGCGGAGGAGCAGCAGGCGCAGCTCGACCGCGCGCTGGGGCGCCTGGGGTCCTACCTGGGGCTGGTGGGCACCTTCGCGCTGCTGCTGGGCGGGATCGGCGTGGCGAGCGCGATGGGCGCCTACATGGCGCAGAAGCGGGAGACGGTGGCGACGCTCCGCTGCCTGGGCGCCACGTCGCGGCAGGTGATCGCCGTGTACCTGATGCAGGCCGCGGCGATGGGCGTGGCGGGCGCGGTGCTCGGAACGGCGATGGGCGTGGGTGTGCAGTGGGTGCTCCCGCGGCTGATGGCCGACCTGCTCCCCGTGCGCGTGGGGACGGCGGTGGACCCGGCCGCGGTGGCGACCGGGATCGGGGTGGGCGTCTGGATCGCCGTCGCCTTCGCGCTGCTCCCCCTGCTGGCCACGCGGCGCATCTCGCCCCTGCAGGCGCTGCGGCGGCGGGTGGAGGACCTTCCGGGCGGGCGCGACGGGTGGACGGCGGCCGCGGTGCTGCTGCTGGCGGCCAGCGTCGTCCTGCTGGTCGTGGTCCAGGCCGGCTCGCTCTGGCTGGGGCTGGGCTTCGCGGCGGGGATCGCGGCCACGCTGGGCGGGCTGTGGGCCACGGCGTGGCTGGCGGTGCGCGGGGTCCGCCGCCTGCGCACGGCCGGGCTCCCGTACCCGGCCCGCCAGGGGATCGCCAACCTGCACCGCCCGGGGAACCAGACGCGGGTCGTCGTCCTGGCGCTCGGCTTCGGCGTCTTCCTGCTCGCCACCCTCTACCTGGTGCAGGACAACCTCCTCCGGCCCCTGCGGCCGGGGTCGGCGACGACGCGGGCGAACCTGGTCTTCTTCGACGTGCAGGAGGACCAGGCGCGGGGCGTGGACGACGCGCTGCGGGCCGCCGGGGTGGAGGTGCTTCAGCGGGCGCCCATCGTGCCCATGCGGATCGCGGAGATCAACGGCCGCCCCGCCAGCCGGCTGCTCGCCCGCCCGCGCCAGGAGGACGAGGACGGGCCTCCCCGCGGCGGGCGCGAGGGGGAGGGCGCGCCGGAGTCGTGGGCGGTGCGGCGCGAGTACCGCTCCACCTTCCGCGACACCGTGGTGGCCTCGGAGAAGATGCTGCGCGGCGCCTTCTGGGAGCCGGGCCAGGCGAAGGCGGACGCGCAGGGGGCGTTCCCCGTGTCGCTGGAGCAGGGGATCACCAAGGAGCTGGGCGTGGACGTGGGCGACCGCATCACCTGGGACGTGCAGGGGGTGCGCATCAGGACCCGCGTGACGTCGGTGCGCGAGGTGGACTGGCGCCGCTTGGAGCCCAACTTCTTCGCGGTGTTCCCCGAGGAGGCGCTGCGCGGCGCGCCGCAGACCTGGGTGCTGCTGGCCGCCGCCCCCGCCGCCGCGACGCGGGCCCGCGCGCAGCGGGAGGTCGTGTCGCGCTGGTCCAACGTGGCCGCGGTGGACCTGACGGAGATCCAGGCCGCGGTGGACGAGGTGCTGGGGCGCGTGGCCACGGTGATCCGCTTCCTGGCCGCGTTCAGCGTGGCGACGGGCTTCATCGTCCTGCTGGGCGCCGTGCTGACCTCGCGCCTGCAGCGGGTGCGGGAGAGCGTGCTGCTGCGCACGCTGGGGGCGACGCGGCGGCAGGTGGCCGCGATCATGCTCTCCGAGTACGTGGCGCTGGGCACGCTGGCGGGGCTGGTGGGGATCGGCCTGGCCACGGGGGCGGGGTGGGCGCTGGCCCGCTGGGTCTTCGAGATGGACTTCGCCGTCCCCGTCGCGCCGCTGCTCTGGCTCTGGGTGGGGGTCGCCGCGCTGGCGGCGGCGGTGGGGCTGGGCGCCTCGCGCGAGGTGTTCCGCAGCACGCCGCTCGAGATGCTTCGCGAGGAGTGACGATGACGGACGCGGTGCGGGGCGCGCCGGCGGGGCTGGAGGAGGCCTTCTGGCGGGCGCGGCAGGAGATCGGCATCCGCACGGAGTGGGCGCCGGAGGCGGTCGCCGAGGCGGAGGAGGTGGCGCGCCGCGGGCCCGTGGAGGCGGCGCGCGAGGACATGACGGCCATCGACTTCGTCACCGTGGACCCGCCCGGGAGCCGCGACCTGGACCAGGCGCTCCACGTCTCCCGCCAGGGCGGCGGGTGGCGGCTCCGCTACGCCATCGCCGACGTGGGCGCCTTCGTGGGCCGGGGCGGGGCGCTGGAGAAGGAGGCGTGGCTCCGCGGCGTGACCTTCTACGCGCCGGACGCGCGCGAGCCGCTCTACCCGCCGGCCCTCTCCCACGGCGCCGCGTCGCTGCTCCCGGCCGAGACGCGCCCCGCCATCGTCTTCGACGTGACGCTGGACGGCCGGGGCGAGCCCACGCGCACGCGGGTGGTGCGCGCCACGGTGCGCAGCCGCGTCCAGCTCACCTACGAGCAGGTGCGCGACCACGTCCTGGGAGGGAACCCCGCCCTCTCCGCCGAGCCGTGGGCGGCGTCGCTGCCGCTGATGCGCGAGCTGGGCGAGGCGCGGCTCGCGCGCGAGACCGAGCGCGGCGGCGTGTCCCTGCCGCTCCTGGAGCAGCACGTGGAGAAGGAGGCCGCCGCGGCGCTGGGCTACGAGCTGGCGATCGAGGACCCCAACGTGGCCGAGGAGTGGAACGCGCAGCTCTCCCTGCTCGCCGGCCACGTGGCGGGGGAGAGGATGCTGGCGGCCGGCGCCGGCCTGCTGCGCGTGATGCCGCCGGGGGAGGAGGAGGCGATGGCCCGCTTCCGCGCCGTGGCGGCCGCCCTCGGCTTCCGGTGGGAGGACGGCGTCTCGTACCCGGCCTTCATCCGCGGGCTCGACCTCACGGATCCGCGCGTCCCCTCCCTTCTCTGGCAGGCCAAGCGCACGGCGCGGGGGGCCGACTACGTCGCGCTCGCCGGGGAGCGGCCGGAGCACTTTCAGCACTCGGCGCTCGCCCTGACGTACGCGCACGCCACGGCGCCGCTGCGCCGCCTGGCCGACCGCTACGTGCTGGACCTCCTGGCAACCCTGGAGGAGGGAGGGACGGCGACGGCGGAGGAGACGGAGACCTTCGCGAAGCTGGCGGAGGTGATGAACGAGGCGGACCGCAAGGACGGCAAGCTGGTGCGCCGCGTGGTGGACCTGGCGGAGGCGTGGACGCTGCGCGGCCGCGAGGGCGAGACCTTCCCCGCCGTGGTGCTGGGGGAGCGCAACGGCGAGGTGGAGGTGCAGATCGGCGACCCGCCCGTGCGCGCCACCGCCACGCGGGCCGATGGGGCGAAGGCGCCGCCGCTGGGCACGGCGGTGCGCGTGCGGCTGACGGGGGTGGACCTGGAGAAGGGGGAGATCCGCTTCTCCCTGGCCTGACCCGCGCGGGCAACCCTCCGCCCGCCCGGTGGCGTCCGACGGGGTGACGCACCTTCCGTCCTCCCCCTCAATCACGCCGACGCCATGCGACCCATCCCTCTCCGCGGCCCCGCCGCGATGCTCGGCCTGCTCCTCGTCGGGGGGGCCGCGCCCCTGGCCGCCCAGCAGAAGGTGGTCCTTCCCGAGCGCGACCGTCCCCTGGCGGGCACCCCCGTGCAGGTTTTCGCCGTGGGCGCCGAGGAGGGCGAGAGCTGGGAGATGCTGAACGAGGTGGAGTCCGTGGCCTTCGACCGCGCGGACAACCTGTTCGTGCTGGACCGCGGCGGCGCGCGCGTGCTGGTGTTCGACGCGCGCGGCCGCTTCGTGCGGCAGATCGGGAAGAAGGGCGAGGGCCCCGGCGAGCTGCAGGTGCCGATGGGGATGGCGCTGCTGGCGGACGGCACCGTGGTGGTGGCGGACCTGGCGAGCCGCGCCTTCTCCCTCTTCCGCCCCGACGGCACCTTCCTCCGCAGCGTGACCTCGGGCCAGGGGGCGATGCTCGGGCGCGACCTGCGGGCCCATCCCTCGGGCGGGGTGGTGGGCCTGGGGCGGCCGATGCCGCGGCTGGAGGGAACGGGGATGCGTACCGCGACCCTCCCCGGGCCGGAGATCACGGTGCACACGCTGGCGGGCGCCGGGGGCGCGCGGACCCTCTACCGCATCCCCCAGCCCGCCATGCTGCAGCAGACCGCGGGCGGCACGGCCGAACGGCGCACCATGCAGGTGCGCGTCGCGGGCCCGCCGACCTTCGCGCCGCCCTCGCTCTGGGGCGTGCTGCCCAACGGCGGGCTGGCGGTGTCGCACACCTCCGGCTACACGGTGCGGGTGACGGACCCCAGCGGCCGCGTGGTGCGCTACGTCCAGCGGCCCATGCGCACGCGGCGCCCCACGGAGGCGGACCGCGAGCGCGCCCGGGACCGACTGCGCGAGCAGATGCGCTCCGGCCGCGGCCGCATCACCATCTCGGTGGGCGGGCCGGGACGGGTCGGGGGCGGTGTGCCGCGCGGCACCTCGCCGCAGGAGATCGAGCAGCGCGTGCGCGAGATGCGCTTCGCCGACACCATCCCCGCGCTGCAGGGGATGACGGTGGCCTCCAACGGCACGCTCTGGATCGAGCGCACGCCGCGGAACGTGGGCGACCCCGGCCCCATCGACGTGGTCACCCCCGCCGGCCAGTACCGCGGCACCCTGACCGGCCAGCGCCTCCCCCGCGCCATCAGCGCCTCAGGCCGCGCGGCGTACGTCGACCTGGACGACGAGACCGGCGTCGAGCGCGTCATCGTCCGGCAGCTACCGGCCACCTGGCGGTAGCGGTCGCCGGGGTTCCGCGGGCGACTTCTCGCGCGGCCGGCGACGTTGTTGGAAGAAGGACGCGGAGCTTTAAAGAGAGGACGCGGAGGACGCGGAGGGGTTTGCTCCGTGCCCTCCGCGTCCTCTCGTTATCCTCTCCGTAGTTACCGCGAACTCCGTGAATTCCGCGTCCCTAGAATGCTGGTTCGCTGCGAGACGGAGTCCGATCGCCGAGCCGGCCCCGTGCCCGGCGGTTGAAACCGCTGCAACAACTACACGAAGTCCGCCTTCGCGGACTGGCCTGTTTTCGGCCGCTCCGCAGTTGCGTCCACGAGATGGGTAGTGGCCGGCCCGCGAGGGGCACATCTCCAAAATCGAGACGGAAGGCGGCCGCCGTGGGGGCGCCGGCTCAACGAGCAGGGCTCGCCCGCCCCACCTCCGCGTCTCCGCGCCCTCCGCGTCTCCGCGTGAGGTGGTTTACTCGCCGCCCAGCAGGATGCGGGCGGAAACGTGAAAGGTCCGCCCCGGCCCCGGCTCGAAGTACCTCCGCCCGAACGCGTTGACGACAACGGAGGAGTTGTGCCGCCGGTCCAGCACGTTCTCCACCGCCACGGTGGGGACCACGCGTAGCCGGCGGAGGCGGACGGTCATCCCCCCGGAGCGCAGGGAGAACAGGGCGTACGGGCGGGAGCGGAACGCGTTCTCGTCGTCCACCGGGATCGCGTCCAGGTATCGCCCCTCCACCTCCGCGAAGGCGCCGCCGGGCACCGTGAAGGAGACCGCCCCGTCCACCCTGTGCGGCGCCACGCCGGGGACGCGCTTGCCGGCGAGCTGCGTCCCGCGGACGGTGTAGTCGCGGAAGCGCGCGTCGGTGCGCGCGTACGACAGGCGCCCGCCGAGGCCCGCGCCGGCGGGAAGGACGATGCCCGCCTCCACCCCCTGGTGCCGCGCGGAGCCCGCGTTGCGGAAGAACTGCCGCCCGGGCACGTCCGGCACCTCGAACGGGATCAGCGCGTCGCGCACGTTCGCGCGGTACGCCGCCAGGGCGTACCCCGCGCGCCCGAGCCGGCCCTTGGCCCCGCCCTCGTACGACACGGTGCGCTGGGGCTCCAGCTCGGGGTTGAAGCCGCCCGCCCCGTCCGCCCGGTTCGCCAGCTCCGTGGTCGTCGGCGTCTCGAACGCGGTCGCCACGTTGGCGTACACCGTCAGCACGGGGGCCAGCGTGAGCGACGCGCCGGCCGTGGGCGACCAGGCGTGCATCGTCCTCTCGCCGGAGTCGTCGGGGTTCCCGGCGCCGGCGAAGCGGTCGTCCACCGCGAAGCGCGCGCGGTCGTAGCGCAGGGCCGCCATCACCTCCAGCGGGCCGAGGGGAAGGGCGGCGTGCGCGAATCCGGCCGCGGTCGTCACCCGCTCCTTCTGGTCCAGGGCCAGGGCGCCGCGATCCCCGCCCACGTTCACGAAGTTCCGCCGCCGGTCGCGCTGCAGCTCCGTCTCGGCCCCCGCCGTCCACCGCAGCCCGTCCCCGCCCACGGGCAGCGTGGACGAGAACGCCGCCCGCAGCCCGCCGGCCCCGCGGCGCAGGTCGATAATCCGGCCCGGGATGGGGTTGTCCACCGTCCGCCGGAGCGCGTGCCCCGTGACCTCCAGCCCCCCGCGGCCGACGGCGCGCGTCCAGCGCACCCCCGCCTGGCTCTGCCGCCCTTCCTCTCCCGTGGCGTTGTCCACGTTGCCCGCGAACGCCCGCCGCGGCGCCGCGCGCGCGGCCGAGTCCGTCAGCGATCCCGGGTTCAGCGCGTCGTAGTCCACCGCGTTCAGCAGCAGGCGCACGTCGTCCCTCCTGCCCCGCCAGCCCAGCGTGGCGGAGAGGTGCGTCTGCCGCGCCCAGGCGTGCTCGCGCCACCCCTCCACCCGCAGCCGGGTGATGGAGGCGCGGTAGTCCAGCCCGCGCCGGCGCCCCGCCGCGACCGACTGCAGGCGCAGGAGCCCGCCGCTCCCGGCCCCCACGCGGTACTCCGACGCCAGCGGGACGGGAGGCGCCGCCTCGGTCTCCAGGTGGATGACGCCGCCCGCGGCGTTGCCGTAGAGGGCGGACGCGGGGCCGCGCACCACCTCCGCCCGCCCGAGCGAGCCGGGGTCCACGTGGTTCAGGGTGGTCTGCCCGTCGGGGAGCGTGGCGGGGATGCCGTCCACCAGCACGCGCACGCCCCGCACGCCGAACTGCGCCCGCGCGCCGAAGCCGCGGACGGCGATTCGCTCGCCCACCGCCCAGTTCCAGCGGTTGTCCACCTGCACCCCGGGAACGGACGCCAGCCCCTCCGCCAGCGCCACGCCCGCCCGGCCCCTGCGCAGCGCGGTGGAGTCCACGGCGGAGACGGCGTACGGCGCGCGGCGGGCGGGGACGGGCGTGCGCAGGACGCGCACGGTGACCGTGTCCAGCCCCAGCGGGGGCACGGTGTCGGGCCGCTGGGCGGAGGCGGGCGCGGCGCAGGCCGCCACCAGCGCCAGCGCGGCGGCGGGGAGGTGGCGTCGGGTCACGGGCGTCCGGGTGGAGAGCGAGGCATGGGGCACGGGCGCCGGTCACCGCACCGGGCGTGCCGCATCGCGCGCCGGGGCTCGCGCGGAGGCGTGTGAGGCTGCATCTTTAGCGGCACGAAAGCCTTCCACGAGCGCACAGGGGAGCGGGAGTTGTCGGAGAGCGTGACGGAGGCGCCCACCCGGGCGGAGCGGATGTACGGCGTGGTGGGGGGAGGCGCGGTCCTCGTCGCCCTCTTCCTGCTGGTGCGCTCCCTGTTCGGGGGGGGCGCGAAGGACGACGGGGCGGTCCCCCCGGGAACGCTGTTCCCCCTCACCATCGTGGCCCCCGCGGCCGAGGCGGCGGTGGAGCAGCCCGTCTCCGTCACCTTCGTGACCCGCGCGCCGCTGAAGCTGGACGCCACCGGCTGGGCCGCGGAGGGGCGCCACCTGCACCTGACCGTAGGCGGCTCCGAGCTGATGCCCGGACCGCGCGACGTGGTCCCCGCCGGCACCAACCGCTGGACGTGGACGCTCCCGCGCCTCCCCGCCGGGGCGCACGAGGTGGTGCTCCTCTGGTCCGGCCCCGACCACCGCCCCATCGCGGAGGGCGCCTCGGCGCCGGTGCGGGTGACGGTGCGCTGACGCCGCCGGGCCTCTCCCCCTCCTCCGCGGACGTCCGCGTCCGCGCTTCCCCCCACGACCTCCCCCGCATGTCCCTCCCCCACCTCCGCCCCCTCTCCGCCGGCGAGATCCTGGACGGCGCCTTCTCGCTGTACCGGCGCCACTTCGCGCTGCTCTTCCTGGTGGCGCTGGTGCCCGCGCTTCCCACCCTGGCGGTGAGCGTGTGGGCGCACCTGACCGGTGCGTGGGGGGCGGAGAATGACCCGCTGGCGGGCGTGGTGGTGCTCCCGTTCTGGCTCGCCGAGCAGGTGCTGGTGAACGGTTGCCTCACCTGGCTGGCGTCGGCCGCCTACCTGGGCGGGGAGGTCTCGCCCTCCGGCGCGTTGCGGGAGACGTGGAGACGCGCGGGCTCTCTCCTGACGGTCCTGGTGCTCTCGATGACCCTGTTCACCGTGGGACTCATGCTGCTGGTGGTCCCCGGGGTGATGGTGATGATCGCATGGTTCGCAGTGGTCCCGGCGGTGATGCTGGAGGGATGCGGCTACGTGCGTGCGCAGGAGCGGTCCAGGGCGCTCGCGAAGGGCGCGTGGCGGCCGATCCTGGCGGTGGCGGGAGTGCTGACGCTGATCACCGCGCTTCCGCAGGTCGGGATGTGGATGCTCCCCGACGATGCCTTCGCGGACGCGGTTGGCAGCCTGGCGGAGGAAGGCCGCGCCCTGGCGCTGCAGTCGGTGCTGGTCACGGTGACCACCGCCCTCACCTATCCCGTGCTGGCCATCGGAACGGTCCTGCTCTACTACGACCGCCGCGTGCGCTCCGAGGGGCTGGACCTGCAGGCCGCCGCGGACGGGCTCGCGACCGCCTGATGTGCCGGGGGAGGCGGTGTTCCGCCAGGCGCGGCGCGGCTTTCCGCGCCCGTACGTTCCATTGACACCCCTCCCCCCGCCCGGTAGCTTTCCCGCGCCTGCCCCCACACCGGCGGCCCCCTCCGCCGGCCGCCCGCCCGCTCTCCCACCGCTCCCCCCGCATGGCGTTCTCGCAGCTCCGCCCGCTCTCGTTCGGAGAGATCCTCGACGGCGCGTTCACCCTGTACCGCCGCCACTTCTCGGTCTTCTTCGTCACCACGCTGCTCCCGTACCTGCCCGTGCTGGCGATGGACGTGCTGGCGGTGGCGACGCTCGACCCGTCCGACGCGGGGAACGAGATGGCCCAGGCGGGGATCGTGCTGCTGCGCTTTCCGATGCAGGTGGCGGCGTACGTCTTCACCAGCGCCGCGCTGATCCGGCAGACCTCGCAGGCGTACCTGGGCGGCGAGGTGTCGCGCGCCGACGGCTACCGCGTGGCGCGCGGGCGCTTCTGGGCGGTGCTGGGCACCACGATCCTCTACTTCATGGCCGTGTTCCTGGGGATGCTGCTGCTGGTCGTCCCAGGGATCCTGGCCGCGCTCATGTTCTTCGCGGCCATGCACGTGGCGGTGCTGGAGCGCCGGGGCGGCTTCCAGGCCCTGGCCCGCTCCCGGTTCCTGGCCGAGGGGGCGTGGGGGCGCGTGTTCGGCATCTCGTTCGTGCTGTTGCTGATCGTCTACCTTCCGTTCGTGGGGCTGGGGGTGGGCGCGATGGTGGTGAACCCGCAGGGCACCGGGCAGGCCATGACGTCCGGCGCCGTGAACGGGATGATCCTGATCGGCAGCCGGGTGCTCTCCACCCTGGTGGTTCCCCTCTTCATGGCCGCCACCACGCTGCTCTACTACGACCGGCGCGTGCGCTCCGAGGGGCTGGACCTGCAGGTCGCCTCCGCGAGCCTGGCCACGGGCTGAGCGCGTGCAGCAGCGTCTCCCCTCGCCCGCGGAGGTGCGGAAGGCGGTCGAGGGCGTGCTGGCCCGCCGCGAGTTCTCCGCGCCGCGCAAGGCGGGGCCGCTGGAGTGGCTGGGCCGGCAGTGGAGCGAGCTGAAGCAGTCCTTCTGGGACGTGGTGGAGCGCATCCGGGTGCTGGAGGTCACCGCCCCCGTCGTCTACTGGCTCATCCTGGGGTGGATGGTGCTCTCGGTGCTCGCCATCGCCGCGCACCTCGCCATCTCCATCGCCCGCGCCTGGCGCGCCCGCGACCGCCACGAGGCGGAGGGGCGCGGCGACGGGCTGGCCGGTGGCGCGCGCCCGCGGACGCCGGCCGCGTGGGAGGCCGAGGCGCGCCGCCTGGCCGACGCCGGCCGACTGCGCGAGGCCGCGGTGGCGCTCTACCAGGCGCTGCTCCTGCGCCTGGACGCGCGCGGCGTGGTGCGCTACGACCCCGCCAAGACGCCCGGCGAGTACCGCCGCGAGGCGCGCCGCGACGCCGCGGGGGCCGCCGCGCTGGGGGCGTTCCTGCGCGCCTTCGAGCCGGTGGCGTTCGGCGGGCGGGCGCTGGACCGCGCCGGCTACGAGCGGCTGCGCTCCGCGGGCGACGGGGGGCCGCGTGGGTAGCCGCGACCGCGCGCTCGCCATCGCCCTGGTCGTGCTGCTGGTGGCGCTGGCGATCGTCGCCGCGCCCCGGGAGGGCGGGCCCGCCGACACGCGCCCCTCCTCGTTCGGCACCGGGGGGGAGGGGGCGCGCCTCCTCTACCTGGCGATGGAGGAGCTGGAGCTCCCCGTGGCGCGGCGGACCACGCCGTACGTGGGCTCGGACTCGCTGGGCGGGGGGACCCTCGTCCTCCTGGCCCCCTCCGAGTCGCCGTCCCCGTTGGAGCTGCGTGCGCTGAACGAGTGGCTGCGGGGCGGCGGCACGCTGATCTACGCGGCGCGGCCGGACGACCTGACCCTGGACTCGCTGGGCCTCGCTCTCGTCTCGCTGCGCCCCGTGGGGCAGTCGGTGCGGGATGCCGTGCGGTGGAGGGAGCCGGCCGCGACGCCCTCCGGGCACCCGTGGGCGGCGGGAACGGGGAGCGTGACGGGCTTCGAGGACGGCTTCGCCGACACCTCCCGCGTGGTGCGGGCCGGCGCCACGCCGCTCCTCCTGCTTCCCGGCGGGCGGTTCGGGGCGCTCACCTGGCCGGTGGGGAAGGGGCGCGTGGTCGCCTTCGCCACGGCGGAGCCGCTGCGGAACCGGGCGGTGCGCCAAGGGGGCGCCGCCGCGCTCTTCGCCCGCGCCGCCGCGGCCGCGCCCGGGCGCCCGCTGCGCTTCGACGAGTACCACCACGGCTACCGCAGCGGCCAGGGCACCGGGAAGGCGCTGCTGCGCTTCCTGCGCGAGACCGGCCCCGGCCGCGGGGTGCTGCAGCTCGCCGTGGCGGCGCTGGCGCTGCTGCTCCTGCTGGGCCGCCGCTTCGGCGCGGCCATCCCCCCGCCGCCGGCGCGCCGCCGCTCGCCGCTGGAGCACGTGGAGGCGCTGGCGGGGGCGTACCGCCAGGCGGGAGCGCGCGCCACCGCCCGCCGGCTGATCGCCGCCGGGCTGACCCGGCGCCTGGGCCGCCGCCCCGTTCCCGGCGAGGGGGCCGATACCGATCCCATCGAGCGCGTCGCCGCGCGCCTGCCCGTGGCCCGCGAGGCCGGGGAAGCCCTCCGCGGCGAATGGCGCAAGGGCGACTCCGGCGACCTAGTCGCCCTATCCCACAGCGTCGACCGACTCCTGGACGAGGTGAAGCGACCGTGACCGACCTTTCCCCCACGACGGCCACCGCCGATCGCGCCCGCGAGCTCCTGGACCGCCTGGGCGCGGTGGTGCTGGGCCAGGACGAGGTGCTGCGGCAGATGCTGGTGACGCTCCTGGCCGGCGGGCACGCCCTGCTGGAGGGGGTGCCCGGGACCGCCAAGACCCTCGCCATCCGCTCCATGGCCATGGGGCTGGAGCTGCGCTTCGGGCGGGTGCAGTTCACCCCGGACCTGATGCCCAACGACCTGGTCGGCGTGAACATGCTGGACGAGACCCGGCGCGAGTTCGTCTACCACCCGGGCCCCATCTTCACCGACGTGCTGCTGGCGGACGAGATCAACCGCGCCCCCGCCAAGACGCAGGCGGCGCTGCTGGAGGCCATGCAGGAGCGCCAGGTGACGGTGGACGGGCAGACGCGCCCCCTCCCCGCCGGCTTCACCGTCTTCGCCTCGCAGAACCCGGTGGAGTACGAGGGGACGTATCCCCTGCCCGAAGCGCAGCTGGACCGCTTTCTCCTCAAGATCGTGGTCGGCTACCCCGGCGAGCAGGCGGAGCGCGCCATCCTGGACCGCTACGTGGACGGCTTCAGCGCCGACCGCGCGGACACCTACGGCATCCGCCCCGTGCTGGGAAGCGGCGAGATCGTGCAGCTGCGGCAGGCGGTGGCCACGGTGCACGTGGAGCCCACCGTGCGCGACTACGTCACCCGCATCGTCCGCGCGACACGCGAGGAGCCCAGCCTGGCGCTGGGCGCGTCGCCGCGGGCGGGGGTGGCGCTCTTCCTGGCCGCGCGGGCGGAGGCCTTTCTCTCCGGCCGCGACTTCGTGACCCCGGACGACGTAAAGGCGCTGGCGCTCCCCGTCCTGCGCCACCGGGTCGTCCTCACCCCCGAGGCGGAGGTGGAGGGGCAGACGGTGGACGAGCGGCTGGCCGGGCTGCTGGGCACCATCCCCGCCCCGCGCGGCACGGAGTGAGCCTGCTCCCCTCCGGCCGCTGGCTGGCGCTGCTCGCGGCGGCCTCCCCGCTCTTTCTGCTCAGCACCCAAGTGGCGCTGGGGGTGGACGTGGTGCTGCTCGTCCTGCTGGTGATGGACGCGCTGGCGGTTCCCGCGGCGGCGCTGCTGACGGCGGAGCGCCGCGCCCCCGCGCGCGTGTCGCTGGGCGCCCAGGCGGAGGTGGAGGTGCGGCTGGACAACCGCACCGCCCGCCGCGTGCGCGTGCGGGTCACGGACGACCTGCCTGCGATGCTGGAGCGGGTGGGGCCGGACGTGCAGGACGTGTGGCTCCCCGCCCGGCGGGAGGAGCGCGTCGGCTACACGGTAAAGACGGTGCGCCGCGGCGACGGCGTGTTCGGCGACCTGCACCTGCGCGTGGCGGGGCCGCTGGGGCTGGCGTGGCGGCAGCGGCGCATCCCGCGGGCGGACGCGGTGCGCGTGGTGCCCGGCGTGCTGGAGGTGAAGCGCTACCGGCTGCTGGGGATGCGCAACCGGCTGCGCGAGGCGGGGTTCCGCAGCGTGCGCCAGCGCGGCGAGGGCGGCGCGTTCGAGAGCCTGCGCGAGTACGTGCGGGGGGACGATCCGCGCACGCTGGACTGGAAGGCCACGGCGCGGCGCGGCACCCCGATCGTGCGGCAGTTCGAGCTGGAGCGGCGGCAGAACGTGGTGATCGCCATCGACGCCGGGCGGCTGATGACGCAGAAGGTGGGCGACCGCGAACGGCTGGACTACGCGCTGACCGCCGCGCTGCTGCTGGCGGACGTGGCGCGCGTGCACGACGACGCCGTGGGGCTGCTGGTGTTCAGCGACCGGGTGGAGAACTTCGTCCCCCCTGCGCGCAACTCGCTGGCGCGCCTGGCCGAGGCGCTGGGCGAGGTGCACGCGAAGATGGTGGAGCCCAACTACCCCGCCGCCTTCACCTACCTGTCCCGCCAGGTGCGCAAGCGTTCGCTGCTGGTGATGTTCACCGACGTCATCGACGCCCAGGCCTCCTCCGCGCTGATGGCCCACCTGGGCCGCGCCGCCGGGCGCCACCTCCCCCTCGCGGTCGCCATGCGCAACCCCGATCTGGAGGCCGCCGCCGCGCAGCCGGCCGCGGACGAGGCGTCCGTCTACCGCCGCGCCGCCGCGGAGGAGCTGCTGCAGGCCCGGGCCGCCGCCCTGGCCGCCATGCAGCGCGCCGGCGTGCTGGTGGCGGACACGCGCCCGGGCGACGCCGTCCCCGCGGTGGTCAACCGGTACCTGGACGTGAAGCGGCGTGGGATGCTGTGAGGGTGAACGGGTGAACGGGTGAACGGGTGAACGGGTGAACGGGAAGGTAGAAGCTGGATGACAGCGG
>JASLAX010000137.1 GCA_030146875.1 Longimicrobiaceae bacterium
CACCCTCACCGAGACGCTGGAGGCGATCGAGATGGCGCGCGGCGCCGGCTACCGCGCCGTCATGAGCCACCGCTCGGGCGAGACGGAGGACACCTTCATCGCCGACCTGGCGGTGGCCACGGGGGTGGGGCAGATCAAGACGGGGAGCGCGTCGCGCACGGACCGCGTGGCCAAGTACAACCAGCTCCTCCGCATTGAGGAAGAGCTGGGCTCGGCCGCCCGCTACCCCGGCAGGACGCTGTGGCGCTGAGCCCGCGCGCGGCGCGCCGCCTGCTGGCCGGAGGCGCGCTCGCGGTGGCCGGATACTACGCCCTGTGGGGGGGCGAGTACTCGGCGTGGGACCTGGTGCGCCTGCGCCGCGAGCGCGCCGCCGCCGAGGAGCAGCTCGCCGCCACGCGCGCCGGGGTGGACTCGCTGCGCCGGCTTTCGGTGCGGCTGGAGCGGGAGGACTCGGCGGTGGAGCGGATCGCGCGGGAGCGCTTCGGGATGATCCGCGACGGGGAGCTGCTGTACCGCTTCGTTCCCGTGGACTCGGCGGCGAGGGCACCGGCGGGGCCTTGACGATCGCAGGCTTCGACAGTACATTGGGTGCACTGATCGCGGGGTGGAGCAGCCTGGTAGCTCGTCGGGCTCATAACCCGAAGGTCGCGGGTTCAAATCCCGCCCCCGCTATGCTCCGACCGGAGGGCCGGTCCTCACGGACCGGCCCTTCGCAGTGGCAGGGTAGCTCAGCTGGTTAGAGCGTACGACTCATAATCGTAAGGTCGGGGGTTCGAGTCCCCCCCCTGCTACTTCTGAAAGGGCCGCCCGGAGATCTTCTCCGGGCGGCCCTTTCTCCGTGGCGCCCTCCTCGGAGTCCTCTACCGGTACCTGCCCGGCGCGGAGACGGGGACGCGGTAGATGCCCCGCGCTCCCGCCGCGCTGAAGTCGTCCCGGGGCGCTGCGTTCCCCCGGCGGCGCAGGCCGACCGTTCCTCTCTCGCCGTCCGTCCCATCCACCGCGCGTGTTTGGTCTCCCGGGGGCGGGCGGCGGGAGAGAGCCGCGCGGGGGGGGGCTGGACGGCGGCCCGCAACGCACGTATCGTGGGGAAACCCGTCCTTCGTCGTTCCCCCTTCCGCCGCTCCCGCGGCGTGCCCCACCGTCTCCGTTCCCATCCCCGTCGGCACTCTCGAGCGAGGACCATGTCGGCAGACCTGCGGCAGCTCGCCGCCACCCTGCTGGAGCGGGGCGGCTTCCGGCGCATCCCCGCGCTGGTGGACGCCATGCCGTTCCGGCGGAAGATCATGCTCCTGCCGTGGATCGCCGGCGTGGGGCTGGGCCTCTCCCTGCTCCTCAGCGTGGTCTTCGGCGTGGTGAACGCGTACCGACTGCAGCGCATCGACGAGGGCTACGTGCCCGCGCTGCAGCTCGCGCGCGACATGCAGGAGACGCTGGACCGCATGCAGACGGACCTGCAGGAGTCGGTCGCCCTGCGCGACACCGAGAAGCTCTCCGACACCGACACGCTGCGCATCCGCTTCCTGGCCGCCACCCGGGCGGGGATGCGGAACCCCGTGCTGGGCGAGGACGAGATGGCGCCGCTGGCCCGGGACTTCGAGCGGTACTTCGAGGTGGCGAAGAGCACCACCCGGCGCTTCATCGGCGGGGAGAGCTCGCCGGCGATGATCGCCTCGCTCCGCGACATGGCCCGGCAACGCGAGGCGCTGAGCGCCCGGCTGGAGGAGAACCGCCGCCGCAGCGTGGAGCAGATCGGCGACGCGTTCGGCGCCGCGCGGGCGTGGCAGAACGCGGCGTGGATCGTCACCGCGCTCATCACCCTGGCCAGCGGGCTGGCGATCCTCTACCTGTCGCGCCGGGTGATCCTGTCGCTCACCTCGCAGGTGGAGGGCGCCGTGCGCGTGGCGGAGCGGCTGAGCGCCGGCGACATGCACGCCGAGGTGGAGGTCACCTCCGACGACGAGGTGGGGAAGCTGCTGGCCGCCATGCGCGAGATGGTGGCGTACCTGCACGAGATGTCGGAGGCCGCCGACCGCATCGCCGCGGGCGACCTGTCCGTGCCCGTGGAGCCGCGCGGCGAGCACGACACCTTCGGGTGGGCGTTCCGGCGGATGACGGAGTACCTGCAGGAGATGGCCACCGTCGCCAACGAGATCGCCGCCGGGAACCTGACGGGCCAGGTGTACCCGCGCTCCGACCAGGACCGCTTCGGCGCCGCGTTCCGCGAGATGATCGAGCGCCTCTCCGGCGTGATCGGCGAGATCCGCACGGCCACGCACATGATCTCCGCCGCCGCCGCGGAGCTGGCCGCGTCCGCCGAGGAGCTCTCCGCCTCGGCCAACGACGAGGCGGCGACGATCCTGGAGACGTCCACCGCGCTGGGAGCCATCGACGAGGTGGCGTCGCGCAGCGCGGCGCGGTCGCGCGAGATGGAGAGCGTCGTCCTCCAGAGCGCGACCGACGCCCACGCGGGCGGCGCCGCCGCGGCGGAGGCGATGGCGGCGCTGAAGCAGATCACCGACCGCATCTCCGTCATCCACCAGATCGCCGACCAGACCAACCTGCTGGCGCTGAACGCGGCCATCGAGGCCGCGCGCGCGGGGGAGCACGGGCGCGGCTTCGCGGTGGTGGCCGAGGAGGTGCGCGCCCTCTCCGAGTCCAGCCAGACGTCCGCGCGCGAGATCGGCGGGATCGCGGCGGAGAGCCGGAAGATCGCCGACCGCGCGGCCCGGCAGATGTCGCAGCTCGAGCCGGTGATCCGCCGCAGCGCCGCGCTCATGCAGGAGCTGGCGGAGGCGTCGGTGGAGCAGACGGACCGCATCCGCGTCGTCACCACGCACATGGGGCAGGTCGACCTGATCACGCAGACCAACGCGGCCGCGTCGGAGGAGCTGGCGTCCACCGCGGAGCGCATGGCCTCCGAGGCCGACTCGCTGCAGGACCTGGTGGCGTACTTCCGACTGGCGAACGGCGCATGACCCATCGACCCGAACGGAGCAGGACCGTGGCACGCACCGCCTTCCGCGCCGCCGTCCCGGCGCTCGCCCTGGCCGCCCTCCTCTCCTCGTGCGAACGCGGGGAGGAGAAGCGGAGCGCGGAGGGACCCGTGGAGGTGGGGCTGGTGCTGAGCACCGGGGGCCGCGGCGACCACGGCTTCAACGACGCCGCCATCGCCGGCCTGTCGCGCGCGGCGGCGCGGCTGGGCGCCGACACGGCGATCAGCGAGAACGTGACCGACGAGTCCCGCGGCGGCGAGATGAAGCGCTACGCCGACCAGGGGAAGGACCTGGTGGTGGGGATCTCGTTCATGGTCTCGGAGTCGGCCTTCGACCTGGCGCAGAAGTACCCGGACGTCCACTTCGCGGTGCTGGACTACGCCCCGGTGCTGGACGAGAAGGGGAACGCCAAGGTGCCGCCGCCCAACATGGCCGGGCTGACCCACCGCGAGGAGGAGGCGGCGTTCCTGGCCGGCGCCCTGGCGGGGCTGATGACGAAGACCAACCGCGTGGGCTTCGTGGGCGGGATGACGGTGCCCACCATCCGCCGCTTCGAGGCGGGGTACACGGCCGGGGTGGAGGAGGTCTGCCCCGGCTGCGAGGTGCTGGTGGGCTACGCGGGCGACACGCCGGCGGCGTTCAACGCCCCCGCGAAGGGGAAGGAGCTGGCGCTGGGGCAGTACGCGGCCGGCGCCGACATCATCTTCCACGCCTCCGGCGCCACGGGGCGCGGGGTGTTCGACGCGGCGATGGAGGCGGACCGCTGGGCCATCGGGGTGGACCAGGACCAGTCGCGCGAGGCGCCGGGCCACGTGCTGACCTCCGTCACCAAGAACCTGGACGTCTCCGTCTTCCGCGTGATCCAGCAGCAGAAGGAGGGGCGCTTCCAGGGCGGGACGGTCTCGCTGGGGCTGGCGGAGGGGGCGATGGGGTGGGTGCTGAACGACAGCAACCGCCGGCTGATCCCCGACAGCGTGGTGCACCGCGTGGAGACGCTGCGCGAGGCCATCGTCGCCGGGCTGATCCGCGTTCCCCGCGTGCCGCTGGACCGCTCGCGCTTCCGCCGCTAGCCGCCCCTCCCGGGCATCCGCACGGGCGCGGCTCCCACGGGGGCCGCGCCCTTCGCGCATCCTCCTCCGAGCTCCTCCGCACCCTCCGACGACGACGATGTCCGCCCTCCCCCTCCTCCGCCCGCCCGCGCTGCGCCCCGGCGACACGCTGGGCGTGTTCACGCCGTCGTTCCCGGCGCACGTGCGCTTCCGCGACAAGTACCTGCACGGCCTCGCTCGCCTGCGCGCGCTGGGCTTCCGGGTGAAGGAGGGGGCGCTGACGGCACGCGGCGGCGACCAGGGCTACCGCTCGGGCACGCCGCGGGAGCGCGCGGCGGAGCTGCAGGAGCTGCTGGCCGATCCCGAGGTCCGCGGCGTCGTCGCCACCGTCGGCGGCAACAACTCGGCGTCGCTGGTCCCGTACCTGGACTTCGGCGCCATCCGCGCCGATCCCAAGGTGATCTGCGGGTACAGCGACGTGACCTCGCTGCACCTGGCCGTCCTGGCCTTCGCGGGCGTCTCCACCTTCTACGGCCCGGCGGTGATGCCGTCGTTCGGCGAGTGGCCGGAGCCGCTGGGGGAGACGGTGGACTCGTGGCTCGACGCCGTCTCCCGCCACCGGCAGGGACGGCGGCGGATCCAGACGCCGGCGCGGTGGAGCGACCACTTCCGCGACGCCTCGACGGACGCGTGGCGCACGGAGCCGCGCCGCTTCCAGCCGAACCCCGGCTGGCGCCCCCTGGTCCCCGGCGAGGCGGCGGGGCCGCTGCTGGTGGCGAACCTCTCGACGCTGATGGCGGCGGCGGGAACGGAGTGCTGGCCCGCGCCGGAGGGCCGTGTGCTGGCGATCGAGGAGCAGGACGCGCCGCTCGCCGAGGAGGAGCGGCACCTGCGGCAGCTCGAGCGGATGGGCGCGCTGGACGGGCTCGCCGCGCTCGTCGTGGGGAAGCCGGAGGCGTTCGACCGGCAGGGGGCGCCCTTCGGCTACGACGACCTGGTGGCGGAGGTCGTGGGCGACCGCGGCTACCCCGTCATCACGCGCTTCGACTGCGGGCACACCCACCCCATGCTCACGCTGGCCGAGGGGGTGCGGGTCGCGGTCACGGCCGGCGGTGACGGCGTGTCGTTCGTGGTGGAGGAGCCGATGGTCGCCTGATCCGCGCGCCGGAACGGACGGCGTCCGCGGCACGGGAGGTGCTTGCAAGGCGGGCGGCCGGCGCGTTTCCGTGGGTGCCGGCGCCGCCCTCACCATCCTCGCCGCCGGCCGAATGCCGTCCTGGACCTCGTTCGCCGAGAAGCGCATCCTGACCGTCGACGACTCCCGGGCCGTCCGCGCCTACCTGCGCGAGATCCTGGAGGAGCAGGGGGCGGCGGTCGTGGAGGCGCGCGACGGCGAGGAGGCCATCGCCGCGTGCACGGGCGGGGAGCGCTTCGACCTGGTCGTCCTGGACCTGGTCCTTCCCGACCGCGACGGGATCGAGGTGCTGGAGGCGATCCGCGCGCACGACGACGAGGTGCCGGTCGTGATGCTCACCGGCTCGGGCGGGATCCAGTCGGCCACGGAGGCGGTGCGGAAGGGCGCGGACGGCTACATCGAGAAGCAGCACCTGACGGGGGAGGAGGACGAGTCCTTCCTGCACGCGCTGCGGCAGGCGGTGGAGCACCGCTCGGGGCACGTGGCGCAGAAGCAGCTCCAGGAGGTGAAGGCCCACTTCTACTCCATGGTCACCCACGACCTGCGCAACCCGGCGGGGAGCGTGTGGGGCATCGTGCGCCTGCTGCGCGCCGGGAAGGCGGGGCCGCTCAGCGAGCAGCAGGAGCGGCTGCTGGAGATCGCGGAGACCTCCGCCGGCCGCCTGGTCGGGCTGATCAACGACTACCTGGACTTCGCCACCATCGACGCGGGCTACCTTCGGCTGGAGCCCGCGCCGGCGGAGCTGCGCGTGCTGGTGGAGGCCGCCGCGCGCGAGGCGATGCCCCAGGCCGACCTGCGCCGGCAGCGGCTGGTCGTGGACCTTCCCCCGGAGCCGCTGGAGGGCACGGTGGATGCCCGCCGGCTGGGCCAGGTGCTGGACAACCTGCTCTCCAACGCGGTGAAGTACACCCCCGACGGCGGGCGCATCGACGTCTCCCTGGCGCGGGTGGACGGGGACGCCGTGCTGCGGGTGAGCGACAGCGGGATGGGGATCCCGCCGGCGCAGCTCCCCGTGCTCTTCGAGCGCTTCCACCGCGTGCCGGGCGAGGCCACCCGTGGGATCCGCGGCACCGGGCTGGGCCTCACCATCGTGAAGGAGATCGTCGCGGCGCACGGGGGGACGGTGGGCGCGGAGTCGGCGGGCGTTCCCGGACGCGGGACGACGTTCACCGTGCGCATCCCGCTGGGCGGGGCCACGTGAGGGCGCTGCTCTTCGAGGTGGAGGGGATCCCGTACGCGCTCCCGCTGGAGGGCGTGCGCGAGGTGGTGCGCGCCGTCGCCGTCGCTCAGCTCCCCGGCGCCCCGCCGGCGGTCCTGGGCGTGGTCGACCTGCGCGGCACGCTGGTGCCGGTGGTGGACCTGCGCGCCCGCTTCGGCCTGCCGGCGCGCGGCCTCTCCCCCGCGGAGCACTTCGTGGTGGCGGACGCGGGCGGGCGCACGGCGATGGTGCGCGCGGACGAGGTGCTGGGCGTCGTCGACGTGCCGGACGAGCGGGTCGAGGACCCCGCCGCGGTCGCCGCGGGGACGGCGTACGTCGCGGGGATCGCGCGCCTGGACGGCGGGCTGGCGCTGATCGCGGACCTGGGCGCCTTCCTCTCCGCGGCGGAGCGGGAGGCGCTGTCGGCGTCGCTCTCCGGCGGGAGCGGCGGGTGAGGGCGGGAGCGGACGCGGGGGTGGACGCCGTGCTCGCCCTGCTCGGCGAGCGCGGGGGGCTCTCGTTCCCGCCTTCGCGACGGGAGGCGGGGGCGCGGGCGGTGCGCCGGGCCATGCGGGCGGCGGGGGAGCGCGACCCCGGCTCGTACCTGGACCGCCTGCGCCGGGACGCGGAGGCGCTCGCCGCGCTGGCCGCGGAGGCGACGATCGGCGAGACGTACTTCTTCCGCGAGCCGGAGCAGCTCGACTTCGTCCGCGAGCGCGTGCTCCCGGAGCGGTGGCGGGCGCGCGGTCCGGACGCTCCGCTGCGCGCCTGGAGCGCGGGGTGCGCCACGGGGGAGGAGGCGTACACGCTGGCGATGCTCGCCCGGCAGGCGGGGCTCGGCGGGCGGCTGCGCGTGCTGGGGATGGACATCTCCCCCGCGCGGCTGACGCTGGCCCGCCGCGGGCGCTACCGCCCGTGGGCGCTGCGCGGGGTCTCCGCCGCCGTCGCCTCGTCCTTCTTCGTCCCCGCGCGGGGGGAGACGGTGGAGGTGCGGCCGGAGGTGCGCGCCGGGGTCGACTTCCGCCCGCTCAACCTGGCGTCGGCGGGATGGCCCTCCACCGCCAGCGGGGTGTGGGGGATGGACCTGGTCCTCTGCCGCAACGTGCTCATCTACCTCTCCCGCCCGGTCGTGGCGGAGGTCGCCGCGCGCCTCCTGGCGTCGCTCGCGGAGGGCGGGTGGCTCTTCCTGGGCGCGGCGGACCCCCCGCTGGCCGAGCTGGTGCCCTGCGAGGTGGTCACCACCGGCGCGGGCGTCGCCTACCGGCGGAAGGATCCCGCCCGCCTCTCCCCCTCCGCCCGCCCCGCGGTGCCCGCCCTCCCGCCCTCCGCCGGGCCCGCGCGGCGGAGCGTCGTCGCCCCGCGGCGGGAGACGGCGGACGCCCCGCCGCCCTCCGCGGACGCCGACGGGGACGACGAGGCCGCGTGGATCGCTCGCGCGCGGGCGCTCGCCGGCGCGGGGGAGCGCGACGCGGCGGCGGAGGCGTGCGCGCGGGGGCTGGAGGCGCATCCGCTCTGCGCGGGGCTGCACCACCTGCACGCCCTCCTGCTGGCGGAGGCCGGACGGCCGGCGGAGGCCGCGGCGAGCGCGCGGCGCGCCGTCTACCTGGACCCTGGGCTGGCCGCCGCGCACGCGGTGCTCGGCACCGCTCAGGCCGCGGCGGGGGAGGGCGAGGCCGCGCGGCGGGCGCTGCGGACCGCGGAGTCGCTGCTGGCGGGGATGGACGCGGACGCGTCGACGGGGTCCGGCGACGGCGAGACGGCCGGGCGTCTCCTCGGCGCCGTGCGCGCGCGCCTGGCCCTGCTGGCGGAGGACGCGTGAGCGCGGGCGGGGTGGACGAGGACGCGCGGCGCGTGCTGCGGGAGCGCGCGGCGGCGCTGGCGCGGCCGGCGGAAGCGGACGGGGAGGAGGAGGGGACGGAGGACGTGCTGACCTTCGCCGTGGCGGGCGAGTGGTACGCGCTGGCCACGCGGCGCGTGTGCGAGGTGGCGCGGGCGGGGAGCCTGACGCCCGTCCCGGGCGCGCCGCCGCCGCTGGTGGCGCTCACCGCCTGGCGCGGCGAGCTGCTCCCGGTGCACGACCTGCGTACGATGCTGTCCCTGCCCCCGCGCCCGCCAGGGCCCGCGCCCTGGCTGGTGGTGGTGGGGGAGGTGAGGGCGGCGTTCGGGGTGGTGGCGGACGAGGTGGGGCGGGTGGGGCCGCTGGCGCCCTCCGCCGTGGCGCCGGTGGACGGCCGGCCCGGGGTGCGGGGCACGACGCGCGACGCGGTGGCGGTGCTGGACGGGGACGGGCTGCTGGGGACTCACGGATGAGGAGGCGCGCATGCGCTGGACGGTGAACCGACGCATCGCGGCGGGCTTCGGCCTGGCGCTGCTGCTGGTGGCGATCGTAACCGGGCTGGGCGCCAACGCCCTGCTGGACACGCGGCGCGACTACGACCAGTCGCTGGACCAGCAGCGCGTGTCGCTCGCCGCCACCAACGCCGAGCGCCTGTTCGCCGCCGCCAACCTGGCCTTCGTGCGCTACCTGCTGGAGCCCGACGAGCGCTGGTCCCTCCAGCGCGACTCCCTGGTCCAGAGCGCCGGGCGGGGCTTCGCCGCGCTGCACGACGGCGCGCGCAGCGAGGAGGACCGCGCGGCGTGGCGGACCGCCGGCGACCTGCTGAGGCGCTGGGACGCGGCGTCGCGCCAGTCGCTGGCCGCCATGCGCGCCGGCCGCCGCGACGAGGCCATCCGCATCCGCGACGCCACCTCGCTCCCCCTGGCGCGCCAGCTCGAGGGCGTCGTCTCCCGCAGCCGCGCGGCCGAGCGCGACGCCACCGCCATCGCCGTGCAGCGGGCACGGGAGACGACGCGCGGCTCACTGCTCGGCTTCGGCGTCTTCGCCGCGCTCGCGCTGCTGCTGGGCATCCCCGCCGCCGTCCTGCTCGCCCGCTCCGTCACCGGCCCGCTGCGGCGGACGACCGGCACGCTCGCCTCCAGCGCGGCGGAGATCCTGGCGTCCGCCACCCAGCAGGCGTCCGGCGCCTCGCAGACCAGCGCGGCCGTGGCGGAGACCGCGGCCACCGTGGACGAGGTGGCGCAGACGGCGGAGCAGGTCTCGGAGCGCGCGCGGCTCGTGGCGGACACCGCACAGCGCGCCGCGGAGATCGGCCGGGCCGGGCGGGCCACGGTGGAGCGCTCCGTGGCGACCATGGGCGAGCTGCGCACGCAGGTGGAGTCCATCGCGGGGAGCATCGTGGCGCTGGCGGAGCAGGCGCAGTCCATCGGCGAGATCATCGCCAGCGTGGACGAGATCGCGGGGCAGACCAACCTCCTGGCCCTGAACGCCGCCATCGAGGCCTCGCGCGCCGGCGAGTACGGCCGCGGCTTCTCCGTGGTCGCCGCGGAGATCCGCACCCTGGCCGAGCAGTCGCGCAAGGCGACGGTGCAGGTCCGCCGCATCCTGGGCGAGATCCAGCGCGCCACGGCGTCGGCGGTGATGAGCACGGAGGAGGGCACCAAGCAGGCCTCCGCCGGCGCCCGCGAGATCGGCGAGGCGGGCGAGACCATCCGCCAGCTCGCCGAGACGGTGGCGGACGCGGCGCAGGCGGCGGTGCAGATCGCGGCCTCGTCGGGCCAGCAGTCGGCGGGGATGGCGCAGATCCGCCAGGCCATGCTGCAGGTGCAGGACGTGGTGCACCAGAGCCTGGCCGCCATCCGCCAGACGGAGCGCGCCGCGCAGGACCTGCACGACCTGGGCGGGTCGCTGCTGGAGCTGGTGGGCACCGGCTCGGCGGCGCGGCGCGCGTGAGCCGCCCGTCCCTCTCCGCGCGGCTGCGGGCCGCGTTCCTGGACGACCTGGACGAGCAGGTCGCCGCGATGAACGCGGACCTGCTGGCCCTGGAGGCCGCGCCGGGGGCCGCGGCGCCCCTGCGCTCCCTCTTCCGCGCGGCGCACACGCTGAAGGGCGCGGCGCGCGCCGCCGGCATCGAGCCGGTGGAGCGCCTCTGCCACGCCCTGGAGGAGCGGCTGGCCCGCGCCCGCGACGGGGGCTCCCTCACCCCCGGCGAGTTCCGGCTGCTCTTCGCGGTGGCGGACGGGCTCGCGGCGGTGGGGATGCGGATGCGCGCGGGCGCGGACGCGGGCGGCGACGAGCTGGACGCCCTCCACCTCGCCGTCGAGCGCGGGGAGGTTCCCGCTCCCGCTCCCGCGCCCACGGAGGGGGGGCCGGCGGCGCCCTCCACCGCGGCGGCGCTGGAGGGCCGCCTGCGCGTGGGCACCGAGAAGCTGGACGCGCTCCTCGCCTCCGCCGGGCAGCTCGTGCTGGCCCGCGGGCGCGTGGGCGCGGGCGTGGCCGAGCTGCGTGAGATGGGGGAGCGCGCCGCGCGGTGGGAGAGCGAGTGGCGGCGCACGGGGCGCGCCCTGCGCGTGGCGGTGGAGAGGTCCGGCGCCCCCGCCGCCACGGTGGACGCCCTGGCGGCGATGGACGAGCGGATGCGGGGGCTCGCGCGCGACGCCGGGCGGCTGGCCGACGTCCTGGGCGCCGAGTCGCGCGCGCTGGGCGGGGCGACGGACCGCGTGGCCGAGGACGTGCGGCGCCTGCGCATGCGGCCCTTCTCCGACGCGGCCGAGGCGCTGCCGCGCGCCGTGCGCGACCTGGCGGAGGCGACCGGGAAGAAGGTGCTGCTCCGCGTGGACGGGGCGGAGGTGGAGGCCGACCGCGCCGTGATCGACGGGGTGCGCGAGGCGCTGATCCACCTGGCGCGCAACGCGGTGGACCACGGGATCGAGACGCCGGAGGAGCGCGCGCGGGCGGGGAAGCCGCCCGCGGGCACCCTGGAGGTGCGCGCCGGGCTGGCCGGTGACGGGATGCGCGTCGTGGTGCGCGACGACGGGCGGGGGTTCGACGTCGCCGCCATCCGCGCGCGGCTGGAGCGGGGGGGAGGGAGGGCGCCGGAGGACGACGCCGGGGTCCTGGCCGCCCTGTTCGAGGAGGGGATGTCCACGCGGGACCGAACGACCGTCGTCTCCGGGCGCGGCGTGGGGCTGGGCGCCGTGCGCGCCGCGATGGAGCGCGTGCGCGGGACCGTCTCCGCCGCGCCGGGGGAGGCGGGGGGCGCCGTCTTCACGCTGGAGGCGCCGCTGACGCTGGCGACCGTGCGCGCCCTCCTCGCCTGCGTCGGCGGGACCACGGTGGCGCTGCCGACGGCGGCGGTGGAGCACCTGGTGCGCGTCGACCCCGCCGCGCTGCGCCGCTCCGACGACCGCGACGTCGTCCTCACCCCCGACGGGCCGGTCCCGGTCGTCTCCCTCGCCGCGCTCCTGGGTCCCCCGCTCGTCGCGCGCCCTCCGGCCGGCCCCCTCTCCGTCGTCCTCCTCCGCACCGACCCGCGCCGCGTGGCCGTCGCGGTGGACGAGCTGCTGGGCGAGGAGGAGCTGATGGTGCGGCCCATCGGCACGACGCGCGTCCCGCACCTGGCCGGCGCGGCCATCCTCCCCAGCGGCGAGGTGGCGCTGGTCGCCAACGCCGCCGAGGTGGTGGCGACGGGCCTCGCGGGCGGCGCGCTCTCCCCCGTCTCCGCTCCGGCGGAGAGGCGGGAGAGGGCCGTGCCGCGGATCCTGGTGGCGGACGACTCCATCACCACGCGCACGCTGGAGCAGGCCACGCTGGAGGCGGCCGGCTACCGCGTGGAGACGGCGTTCGACGGCGCGGACGCGTGGCGGATCCTGCAGGAGCGCGGCGCCGACCTGGTCGTGAGCGACGTGGAGATGCCGCGCATGGACGGCTTCGCCCTCTGCGCCGCCATCCGCGGCTCGCGACATCTCGCGGCCCTCCCGGTCATCCTGGTCACCTCGCTGGAGAAGCCCGAGCACCGCCGCCGCGGGATGGAGGCGGGGGCGGACGCGTACCTGGGCAAGTCCGGCTTCGACCAGAACGGCCTGCTCGACACCGTGCGCCGCCTGCTGGGGGAGGGCGCGTGATCCGCGTGGTGGTGGCGGAGGACTCGCGCGCCGCGCGCGAGCTGCTGGTGGAGATCCTGCGCGGCGACCCCGGCATCACCGTGGTGGGCGAGGCGGCGGACGGGGCGCGGGCGGTGGAGATGGTGGAGCGGATGCGGCCCGACCTGGTGACGATGGACATCCACATGCCGGGGATGGACGGCTTCCAGGCCACGCGTGAGATCATGGCGCGCGTGCCCACCCCCATCCTGATCGTCTCCTCCGCCGCCGACCGGTCCGACGTCGCGCTCTCCCTGCAGGCCACCCGCCACGGCGCGCTGATGGTCCTCCCCAAGCCGTCCTCCCCCGGGTCCCCCACGTTCGACGCCGAGGCGCGGGAGCTGGTGGCGATGGTGAAGGCGCTGGCCGACGTGAAGCTGGTCCGCCGCCGGACGGTCGCGCCGTCCGCACCCGCGACCGCTTCTCCCGCGCCGGGCCCGCGCCCCGGCCCGCGTCCGCGCGTGGTGGCGGTCGCCGCGTCCACGGGCGGCCCGGCGGCCATCCAGACGGTGCTCTCCGCCCTGCCGGGGGACTTCCCGCTCCCCGTCCTGGTGGTGCAGCACATCTCCCCCGGCTTCGTGGGCCCGCTGGCGGAGTGGCTCGGGGGGTCCACGCCGCTGCGCGTGCGCGTGGCCGGGGTGGGGGAGCGGCTCGCCGCGGGCACGGTCTACCTCGCGCCGGACGGCCACCACCTCGGCGTCGGCGCCGGGGGGCTGGTGCTGCTGGGAGACGGCGCGCCCGTCGCGGGCTTCCGCCCCTCCGGCTCGTTCCTCTTCCAGTCCGTCGCGCGGGCGTACGGCGCCGCCGCGGTGGCGGTGATCCTGACGGGGATGGGGAGCGACGGGGTGGCGGGGCTGGAGGCGGCGCGGAAGGCGGGCGCCCGCGTGCTGGCGCAGGACGAGGCCACCTGCGTCGTCTACGGCATGCCGCGGGAGGCGGTCCGCGCGGGGGTGGTGGACGAGGTGCTGCCGCTGGAGGCCATCGCGGGGCGGCTGCGGGCCCTCGCCACGGCGGGGTGAGGGAGGACGGCGGCGGAGGGGGAGGACGGGGGAGGGGGAAACGGCGGGCGCCGCGAGGGGAATCCCGCGCGGCGCCGTCTCGTGATGGGGCCCCGCTCGCGCGGGGGCGGAATGCGTTCTCCCGGGCTATTCCACCTCGGCCGGGGACATCACGCCCAGGACGCGCTCCATGGCCATGGTGTGGCTGCAGGTCTGGTGCGCGTGGAAGTACCCGCAGTCGCAGTGCCAGTGGCCGTCGCGGAAGTCGACCGAGTGGTTGCCGTTGCGGCCGTCGAACTCGACCTCCAGGCTCTTGAAGTGGATGCGCTCGGGCTCAGTGGCGTACGTCTTGGCCTTCTGGATCTTGTTGATCATCCCGTAGTCGATCATCGCTGCCTTCCGGGTCCGGGGTTACGGAAAAAGAAGAACGCCCACGCAGCAGGCTGCGGGGCGTTCCTTGCGGAGCGTCGGTTCGGGGGCACAGGAATCGAGGTCACAGATCTTCACCTCACCCTCCTTTCCGGCTTCGCCCGGGGGGAGGGCGCGCTGCGTGCGCGCGGTCCCGGCGGGCGGGGGAGCGGGCTCTCGCCGTGCTCCGCGTCACGAGACCGTCCGTAGCGGTCCCGCGGTCGATCATCGGTCTCTGGATCGAAGGTATCGACGCCGGAGCGTTCCCGCAACGGTCTCGTGACCCTTTTTTTCCAGCGAGGGGGCGGGCGCAATTTCCGTGCTATCCGCGCGACATCCGGCCCCGCCGGATGCCGTTGCCGGAACGCATCTTGCGACCCGCTCGCCTTGGGCGGAACGGCGAATGTGAACCTCACCACGGAGGAACGATGGGGGAGCTGAAGACGACGCACCAGGGACCGGGCAAGGTCACCACGGGCAACACGCCGCAGTGCGACCCGGGCGACGACAACCAGGGCGCCGAGTTCGGGACCAGGGACCGCGCGACGAGAGGCACCAACCGCGACGCGGACGAGTCCGGCCAGTCCAGGAACCAGGGCCACGGCCACCCGCGCGAGGAGCGAGGCTGACCCTCCGCCCGCACTCGATCGCACCAGCAGGGGCCGCGTCCAGCTCAGGGCGCGGCCCCTGCTGCGTCCGCCCTCCCGCCGAAGGTGCCGCACGCACGTCAACAGGGTGGAGTCGACGATCTTCGGGATGCGTTCGGTGTATCACCTGGAGTGGCGGGACCCGGCGCGGGGACCTCGGAAAAAACGGAGGAGGAGATGACGAGGGAGACGATCGACCTGACGGCCGCGGGGAGCGTCGACCTCCCGCGCCTGGAGCGGTCGCTGGGCCTGCGGGTGGAGCCGCGGGGCCGCGGCCGCTACCGCGTGAGCGGCGGCCGCGACGAGCACTGGGTGGACCTCCACACGGTCGCCCACCCCCGCTGCGACTGCGGCGACCACCTCTGGCGCGACCGCGTCTGCAAGCACATCCTGGCCGCCCTCCTCCGCGAAGGCGACGAGCGCGTCCTGCGCGCCCTGGGTGGGCTGGTCGCCCGGCTACGCTCCCTCACCCAGGCAGCGTAGCCGCGGCATCCAAGGGGGTCCCGCAGGAGTAAGCCTGAGCACTCGCCGTCCGAAGTGCGCACCTCCCAGTCGCCAGGGCCCGGACTCGTGCGGGTTTATTCGCACGAGGCGCAGAGAAATGTGCGAGTTGGGGCAGAGCGGTTCGGTGCTCGAGGGCGTCTTCTCGGAAGACGCCATACTCCACCCGGTGCTGGCGTGACAAGCTTATTTACGCGTCACCTCCAGGGTCGACTGCCCACACTGCGTCTGCCTCGCGTAGACCTCTATGGAGCAGGCGTCTTGCTTCACGGCGGAGACCAAGCGCCTCCTCTACATGATCAGCTACCTCGCGTTGCGCCTCGATACCAGGCAAGCTGGGAAGTGGTAGAGAGAGCAGGGCAGCCTCGTCCTCTACTCGTGTCCGGTTCGAGGTGCCCGTGATAGTCCCGGCCACCAGATCGCGAATCCGGGGGGTTCGAAGGAACAACGCGAGGAAGCGCGGGTCGACTTCGTCCTCGTGTTCCGGCCGAAGCCGCAGAATGTAGAACTCCTTCGACACAACCTGTCCATGCACTTCGGGACCCGCGAAGCCTACGGAACCGTGAACGAAGTCGATTCCGGAGAGCACGAGGTCGTTCTCCTCAACCACAAGAAGATCCTCAGGCCTATATTCGGTCGTTCTCTCGCCTCGTGTTCGGACTTCACCAGTGTTGCGATCAATCGTCGCGAAGGTGTAGAGGCCTAACGGGTTCTCATTCGCAGGGCGGTGTTCGACGGTTACGAGATCCCCCAGAGACCTATGGTCCTGCGGGAGCGTGGCCCGGATCTGTCGCGCCACCTCATAGGCGTAGTCCATCCGGGCACCGGCATGCTCAACTTCATGGGGACTCCACCGGACCCGTGCGGCGGTGGGGAGCGCCAATCCCCTGACCCGCTGCAGGGCATCGGCGTGATCGAAGTGATCACCTCGATAACTTTCGCGGAGAGCGTTCTCGAACTCCCGGTAGCTAGCAAGGATCTGCGGCAGTTGGCTCTCGTCCGGCTTCCCCGTGCGTGTGAAGCCGATCTTCTCGACGTGGCAGTAGAACACAGGCTCTCGCTGGCCCACTGAGGGGTCCGGCTTCCGGTAGAGGTACAGTAGGGAGGTCTTTGCTGTCGTGCGTGCCTGATACCAGAAGGCGTCACGATAGAAACTGAAGACTGCCTTTACGAAGAAGTTTTCTCGGATGAACCGGCGCGTCTCGGCATATTCCGGCGTGTTCATGATCGCTTCATCGACAATGATACACGTTCGGCCGCCTCGCCGCTCCTCGGGTGCGGCTGCATCCTGCACCGGCTTCAGGTAATCCTTAATCGCCGCGAGGAACAGCGCTCCGCCTTTGGCTGTATTTCCAGATACTCGGTAAGTGCCGTTCTTAGCCGCGAGTGTCGCGCTCGCTTCTGCAAGGCGACGCTGGTGATATGACAAATACCTGTTCGCGGTTCGTTCTTCACGCGCATCTTCGTCCGCAATCGCTTTGCGGTAACGCTCGCTCCACAGGCGGATCTTCTGCTCCGCGTCCCTGGAGACCCGCTCTTCTAGGAATTCACCGGGCAGCAAAGGGAGCCGCTCAGCGAGCCACTCGTCGGCCGCTCCCGCATACTGAGCGCGCGCCGCAATGTCGGCCGCGTAGGCCTGGTAGTCCATATCCCCGAGGGGAGGATTCGTCAGGCACACATCTACTTGGCCATGGAGCACGCCAGGACGAGTCGGGAATACTTGGATGTCAGACAGGAACAGTCCGTTCTCCCGAATAATGTTCGATTTGCCGTCGCCGTGAACGTACATGTTCATCTTGGCGATGGTGACGATCCACTGGTCGGCATCGGTCCCAAGTATCTGGCGCGTCTCGATAGACTGTAGCACGGTTGCCAGCGGGACACCGGTGACAGTCGAGGCGTGCTGGCGCATCCTCTCCATGCTGTACACCAAAAACCTACCCGTCCCGGCTGCAGGGTCTAGTACTGTCTCCGCTGCGCCCGGCCGGCTAACGTCGACGGCGAAGCGAGCGATGGGATCGGGTGTGAAGAACTGCCCAATACGAGTGTCCTTTTCCGCTCTGCGGGCCAGCGCCTCAAATACCGCTCCGAGCGCGTCCACGTGGGTGCCGCGAAAGCGGTAGTCATCCAGCCGGGGAAGCACCTCACCCTCTACGAATCCATCATTGATCTGAACAGGCATCCGAACGCCTTCCAGGAGATTTGCCTGCCGCACATCATCATCCAACGCAATCTCAGCCTCAATAAGGTGCTGAAGGGTGCGTCCCTCGTACTCGGCACGGCTGCGCGCAGAGAGGCTATTGCGGTACTGTGGGAAGGTTTCCACGGTGAAGCGGTTCGTACCGCCTCGCGCTTCTCGCTTCTCCTCATACAGCTTCACGAACACGATGTAGACCAACACCCGCATTGCCTCGTCCCGCGTGACGTTGCGGTGCCGTAGCAGGTCCTCAAGCCTACGGATGTCTTTCCGGAGCTTCTCCTGCTTGGCCTGAGTGCGTTTCTCGACGAGTTCGTGAACGAATTCCTCTAGTGGCTGGTCCTCGGTAAAGACGGTGCCCTGGAGGAGCTCCAGCGCAACCACGTCATCACCGATTTCCGCCCAGCGGGCGAACCATTGGGCCCACCTGTCGTTTGGATATAAGTCACGCGACGTCTCACCGAGCCGCTGAAGCACTCGCTCCAACGAAAGCAGGTCGAGGAACAAAGATCGCCCCGGCTCACCCCGCCCCTCTCGGGCGCTATTCTCTTCCTGCATCGCCTTCGTCAGGCGCGGCGGAGACGCCCAGCAGCTAAAAAGCAGGTGGGTTGGCTTTCCGAATTCACGTTCAGTATGGTCGCGGTGCTCACGGATCGCCAGGTACTCCGCCGCAGCTGATGCTCCGGTGCGAGAGGCGACCTCCACCACGAGAACGAAGGCTCCGCAATCCACCACAATGTCGGGGTTGCCGGCACCCCCGATGTGGCGTACTGTCGCGCCACGCTTCTGCATGGCACGCTCGAGGTCGCCTGCGACGGCAGCTTCGAGGTCGTACGGATTTAGGGTACGGTAGCGGAGTGGAGGCATCGGGTATTCGCCTTAGGGTTGACAAGAACTTGCGGCTCGCAGCAATGACCAGCCAGCCTCGCCTTGATGCGTGTGTAGAAGTAGCGCAGTGAACCCGCTGAAGCACGTGCGGGCCTGGGCGCGCCACCGGGCGTTCGCGCTCGATTGTATGCTTGTAGTCCGAGGTGAGCAAGGCGAGACGTGCCATGTAGCCCACTTCAGCGATGCTCCGTCACCCCCACCTGCCGGCAGTAGTCGAGGACGGGGCAGGTGGAGCACTTCGGCAGGCGGCCGGTGCAGACGTGCTTGCCGAAGGGGACCAGGACCCGGTTGATCTCCACGTGGTACTTCGGAGGGAGGAGGCGTTCCAGGGCCGCCATCGTGCCTTCGGGCGTCGGCGCCGCGACGTAGCCCCAGCGGTTGGTGACGCGGTGGACGTGGACGTCCACGCCGATCTTCGGGACCCCGCAGGCGATCCCGAGGACGAGGTTCGCGCACTTGGGCCCCACCCCGCGGAAGCCCAGGATGGTCTCCCCGTCGCACGGCACCTCGCCGCCGTGGTCGCGGACCGCGCGGACGGCGATCTCGTGGATCTGGCGCGCCTTGGCCTCGTGGAAGGCCGCCCTGCCGATCAGCTCGTCCACCTGCTGCCACGTCAGCGCCGCCACCTGCGCGGGCGTGCGGGCGCGCGCGAAGAGCTCGCGGGCCACGGGGAGCGACACCTCGTCGCGGGTGCGGATGGAGATGATGCACGCGGCGAGCTGCTGGAAGGCGGACGAGAATCCCTCCTCCGCCAGCTCGAACAGCGCGGCCTTCGGGAACGGCTCCACCGCCTTCGCAACGCGCCGCACGACGGCGTGGACGTCGAAGGGGAGCTTCTCGGAGGGAGGCGGAAGCATCGGGGGCGGGGAAGACGGAGGGCGCCGGGGATCCCGGCGCCCTCGCGTCGTCAGGGGCTCAGGACTCGGGCCGCGTGCCGCCGACCGCCGGGTCGCCCTTGGACTGGCCGCCGCGCTCGCGGATCACCACGTCCTCGGAGTCGGGGCGGTCCTCGCTGGGCGTGTTCTGCCGGTGCTGCGCCTCTTCCGAGACGCCGGCCACCTTCTGCCCGCCGCGGTCCGGGCGGCGGTCCGGCGTCTCGTCCTCCATGCCGGGGGCGGAGAAGGCCGGCCCGCCGCCGGGCGCGTCGGAGAACCCTTCCGCGGCGAAGGCCTGCTCGCCGAGCGGGTCGTTCTCCTCCACCTCGTCCGGGTCGAAGCTCGGGTCCTCGTTCCGGTGCCTCATGCTTCCTCCTGGTCGGTTTCGCCGCCGCGCCGGGGACCCGGAAATGCCCGTATCCGCCGCGCGGAACGGCGATTGCACGTGCAAGCTCCGCACCATCCGGGGCACGGCGACGGAGCGAACGCGAGGGAGGAAGAGGGATGGAAGGAGTGGTTCTGACGGGTCTTGCGCTGGCGCTGGCGGCGCCGGTATTCATCGTCCAGTACCTGGCCCGGCTTCCGTACGCGCCCGAGTGCCCGGCCTGCCGGCAGATGACGCAGCGGCAGCAGGCCTCCGAGCGCTGGCTGGACCGCGCCTGCGCCTCCGTGGGCGCCACCGCCGCGCGCTGCTGCAAGCGCTGCGGCTGGCGCGGGCGCATGCGCTGGCGCTTCGCGGCGCAGCGCGCCGGGACCGGCGGTCCCCTGGGCTGACGCCCTTCTCCCCACGTCCCTGATCCACCCCGTCCCGGCCGCGCGCCGGGGGAGGCCGCGAATGGAGAGACGGATCCTCACGGACCGCGACGTCTGGATGCTGGTGGCCGCGGGCCACACCAACCTGCGCGGCGCGGACCTGGAAGGGGCGGTGCTGGAGCGGGCGAACCTGGCCGGGGCGAACCTGGAGCGCGCCAACCTGCGCGGCGCGAAGCTCGCCGGGGCCACGCTCAAGGGAGCCGGCCTGGCCGGCGCCGACCTGGAAGGGGCGGACCTGAAGGGCGCGGATCTGGTGGAGGCCAACCTGACGGAGGCGTACCTGAAGGGCGCCCACCTCTGGGGGGCGTACCTGGAGCGCGCGACGGTGGAGTGGGCGTACCTGGAGGGCGCGTACCTGGAGTGGGCGTACCTGACGCGGGCGCAGCTCACCGGCGCCTTCCTGAAGGGCGCGGTGCTCACCGGCGCGGAGCTGGAGAAGGCGCGGATGAAGGGCGCCAACCTGACGGGCGCGTACCTGCGCGGCTGCAACCTCTCGGGCGCGTACCTGGAGTGGGCCACGCTCGAGTTCGCCGACCTGGCCGGCGCCAACCTGACCGGCGCCGACCTGCGCGGGGCGCACCTCACCGGCGCCTCGCTCGCGGGCGCCCGCCTGGGCGGCGCGTCGCTCGCCGGGGCCGACCTGACGGGCGCCGACCTCACCGGCGCGGACCTGACCGGGGCCGACCTCTCCGGAGCGGCCATCGAGCGCGCCAGCCTGGACGGCACCGAGGTCACGGCGGAGCAGCTCGGCGCCGCGGGGCCCGCGCGCACCCCGGTGGAGACGGCGGGCTGACGGGCGGGGCGCCGTTGCGGCGTCCCTCCCCGTGGCATACCTTGTCCGCCCCGAACTCCCGCCCCGAAGTCCCCCCGGCGGCGCGCAGGTACCCGAGCGACCACCCTCCCCATGACCCGATCCGGCAGCGCTCCCCGCACCGCATCCGAGCTCCTGGAGCTGCGCCGCTCCCGCATCTGCAGCGCCCTGGGGCGCGCCCTGGTCCCCGCCGCCATCCACGCCGACCCCATCTCGCCCGAGCGCCTGGAGTTCTTCCGCCGCGAGGCCGAGGACCTGTACTGGAACGAGCTGTCGTGGGAGGAGCTGACCGACGAGGAGCTGATCGGCGGCGGGCACCTGACCGAGCTGGTGTTCCCCGGCTTGCTGGCCTACGTGAACGGGCTGCTGGTGGAGCGCGCGCCCGCCGACACGCTGGCGCCCGCCCGGCCCCACCCGGACGCGGTCGAGGAGATCCTGGGCTTCCTGGGCGAGCGCTTCGCCACGCTCACGGCCGAGCTGGAGGCCGGCGCCGACTCGCAGCGCGTCGTCTGGGCGCGCGCCATGACGGGCGACCTGATCGACCTGGTGCTCTACCGCCTCTACCGCCTGACCCCCGCCGACATCGAGCGGGTCCACGCGGCGCGCTAGGCGCCCTTCCCCCCTCTCTCACGCCCCCACCCCGGAGCCCCGACCGTGCGACTTCCCGCGCGCGGGGGGAGCCGTCCCGGCCGGCGCTACATGGCCGGGGCCCCCCTGCTGATCGCCCACCGCGGCGGCTCCGCCCTGGCCCCCGAGAACACGCTGCTCGCCTTCCGCCGCGCCCTGGCGTGGTGGCGCGCCGACCTGCTGGAGATCGACGTCCACCCCACGCGCGACGGCGAGGTGGTGGTCACCCACGACGACGTGGTGGACCGCACCACCGACGGCAAGGGGCCGGTGCGCGCCCTCTCCCTGGCGCAGGTGCGCGAGCTGGACGCGGGGTACCGCTTCACGCCCGACGGAGGGAAGACGTTCCCGTTCCGCCGGCGCGGCGTGGGCGTCTCCACCCTGGCCGAGGTGCTGGCGGAGCTTCCCCCGCACGCGCGCGTGAACGTGGAGATCAAGGACGGCGCGGCGCAGGAGCGGGTATGGGAGGTCGTCCACGCGGCCGGCGCCACCCAGCGCGTGCTGATCGCCGCGGGCCGGCTGGCCAACCGCTCGCGCTTCGGCGCCTACCCCGGCGCCACCAGCGCCTCGGGCGAGGAGGGCCGCGCCTTCTTCGCGCTCCACCTCTGCCGGGGCACGGCGCTCTGGCGCCCCACGGTGGACGCCTTCCAGATCCCCGAGACCTTCGCCGGCCGCCGCGTGCTGAACCCGCGCTTCATCCGCGAGCTGCACGCGCGGAACGTGGCCGTGCACGTGTGGACGGTGGACGAGGAGGCGGACATGCGGCGGCTGCTCTCCTGGGGCGCGGACGGGATCATCAGCGA
Source organism: Longimicrobiaceae bacterium (assembly GCA_030146875.1). Taxonomy (GTDB): domain Bacteria; phylum Gemmatimonadota; class Gemmatimonadetes; order Longimicrobiales; family Longimicrobiaceae; genus JASLAX01. Next base: position 21,983 of record JASLAX010000137.1, read on the forward strand.
CCGCCCCGACCGCCTCGCCCGCGTGCTGCACCAGGTGGCCGGCCGCCCTCTGCCGCCGGGGCCGCCGGAGGGCGAGGCGGAGCCCTTTCTGGAACGGTTGTTGCGCGCCTGACGCCGTCTTTCGGAGACGTTCGCCCGCGCCCGGGACCTTCCCGCGGGCGGGCGCGGCGCAGCACACCGGGAGGAACGATGGCGCGCTACGACCAGGGGTGGGGCCGGCCGGGGGGACAGTACGGCTACGAGCGCGGCTGGGGGCTCCCGCCCCAGCAGGGCGGCGGTCCGCGCCGCGGCTACGACGGGGGATACGGCGCCTTCCGCGGGCCGCACGGCGGCGGGATGCACGGCGACTTCCGGCCGCACCCCGGGTGGGGCGGGGGGCAGCACGCCGGCATCGACCGCGCGCGGTCCGAGGACGACCTGGGGCTCCCAGGCGAGCCGGGCGGGATGGAGGAGGAGGGGACCACCGCCGTCTACGGGCCCGCGCGCTACGGCCTGGGCCCGTACCACGCGCGCCTGCACAGCCGCCGCCGCCCCGACGACGAGCTGAGGGAGGAGGTCCAGGAGGCCCTCTTCTACGACACCTGGGTCGACGCCGACGCCATCACGGTGGAGGTGAGCGACGGCGTCGTCACCCTGCGCGGCGAGCTCCCCGACTACGACGAGATCCGCTACGCCACCGACGACGCCTGGGACGTCGAGGGAGTGCGCGGCGTCCGCTGCGAGCTCTCCGTTCGCGGCTCGGGCTCCGGATCGGCCTCCGCCGGGCGAACGTCCACGTCGACCGGCCGAGGGCAGCAGACGCCCGCGAGCGTACCCGAGGACGAGTAGCGCAGGGACCGGCAGTGCGGGGGCGGGGGGCGCGGGCACGATCGACCGCCGTGCTCCCGCGGTTCCGGGGGATCCCCGCCGGCCGATTGCCGTGCGGCGGCGGGACCCCTCACTCCCGGCCCCTCTCCCACAAGGGGAGAGGGGTGCACGATGCCCGACGATCAGGCGCGGTGCTTCGTCCGCGGTCCGGGGGCGTAAAGCCCCCTGCTGAGAACGGCGCCCGTCCTGCCGGACGGAACGGCGGACGCGCTGGATGCCGAGTCCGCTCCGCGGACTTTCCTCGTCGTTCCAGACGGCGAATTCATTGGTTGGCTGGTGGTTGCGGACGGCGGAAGTCCTCCGTCGGACGCGGCTCGTCCGCCGTCCGGCCTGCGCTCGGCTGCCGCGCTCTTCCATGCTCCTCCCGCCTTCACGGCCGTACGCTCCCCCTTCTCCCTCCCGATGCCCGTCTCCCCCGACCTCGAAGCGCGCTTCCGACGCGGACTCGCCGAGCTGGGGCTCGGTGGCGCGCGCGTGGTGGTGGCGCTCTCGGGCGGGGCGGACTCGGTGGCGCTGCTGCACCTGCTGCGGCGCGCGGCGGGGGAGGAGGGGATCGAGCTGACGGCGGCGCACCTGGACCACGCGCTGCGGCGCGAGAGCGCGGCGGACGCGGAGTGGGTGCGCGGGCTCTGCCGGGCGTGGGAGGTGCCGCTGGTCGCCGAGCGGCTCGCGCAGGCCCCGCGCGGGGAGGCGGCGGCGCGGGCGGCGCGGTACGCGTTCCTGCGGCGGGTGGCGGCGGAGGCGGGCGCCTCGCGCATCGCGACGGGCCACCACGCGGACGACCAGGCGGAGACGGTGCTCTTCCGTGCGCTGCGGGGGACGGGTCCGGCGGGGCTGGCGGGGATCGCACCCGACTCGGACGGGATCGTGCGGCCGCTGCTGCCGTTCACCCGCCGCGAGCTGCGGCGGTACCTGCGCGAGCGGCGCGCGCGCTGGCGCCAGGACCCCAGCAACGCCGCGCCGGGGCCGCGCCGCAACGCCGTGCGCCACCGCCTGCTCCCCCTGGCGGAGCGCGCCGTGGCCCCGGGGGCGACGCGCGCGCTGGCCCGCCTGGCCGACCTGGCGCGCGAGGACGAGGCCGCCTGGCGGGCCGTCCTGCGCCCGCTGCGAGAGGCCGCGGCGCGCGAGGACGAGGGGGGGCTCGTGCTTGTCAGGGGTGTGGTCGCCGGTTATGATTCGGCCGTGGCCGCGCGGCTCCTCCGCGATCTGCTGCGGCCCCTGGGGGTGGTGCTGGACCGGGCGGGAACCCGGTTGGCGCTTGAGTTTATTACCTCGGCACCCAGCGGCCGCGAGCTCCTCCTTCCGGGCGGCGTCCGGATCAGGACCGAGTTCGGCGCCGCGCGCATCGAGCGGCCCTCGGGGACCTCGCTCCCCGACGCGCCGCTCGCCGTCTTCCCGGAAGGGGACGGCAGCGCCGGAGAGGGCGCCGCGACCATCGGCGGGCTCCCACGGCGGGTGCGCTGGCGGGTGGGGCCGTGGAGCGGGCGGGACGCCCCCGCGGCCGGGCCGGAGGCCGCGTTCGCGCTGCGGGACCTGCGGACGCCGCTGACGGTCCGCGGATGGATCGCGGGGGACCGCATCCGCACCCGCGGCGGCACCAAGCCGCTGAAGAAGCTCTTCGGCGAGGCCCGCGTTCCGCGCGCGGCGCGGGCGCGCGTCCCCGTGGTGGCGGACGCGGACGGAACGCTCGTCTGGGTCGCAGGGATCGCGCAGGCGCCGTCCACCGTTCCCCGCGCCGGGGAGCGGGCACTCTTTCTCGCGATGGTAGATGGCAGCTGACTCCGCCCAGACCCTCGCCCGCACCGGCGGCATGCCGCTCCGGAGCGTCGCCTACACCGCCGAGCAGATCGCCACGCGGGTGCGCGAGATGGGCCACGAGATCACCGACTCCATCCCCGAAGGGGACGAGATCCTGGTCCTGGGCCTGCTGAAGGGCTCCTTCATCTTCCTCAGCGACCTGGTCCGCGAGATCCAGCGCCCGCTGCAGGTGGACTTCCTGGTCGCCTCCAGCTACGGGAGCGGCACCACCTCGTCGGGCGAGGTGCGACTGCTGTACGACCCGGAGGCCAGCTTCACCGGCAAGCACGTGATCCTGGTGGAGGACATCGTCGACAGCGGCACCACGCTCTCCCGCCTGGTTCCCCTGCTGGAGCAGCGCGACCCCAGGTCGCTGGAGATCTGCGCGCTGCTGCACAAGCACATCGCCACCAACCTGGTCCGCGAGCCGAAGTGGGTGGGCTTCGACGCCCCCCACGAGTTCCTGATCGGCTACGGCCTGGACCATTCCGAGAACTACCGCCACCTGCCGTTCATCGGGACCCTCTAAGGGCCCGTTCGGGCGGTCCGCCCGCGCCGCGCGCGCGGGTGAGCCGCCAGGGAAGAAAGCGACATGTCCGAGCGCGACAGCGGTAACGGCAAGCCCCCGCGTTGGGGACGGATCCTCCGGACCGTCTCCTTCTGGCTCGTGGTGATCCTCGTGCCCGTGATGCTCCTGCAGCTCATGGGCAAGCAGGAGCGCCAGGCCGAGCTCATCGAGTGGACGCAGTTCCGGCGCGAGCTGGAGAAGGGCAACGTGGCGCGGCTGGACATGGAGGAGGACTCCTACCTGGCCAAGGGCAAGCTGAACCGCTCCATCGCCTCCAAGCGTGGGCCCACCAAAGAGTTCCAGGTCCGCCTGCCGGCGAAGGAGTGGGAGCTGGTGCAGGAGCTGGAGAAGGCCGGCGTGGCCATCAACTCCCGCCAGGCCAACACGCGCTGGGGCTCGGCCCTGCTGAGCTTCCTGCCCTGGCTGCTGATCTTCGGCTTCTGGATCTTCCTGTTCCGGCAGATGCAGAACAGCGGGAACAAGGCGTTCCAGTTCGGGAAGAGCAAGGCGCGCCTGCTCACCGGCGACACCCCCAAGGTCACCTTCGACGACGTCGCGGGCGCCGACGAGGCCAAGACGGAGCTCCAGGAGATCGTGGAGTTCCTGAAGGACCCCAAGAAGTTCTCGCGGCTCGGCGGACGCATCCCCAAGGGCGCGCTGCTGGTGGGCCCGCCGGGGACCGGCAAGACGCTGCTCGCCCGCGCCGTCGCCGGCGAGGCGGGGCGTCCCTTCTTCTCCATGTCCGGCTCGGACTTCGTGGAGATGTTCGTGGGCGTGGGCGCATCGCGCGTCCGCGACCTGTTCGAGCAGGGGAAGGCCCACGCGCCGTGCATCATCTTCATCGACGAGATCGACGCCGTGGGCCGGCACCGCGGCGCCGGGCTGGGCGGCGGGCACGACGAGCGCGAGCAGACGCTGAACCAGCTCCTGGTGGAGATGGACGGCTTCGAGGCGAACGAGGGCGTGATCCTGGTCGCCGCCACCAACCGTCCCGACGTGCTGGACCCCGCGCTGCTGCGCCCGGGCCGCTTCGACCGCCAGATCGTGGTGGACGCGCCCGACCTGCGCGGCCGCGAGGGCATCCTGCGCGTGCACATGCGCAAGGTGCCGCTGGCCTCGGACGTGAGCGTGCCCGTGCTGGCCCGCTCCACCCCCGGGATGAGCGGCGCCGACCTGGCGAACCTGGTGAACGAGGCCGCGCTGCTGGCCGCCCGCCGCGGCCGCGACCTGGTGCACATGGCCGAGTTCGAGGACGCCAAGGACCGCGTGATGATGGGCGCCGAGCGCCGCTCCTACGTCATGCGCGAGGAGGAGCGCCGTCAGATCGCCTACCACGAGGCGGGGCACGCCCTCTGCGGGCTCAAGGTCCCGGGGAACGACCCGCTCCACAAGGTGACCATCGTTCCCCGCGGGATGGCGCTGGGCATCGCCTACACGCTTCCCGAGGACGACCGGGTCTCCATCTCGCGGCAGAAGATCGAGGCGTCGCTGGTCATGACCTACGGCGGCCGCGCGGCCGAGGAGATCGTCTTCGGGCGCGACCGGGTGAGCACCGGCGCGGCCAGCGACATCCAGAAGGCCACCGGCCTGGCCCGGAAGTACGTGACGCAGTGGGGGCTCTCCGAGGCGGTGGGGCCCATCCTGATCTCGGACAACAACCAGGAGGTCTTCCTGGGCCGCGAGCTGGGGCACCGGCGCGAGGTGTCGGAGAAGACGGCGCAGCTCGTGGACGCCGAGGTGTCGCGCATCGTGGGCGAGGCGCACGCCCGCGCCCGCGCGGTGCTGACCGAGCACCTGGAGCTGCTGCACCGGGTGGCGGCCTCGCTCCTGGAGCGCGAGACGCTCACCGCCGACGAGATCCACCTGCTGACCGCCGGCCAGGAGCTGCCGCCGATGGTGCCGGCCTTCACGGGCCCGCCGCTGGTGCCCGCCCTTCCGTCGCCGTCGCCCGCTTCGTCTCCGTCGCCCGGCGTGGAGGGGCTGACGCCGCGCCTGGCCTGAGGGGGATGCCGGGGGACGCCGGCACCTGGCTCGTGCGCGGGCGGACGCTCTCCCTGGAGCGTCCGCTCGTCGCCGGGATCCTGAACGTCACGCCCGACTCCTTCAGCGATGGGGGCCGGTTCCGCGCGCCGGAGCCGGCCCTCGCGCGTGCGGCCGGGATGGTGGAGGCCGGCGCCGACCTGGTGGACGTGGGCGGCGAGTCCACCCGCCCCGGCGCCCCCCCCGTCTCCGCCGACGAGGAGGCCGCGCGGGTGCTCCCCATCGTGGCCCTGCTCAAGGACCGCCTCGCCGGCGTCCTGGTCTCGGTGGACACCCGCAAGGCGGCCGTCGCGCGTGAGGCTCTGGCGCTGGGCGCGGACGTGGTGAACGACGTGTCCGGCCTGGGCGACCCCGCCATGGCCGGCGTGCTGGCCGAATACGACGCGGGGGTGATCCTGATGCATACGCGCGGGACCCCCGAGACCATGCAGTCGCTCGCCGTCTACCGCGACGTGGCCGCGGAGGTGGCCGACGAGCTGGCCGCCGTCCTCCGCCGCGCCACCGAGGCGGGGATCGACGCGGAGCGCGTCGTCCTGGACCCCGGCATCGGCTTCGCCAAGGCGGGGGAGCAGAACGCGGAGCTGATCGCGCGCCTGGGCACCGTGGCGCGGCTGGGCCGGCCGCTGCTGCTGGGCCCCTCGCGCAAGTCGTTCCTGGGGCCGCTCTCCGGCGGCGCGCCCGCGTCGGAGCGCGACGCGGCCACCGTGGGGGCGTGCGTGGCCGGGCTGGCGCGCGGCGCCCGCATCTTCCGCGTGCACGACGTGCGCGGCGCCCGCCACGCGCTCGACGTGGCCGAGGCCATCCTTCGCATTCCCATCGCGCGATGAACGGCTTCCTGGCGCAGATCGGCTTCCTGTCGCCCGACTGGAAGGACCTGGTCGAGATCCTGATCGTGGCGGCGGTGTTCTACCGCGTCCTGGTGCTGCTCACCGGGACCCGCGCGATCCAGATGCTGCTGGGGCTCGTCCTGCTGGTCGCCATCTCGCTCCTGGCGCGGGTGCTGAGCCTGACGCTGCTGGAGTACCTGCTGGACGCCTTCTTCCGCTTCGGCTTCATCGCCCTGCTCATCGTCTTCCAGCCCGAGCTGCGCAGCGCGCTGGCCCACCTGGGGCAGAACCGCCTGCTGCGCTTCTTCACGCGGCTGGAGGAGAACCAGGTGGCGGAGGAGGTCGCGGAGGCGGCCGAGGAGCTGTCGCGCGCGAAGGTGGGGGCCATAATCGCGCTGGAGCGCGAGGTGGGGCTGGGGGAGTTCGTGGAGACGGGCACGCCGCTCCAGGCCCGCGTCTCCGCCGCGCTGCTGCAGAACCTCTTCACCCCGTACTCGCTGCTGCACGACGGCGCCGTCATCATCCGCGGCGACGAGATCGTGGCCGCCGGCGCCATCCTGCCCCTCACGCAGTTCCCGGTGGAGGACCGCACCCTGGGCACCCGCCACCGCGCCGCCCTGGGCCTCTCCGAGGAGACCGACGCGCTGGTGATCGTCGTCTCCGAGGAGACCGGCCAGGTCTCCGTGGCCTGGCGCGGCCAACTCCGCCGCGGCCTCGCCCCCGAGCGCCTCCGCGAGCTGCTGTCGTCCAACGACCCCACCACGCTGTTCCCGCGGCGGTAGGCCTCGCACCGACCCCGAGGGCGTCGGACGAGGGCGCGTCCCCGCGGAGAGCCCCTCACCCCCGGCCCCTCCCCCACGAGGGGAGAGGGGTGACGGTCGGCGGCGGAGGTCGGTGCACGTCCGCGTTCCGGGGGCGTGAAGCCCCCGGCTGGCTACCACGATCGTCCCTGCGGGACTCCACGGCCGCGGTACCGCGGCATCGGTCGCGTCGGACTGAAGATCGGTCCAGCCGAGAGCCGGACAGCCCGCGCAGGCGGGCTTCGTGTGGTCGTTGCAGCGGTTTCAACCGCCGGTGAGGGACCGGCTTCCCCGCACGTCACCCGCCGTCCCGCCTTGCTCCCGCCCCCGTCCGTCCGTTAAGATCCGTCGAATGGAGAGCGACGCCCTGGCGGCCCGGGTGCAGGAGGTCCGGGCGCGCATCGACCGCGCCCGCGACCGGGCCGGCCGCAGCGACCCCGTGACCCTGGTGGCGGTCACGAAGACCCACCCCGCGGGCACGGTGCGAGCGGTGGCCGCGGTGGGCGTGGCGGACGTGGGCGAGAACCGCGTGCAGGAGCTGGAGGAGAAGGTCGGCGACGTGGGGCGCGAGGCGGTGCGCTGGCACCTGATCGGCCACCTGCAGCGCAACAAGGTCGCGAAGGCACTCCCTCTCTGCGACCTGCTCCACTCGGTCGACTCCCTCCGCCTGGCCGAGGCGGTCTCGGCCGAGGCGGTGAAGCGCGGGTCGGCCGTGCGCTGCCTGGTGCAGGTGAACTCCTCGGGCGAGGAGACCAAGGGCGGCTTCGACGTGGCGGGCGCGATGGACGGTCTGGCGCGCGTCTGCGCCCTTCCGGGGCTGGCCGTGGAGGGGCTGATGACGATCGGTCCGCTGACCGACGACGAGGACGCCGTGCGCCGGTCGTTCGCGGCCACTCGGGCGCTCTGGGAGCGGGCGGACGGCGGGGTGGACGGCTTCCGGGCCCTGCACCTTTCGATGGGAATGAGCAACGACTTCGAGATAGCGGTGGAGGAGGGAAGCACCCTCGTCCGCGTGGGATCGGTCCTCTTCGGGGAGCGCGGTCGATGATCGACCTTACACCGCTGGACGTACGAAAGAAGAAGGGCGACTTCCGCCGCGTGATGCGCGGCTACGACGCCGAGGCGGTGGACCACTTCCTGGACGAGGTGGTGGCGCGCATGGAGGAGCTGGTGCGCGAGAACGCCACCCTGCACGGGCGCGTGGAGACCATGCAGGAGGCCATCTCCGAGTACCGCGACCGCGAGCGCGCCATGAACGAGGCGCTGGTCTCGGCCCAGCAGCTCCGCGAGGAGATGCGCGAGCAGGCCAGCCGCGAGGCCGAGCTCCTGCTGCGCGAGGCCCGCGCGGAGGGCGAGCGGCTGGTGGGCGAGGCGCGCCGCCAGGTCGGCATGGCCGCGGAGTCGCTGCGCCGCGTGCAGGGGCAGCGCGTTCGCTACCTGCGCCTGTTCCGCGCCCTGCTGGAGCGCCAGATGGGCGACCTAGAGCAGGAGGAGGAGCGCGCCAACGTGCGCGGGGAGATGGAGGCGCTGGAGCGCGCCGCGGGAGAGCCGCCGGCCGGCGGGTGGAGCGGCGAGGAAGAGGGAGCGCAGGCGTGACGGTTCCCGTCGACGACCTCCCGGCCCGCATCTCCGAGTCGGTGGAGGCGATCCGCGCGCGGAGCGGCCTCGCGCCGGAGGTCGGGATCGTCCTGGGCACGGGGCTGGGGGCGCTCTGCGAGCGGATCGAGGTGGAGACGTCGATCCCGTACGAGGAGATCCCGCACTTCCCGCTCTCCACCGTGGAGTCGCACAGCGGGCGGCTGCTGCTGGGCACGCTGGGCGGAAAGCCCGTCGTGGCCATGCAGGGGCGCTTCCACCGCTACGAGGGCTACACGCTCCAGCAGGTGACCTTCCCCGTGCGCGTGATGCGCGCGCTGGGCGCGGAGACGCTCGTCGTCTCCAACGCCTGCGGGGGGATGCACCCGTACTGGCGTCCGGGCGACCTGGTGCTGATCACCGACCACATCAACCTGCTGGCCGACAACCCGCTGGTGGGGCCGAACGTGGACGCGCTGGGCCCGCGCTTCCCCGACATGAGCGAGCCGTACGACGCGGGGCTCCAGGCGCTGGCCGTCCAGGTCGCGCTGGAGCGGAAGATCGTCCTGCGCCGCGGGGTCTACGCCGCCGTCGCCGGGCCGAACCTGGAGACGCGCGCCGAGTACCGCATGCTCCGCACGATCGGCGCGGACGTGGTGGGGATGTCCACCGTCCCCGAGGTGATCGTCGCCGTGCACGGCGGGATGCGCGTGATGGGCGTCTCCATCATCACCGACGAGTGCTACCCCGACTCGCTGCAGCCCGCGAACATCGAGACCATCATCGCCACGGCGCGCACCGCGGAGCCGAACCTGACGGCGCTGGTCGAAGGCGTGGTGGAGCGGCTGTAGGCGCGTCGGGTCCGCGTCGGCGTCGCGAGACGGAGAGGTCGGCGCGTCCGCGGGACGACCCCTCACCCCCGTCCCTCTCCCACGAGGGGAGAGGGGTGCACGACGGCCGGACGATCCGACCTCGTGTCGCATGCGCACGACGGTCGGGGGTGTGATGGCGGAGATCCGACGTCGCGTCCGTGCACCGGGGGCGTAAAGCCCCCGGCTGGCTACGACACTCGTCCCTGCGGGACTCCACGGCCGCGGTTCCGCCGCACCTGTCGCGTTGGACGGAGGATCGGTCCAGCCGAGAGCAGGACAGCCCGCGAAGGCGGGCTTCGTGTGGTCGTTGCAGCGGTTTCAACCGCCGGTGAGAGGGCGGATCGCGCCGCAGGGTGTGCGGTGGGGCGGAAGGTAGTGAGACGAGACACCAACCCGGCTCCGGGCGGGGACCCCCCGTCCGAGGGCGTTTTCGTATCGGGGCGCGGCCGCGCGGGCGCGCCGGAGAGATCAGTCGAGCCCATGAGCAGATTCCCCGACCTCCCCCCGTCCACCGGGGCGCTGGAGGAGGAAGTCCTGGCGCGCTGGCAGGAGGAGGGCACCTTCCGGAAGTCCCTGGAGCGGACCGCCGGCGGGGAGCCGTTCGTCTTCTTCGAGGGTCCGCCCACGGCCAACGGCCGCCCGGGGATCCACCACATGTTCGCGCGCACCCTCAAGGACGCCGTCGCGCGCTTCCGCACCATGCAGGGCCGCCACGTCCCGCGCATCGCGGGGTGGGACACGCACGGCCTGCCGGTGGAGATCGAGGCGGAGAAGAAGCTCGGCATCTCCGGGAAGCGGCAGATCGAGGAGGTGGGCGTGGCGCGCTTCAACGAGGTGTGCCGCGACAGCGTGCTCGTCTACACCGACGAGTGGGAGCGCTTCTCGGGGCGCATCGGCTACTGGCTGGACTACTCGCGCCCCTACGTCACCTACCACGCCGAGTACGTGGAGTCGGTGTGGTGGCTGCTGCGCCGGATCGCCGACCGCGGGCTCATCTACCGCGGCCACAAGATCCTGCCGTACTGCCCGCGCTGCGGCACCGGCCTCTCCTCGCACGAGGTGGCGCAGGGGTACCAGCAGGTGAAGGACCCGTCGCTCTACCTGACCGTGCCCGTGCTGGGCGCGGACGGCGAGCCCGACGGGCGGGAGCTCCTGGTCTGGACCACCACGCCGTGGACGCTCGTCTCCAACGTCGCCCTCGCGGTCAACCCCGAGCTGGAGTACGTGGAGGTGGAGCACGAGGGCCAGCGGCTGGTCCTGGCCCGCGCCCGCGTCGCCGCGCTCTTCGGCTCGGAGGACGTCGTCCGGGCGGAGGTGCCGGCGGACTCGCTGGTCGGCCTGCGCTACCGGCGCCCGTTCGACTGGGTGAACCCGCGCTGGTACGCCTCGGAGGAGAGCGCCGCGAAGGCGTGGCAGGTGCTGGCCGCCGACTTCGTCACCAGCGGCGACGGCACGGGCATCGTCCACATGTCCCCCGCGTTCGGCGCGGACGACTACGCCGTCTGCTCGGCGAACGGGCTCCCCGTGCTGCAGCCGGTGGACGACCGCGGCGAGTTCCGCGCGGACCTGCCGGTGGTGGGCGGGCGCTTCGTCAAGGACGCGGACACCGACCTGGTCATCGAGCTCAAGAAGGCCGGGCAGGTCTTCCGCTCGTCGCGCGAGGAGCACTCGTACCCGCACTGCTGGCGCTGCAAATCGCCGCTGCTGTACATGGCGCGCGACTCGTGGTTCATCCGCACCACCGCGGTGAAGGACGACCTGCTGGCGAACAACGCGCAGGTGAGCTGGTTCCCGCCCGAGGTGGGGAGCGGGCGCTTCGGCGAGTGGCTGGAGAACAACGTGGACTGGGCCATCTCGCGCTCCCGCTACTGGGGCACGCCGCTCCCGGCGTGGGTCTGCGAGGCGGACGTGACGCACGTCCACTTCATCGGCTCGTTCGACGAGCTCCGCGAGCGCTCCGGCCTGGCCGAGCTGCCGGATCCGCACCGCCCGTACGTGGACGAGGTGGCGTTCCCCTGCACGTGCGAGGGCTGCGCGGGCACCATGCGCCGCGTGCCCGAGGTGATCGACGTCTGGTTCGACTCGGGCGCCATGCCCTTCGCGCAGCACCACTACCCGTTCCAGAACGCGGAGGCGGTGGACGGCGCGAAGGCCCAGTTCCCCGCGGACTTCATCTGCGAGGGGGTGGACCAGACGCGCGGGTGGTTCTACTCGCTGCTCGCCATCTCCACCCTGCTGGGGCGTGGCCCGGCGTACCGGAACGTGGTCGTCGCCGACCTGATCCTGGACGCCGAGGGGAAGAAGATGTCCAAGTCGGTGGGGAACGTGGTGAACCCCTGGGAGGCCATCGACCGGTTCGGCGCCGACGCCATCCGCTGGTACCTGCTGGCGTCGTCCAACCCCTGGCTGCCCACGCGCTTCGACCCGGAGGGGGTGAAGGAGGTCCAGCGGAAGACCTTTGACACCATCCGCCAGACGTACCGCTTCCTGGCCCTGTACGCCAACGCCGAGGGGTGGACGCCGTCGTCGACGGACGAGGTCGCCGCCCCGTCCGTCATGGACCGCTGGCTCCTCTCGCGCCTGGCCTCCGTCACGGCGCAGGTGCGGGCGGACCTGGAGGGCTACGACCTCACCCACGCGGTCCGCGCGGTCGGCGACTTCGTGGTGGACGACCTCTCCAACTGGTACGTGCGCCGCTCGCGCGACCGCTTCTGGGGGAGCGCCGACGCGGCGGACACGCGCGTCGCCTTCGCCACGCTGCACCGCGCGCTGGTCGACGTCTCGCGGATGATGGCGCCCGTGGCGCCGTTCCTGGCCGACTGGCTGCACCGCGCGCTGGTGGGCGAGGGGGAGAGCGTGCACCTGGCGGACTTCCCGACGGAGGAGGGCGCCGCGGCCGACGCCGCGCTGGAGCGGGGGATGGACGCGGTGCGCACCCTCTCCACGCTGGGCCGCGCGGCGCGCGAGGAGGTGGGGATCCGCGTGCGCCAGCCGCTCGCGACCGTCTACGCGGTGCTGCCGCCGGACGTGCGGGCGACCGACGAGATGCTGGCGATCCTGCGGGACGAGCTGAACGTGAAGGCGGTGGAGTTCATGGACCGGGCGGAGGAGCTGGTGACCTTCTCCGCGAAGCCGAACTTCAAGGCCCTGGGCGCCCGCTTCGGCAAGGCGACCCCGCGGGTGGCGGACGCCATCCGTGCCCTGCCCACGGAGAGCGTCGCCGCCTTCCGCCGCGGCGAGCCGGTCTCGGTGGAGGTGGACGGCGAGGCGCGGGCGCTGGCGGAGGGAGACCTGGAGGTGGTGCAGACGGCGCAGGGCGAGCTGGCGATCCAGGCGGAGGGCGCCTTCACCATCGCGCTGGACGCCGTCCTCACGCCGGAGCTGCGCGAGGAGGGGCTGGCGCGCGAGCTGGTGAACCGCGTGCAGCGGCTGCGGAAGGACTCCGGGCTGGACGTGACGGACCGCATCCGCCTGGGCGTGTACGGCGACGAGGGCCTGCTGGCGGCCACCGAGCGCTTCCGCGACTTCGTCTGCGGGGAGACGCTGGCCGTGGCGCTGGACGCCAGCACGCGGATGGACTGGACGGGGTACGCCGCCACCCGCGAGGTGGACCTGGACGGGGTGGCGGCGACGATCGGGCTGGCGCGCGCCGGTGCGGCGGGCGAGGGATCCACGAGCCCCCAGGGGCGGAGCGCGAGCTGAGGATGGAGACGACCGCGACGGAGACGAACGCCGCCGCCCCGGCGGACGCGGGGAAGGGGTCCAAGACCGCCCTGTACCTGGGCGTGGTGGGGACCGTGGTGGCCCTGGACGTGGTCACCAAGTGGGTGGTGGAGCGCAGCCTGCGCCTGTACGACCCCGTCCCCGTGTGGGGCGACTTCTTCCGGCTGACCTACATCTTCAACCGGGGGGCGGCCTTCGGGCTGCACCTGGGCGGCGCGTCGCGCTGGATCTTCATGGGGCTGGCGCTGGTCGCGGTGGTCGTGCTCTTCGTGATGTACCGCAACACCCCGTGGACCGACCGCATGCGGCTCATCGCCATCTCGTCCGTGACCGGCGGCGCGATCGGAAACCTGATCGACCGCGTGCGCTCCGAGCGCGGCGTGGTGGACTTCCTGGACTTCGGGATCGGCGGCATGCGCTGGCCGGTCTTCAACGTGGCCGACATCGCCGTTACCGTGGGGGCGCTGCTGCTGGCGGTCTCGCTGTGGCGCGAGGAGCAGGCCCTGGAGCGCGATGCCAAGCCCGAGTGACGAGCGCCGCGAGCTGACCGTCGGCGAGGGGGCCGAGGGGCGGCTGGACGCCTGGCTGGCGGAGACGCTGGACGTGTCCCGCTCGCGCACCGCGCAGTGGATCGCGGACGGCCGCGTCATGGTGAACGGCGCCCCGCCCCGGAAGAGCGACCGGGCGACGCCGGGCGACCGCATCGAGGTGGTGCTCCCGCCGCCGGAGCCGTCGTCCATGGCGCCCGAGGACATCCCGCTCGCCATCGTGCACCAGGACGCGGACCTGCTGGTGATCGACAAGCCGGCGGGGATGGTGGTGCACCCCTCCGCCGGGCACCGCTCGGGTACGCTGGTGAACGCGCTGCTGCACGCGGTGGGCGACCTGTCGGGGATCGGCGGGGTGATGCGGCCGGGGATCGTGCACCGGCTGGACCGCGACACCTCCGGGCTGATGATCGTGGCCAAGAACGACGAGGCGCACCGCCGCCTCTCCGACGCGCTGAAGCGCCGCGAGATCAAGCGGAGCTACCTGGCCGCGTGCTGGGGCCACCTGGGAGAGGACGCGGTCACCGTGGAGGCCCCCATCGGGCGGCACCCGAACGACCGCAAGCGGATGTCCGTCGTCCGCGGCGGGCGGCCCGCGACGACGCACTTCCGCCGCCTGGAGCGCTGGCGCGCCGCCGACCTGGTGCGCGCCGAGCTGGAGACCGGGCGCACCCACCAGATCCGCGTGCACCTGCTGCACGTGGGGCACCCGGTGGTGGGCGACGCCACCTACGCCACCGGGCGGGTGAAGATGACCTCGGGGAACGAGCGCCTGTGGGCGCAGACGCTGCACCGCATGGTGCGCCGCCAGTTCCTGCACGCCGCCGAGCTGCGCTTCCGGCATCCCCGGACGGGCGAGGAGATGCGCTTCGCCTCCCCCCTTCCGCCGGACCTCGCCAACGCCGCCGAATGGGCCCGCGGACCCGCCTCCGGGCTTGCTTGACCGGGGTGGGGGGGTCCGCTATACTGACTGCTCACCCCCCAGGCGGCGCTTCTCGCGGATGGCGATGCTCCAGACCGACACCGACGGCGTGCGCGCGGAGGAGTCCGACCAGGACGCGCGGCTCGAGCGGATGGTGCTGTTCGTGGTCGGGGAGTACCGGTTCGGCCTGCCGATCGACCGCATCCGCGAGATCATCCCGGCCCGGCCCTACACCCCCCTTCCGGGAAGCGAGCCCTACGTCTGCGGGCTCATCAACCTGCGCGGGCGCATCGTCACGGCGATCGACCTGGGCGCGCGCCTGCGGCTCCCCCCGGCGGCCTCGCACCCCGACCACTCGCTGGTGATCGTGGAGTACCGGGGAAAGCTGGTCGGGCTGGCCGTGCAGGAGGTCGCCCGCATCGTGGAGGTGGACACCGCCACGCTGCAGGACACCGCCGGCATCCTGCGCTCGCTGCGGGTCGACCGCGCCTACCTGCGCGGGGTGGGAGAGGCCGACGACCGGATCTTCGTGGCGCTGGAGCCCGACGAGATCCTCGCCCCCATCCTCGCCTGACGACCGTCTCTCGGGACGCACCACCCACGCACCCTCCGGAGGCTTGATGAACCAAACCGTGTTGATCTGCGACGACGCGATCTTCATGCGGACCATGATCGGCGACATCCTGACCCAGGCGGGGTTCCAGATCGTCGGCGAGGCGGAGACCGGCCTGCAGGCGGTGGAGAAGTACCGCTCGCTCAAGCCGCAGCTGGTGACGATGGACATCGTGATGCCCGACATGGGCGGCATCGACGCGGTGCGCGAGATCGTGAAGGAGGACCCCAACGCCAAGATCCTGATGTGCAGCGCCATGGGTCAGCAGGCGCTGGTGATCGAGGCCATCCAGGCGGGGGCGCGCGACTTCGTGGTGAAGCCGTTCCAGCCGTCGCGGGTGCTGGAGGCGGTGCAGCGGGTGCTGGGCTGAGGCCGGGCGAGACCCGCCACCGGAGGGCGTGATGGAGCTGTCCCAGTACGCCGAGCTGTTCCTCTCCGAGTCGCGGGAGCACGTCTCGGCGATCAACCACCTGCTCCTGGAGCTCGAGGCCGACCCCGGCTCGGCCGAGGCGGTGGAGGGGGTGTTCCGCGGCGTCCACACCATCAAGGGGATGTCCGCCACGATGGGCTACCGCGCGGTGGCCGACGTGGCGCACGAGATGGAGTCGCTGCTCGACCGCATCCGCCAGGGCGTGGTGGTGGCCGACGGCGACCGGGTGGACCTGCTCTTCGCCGCGGCCGACTCGCTGGAGCGGGCCATCGAGGCCGCGGTGTCGGAGCGGGACGAGGAGCCCGACGTGGAGCCGGTCCTCGCGCGCCTGCGCGCGGCCGCCGGCGCCCCGGCCGATGCGGCCGCCGCACCGGCGGGGTCGTCCTCCGCGCGCGGCGCCGCCC
>JASLAX010000019.1 GCA_030146875.1 Longimicrobiaceae bacterium
GAGCTTCTCCGAGCAGGCGTCGCGGCGGGCCAGGACGCGGCGCAGGATGGGCATGGCCTGCTCCGCGTCCATCTGCAGGAGCGAGTTCAGCGCGGCCAGGCGGTTGTCGTCGTCGCCGCCGCGCTCGCACGGCTGGCCGGCCTGCGCCGTGACGCCCCGCGCCGCGCGGGCGTCGCCGAGGCGAGCCAGCTCGCCGCGGATGCGGGTGGCCAGCTCCCGCGCGTCGGCGCGGGTGGCGGCGCGGGGGTGGTCGCGGAGCTGCGCCTCCAGCCCGCCCAGCGCGGTGCGCAGCTGGTCCGTCCCGCCCAGCCGGTAGCGCGCGAACGCCTCCCAGTACATGGCGTCCGGGGTGTACTGGCTGCGCGGGTGCCGCTGGCGCACCTGCTGGAAGAGCCGCGCGGCGCGGCCGAAGTCGCCGCCGCTCAGCGCCTCGCGCGCCTGGCGGTACAGGGCGTGGGCGGGGTCCTGCGGGAACTCGGCGGCGACGCGCGCGTCGCCGCCGACGTGCTCGGTGTGCCTCTCCCGCGGCTGCGCCCCGGCCCGCGGGGCGAAGACGACGGCGAGGAGCACGGCCGCGAACAGGGTGCGGAGGTGCATGGTCACGTTTCTCCCAGTGCGGTGGTGGCGGAGCCCGCCGGGACCATCGTGCGCATCCGCGGGAGCACGCGGCTCCGCTCGATGGCGCGCTCGGCGAGGTCGACCTCGTCTTCGTCTTCGGTGGCGGGCAGGCTGGCGAGCTGCGCCAGCACCAGCTCCAGGTCGTTCAGCAGCGTGCGCAGCCTGGGATCGTCGGCGGCGGGCGAGTCGAGCAGCAGCCGCGTCTTCATCAGCAGGTCGTCCGCCCAGCGGGCGACGTCCCCGTCGGCCGATCCGCGCCGGGCGCGGAAGTCGGTGAGCAGCGCCTCGCTGCGCACCAGGTGCTGCGCCACCATCAGCCGGTAGGGGCTGGAGGTGAGCGGCGTCCCCCGCGCCGGGGCGTTCACGACCACCGCGGGCAGCTTTCCCGCCCCCGGCGCCGTGAGGCGGCCGATCCCGATCCCCAGCACCATCACGGCGGCCGCGGCGGCCCCGGCCCGCAGCCAGGGGAGGCGCGTCGTCCGTCCGCGCCGCGCCGCCAGCTCGTCGCGCGGATCGCCCTTCGCCGCCTCGGGGTGGCCGATCTCCCGGGCGATGCCGCGCCACAGGTCCCGCTCCGGGTCGCGGTCCCGCAGCCCCCGGGCGACCAGGCGCACCCGGCGCAGGTCCTCCAGCACGGCGCGGCACCCGGCGCAGGCGCGGAGGTGTTCGTCCACCGCCGCGCGCTCGGCGGCGTCCAGCTCGTCGTCCAGGTACTCCGAGAGCCGGTCGGTCCAGGGGTCCATCGCTTCGCTCGTCATGACAGGTGCTCCCTCAGTCTCATCCGTGCACGGTGGAGCTGAGACTTGCTCGTCCCCACGCTGATGCCCAGCATCTCGGCGATCTCCTCGTGGCGGTATCCCTCCACGTCGAACAGCACCAGCACCTCCCGCGCGCCCCCCGGAAGCCGCTCCAGCGCCTTCTCGAAGTCCATCCGCAGCTCGGGGCCGGCGCTTCGCCCGGGCAGCGTCGCGAGCGCCGCGTCGCCGGCGTCCCGGCTCCTGCGCTTCGCCCAGGAGGCGCGGCGGGCGAGGATCAGGTTGATGGCCAGCCGGTGCAGCCAGGTGCCGAACGCCGACTCGCCGCGGAAGGTGTGGAGCTTCTCCCAGGCACGGACGAAGACGTCCTGCGTGAGCTCGTCGGCGCCCTCCTCCCCCGCCATGCGGCGCGCCAGCGAATGGACGCGCCCGCAGTGCTGGTGATACAGCCGACCGAAGGCGAGGGCGTCTCCGCCCGCCGCCAGCGAGGCGTCGTTGCCGCCTGCCGCCCGTAGTTGCTCGACCAGGGTTCGCGCTCCGGCGTGGGGTTCGTCCTTCCGTTCGGCGGGACATTGGACACGGGGTCCCCCGCAAAGGTTGGAACGGACGCTACGATCCTGCACCCGTCCCAAGCCTTCGCCTTCGGACGAACGGTTTCGGGGATTCGTCGGAAGCTCCCCGCGCGAGCGGGACCCGCCCGCGCCGGCGGACCCGTCGAACGCCGGAGGCGGAACGGATGCTGCCGGGCGGGAGGACCGGGAAGATGCGCACGCGGACCGGCACCCTCCCGCTCGGCCGCCCAGTGGAGGATACTACGGCATGTAGTAAAACGCGACGGACGGGAGCCTCTCCGCCACGGCGGGCTTCCAACGCGGCCGGGGCACGCCGGAGACGCGGGCGGGGCGGCGGCCGGGCCGGACGCGTCGGTCGGAGCCACGATCCGACCTTTGCCGGACGGACGGAGCCGGGCTCGACCCTCCCGTCACCGCCCTCCACCCGCCGGCTGCATCGCCTTCCCGCGACCGGCTACCTGCGAGCGTCGAGCCCGATCCGCGCGTGCAGCCAGTCGTGCCGGTCGAACAGGGCCTGCTGGTTCAGCCCGTGTCCCGCGTCGTACCAGAGGATCGTCCTGGGCTCCGGCACGGCGTCGTGCAGGATCTCCGCATCGGGCGCGGGGACCAGCGTGTCCGACCGTCCGTTCTGCAGCAGCAGCGCCGTGGGGGGCGCGTGCGGGATGAACCGGATCGGCTCGATGGGCGCCATGGCCCGGAACCAGCCCACGCGTGCCGCACAGGAGAGGCTGGCCATGAGGCTGTGGTCCTCCGGACCGGTGAAGTGCGAGACCAGGCCGCCGTCTCCCACCACGAGCACCGCGGCCGCGATGCGCCGTTCGATCCCGGCGAACAGCGTGCCCATCGCGGCGCCGTAGCTGATGCCGAGGTAGGCGATGCGCTCGTCATCGACGTTGGGCCGGGCGCGCAGCACGTCGACGGCTCGCTGCAGGTCCTTGATCAGCCGGATCTGCTCGTCCCGGTCCTGCGTGCCAAACCGGACGGGCGGTCCGCCGCGGCGAGCGAACGGCGCGTCGATCGCGATCACCACCGCACCGTGCTCCGCGAGGACCTGCGCGTAGCCCGTCATGCCGCGCGCGGTGCCGGGCAGGCCGTGCATGAGCACGATGCCGGGGCGCAGGCTGGAGCGCTCGACCGGATCGAACAACAACCCCGTTGCCGCTCCGCCGTCCGGACTGGCGAAGGAGATGGCGCTGACCTCCACGCCGTTCTTGGTGGTCTCGACCGTCTTCGTCAGGTCCAGGGGCGCGGTCGCGTCGTAGGCGAAGAGGGCCCGGTCGGCCGCGGTCGCAGCGCCCCCGAAATCGGGGCGCGCGATCCGGCACGAATCGGCGACGGGATTCGGCCTGGGGGGGCTCGGCTCCGCCGGGGCCCGTTCGCACGCGGAAAGCAGCAGGACCGCGAGCACGATCGTCGTTCTCATCCACACGCTCCAGGAAGGTAGCGAACGGGCCGTTGGTACGCCGCTCTCTCGGACGCCTTCGCGGCTCGGGTCACTGGAAGGTCGAGAACAGGTCGTGCGCCGGCACCGAGGTGACGCCCGCTAGCGCGTTCCACAGCGCGGCATCGAGCGCGGGCTCGGAGTTGGGCGCCAGGGAGCGGGCGTTGAACAGCCCGACCCACGCGTAGCCGTGGTACGAGCGCACGACCATGGCCGTGGTGCCGGGCCACGATCCGCCGTGGCTCCAGGTCCTGTCGCCCTGGGTGGGGCGGACCAGCCACCCCAGCCCCCAGTAGCACGCGCCACTGGCACATACCGTGGGGCCGCTACGGGTCATCTCCGCGACGAGCGCGGGGCCCAGGAGGTCCGGACGACCGGCGCGGCCATCGACGCCGCCCACGAACCGCAGGAGGTCGACGGCCGACGAGACCCAGGCGCCGCTCGCATCGCTCGCTTCCAGGTGGAAGCCGCCGTAGGCGAGCGGCACCGGGCCTTCGCCCGGGAAGACGGACGGGACCAGGGGCGCGTTGATCCCCTGGTTGGGAGCGTAGTACCTGACCTCGCCCGCCAGCGCGTCGCTCATGCGCGACCTGCCCTGCTGCGTGCGGTTGGCGCCCACGGGCTGCAGCACGCGTGCGCGCACGTAGTCCGGGTACGGCATGCCGCTCACCCGCTCGATCACGCGGCCCAGGATGATGTACCCGAGGTTGGAGTAGGCGAACTTCTCGCCCGGATCGAAGTCGAGCGGCATTCCCTTCATGTAGCGGACGAGCGTCTCGGGAGACGCCGGCGCGGGCGCGTTCACGGCGGCCGCGGCGATCGCCGGCCGGTCGATGGGGTCGAACCCGCCGTTCGGCTTGTTGCGATCCCAGCCGCCGCTGTGGGTGAGCAGGTGCCGGATGGTGATCTGCTCCCACCGCGGATCGACGGTCGCTCCCGGTGCGGGGGCGAGGTGCGCGATCAGGGGCGCCACGCGGTCGTCGAGCCCGAGCTCGCCTTCCTGGACCAGCGTCATGATGGCGGCGCTGGTGATGGTCTTGGACACGCTGGCGGTCCGGAACAGCGCGTCGGGCTGCACCGGCGTCCCGCCCTCGACGTCCGCGTACCCGAACCCGCGCGCGTAGATCAGCTTGCCGTCGCGCATCACGGCGACCGCCCCACCGGGAATGGAGAACGTCCGCATGAACTCGGTGACGGCGTCGTCGTAGGACCCCATCCCCGGCACGGCGGCACCGCTGATCGGGATCTCCTGCGCGACGGGGGGAGAGACGGGCGGCCGGGTGGGCTCCCCGTCGCAGGAGAGCAGGACCGCGAGACAGGCGGCAGCCCCGGCGCCGCGGGACAGGCCGAGCCATTCACGGCGTGGGATCATGCGGTTTCGCCTCGCGGGTGGATCGGTTTTTCGCGCTGCCCTACCTGGCCAGCGGATCCGGCCGGAGCTGGAACCGGACCGCCTTGCTGGTGGCCCCCTTCCCGCCCTCCATGTGGAAGGGGGCGCGCGTGCTGATGGCAGCCCAGAGACCGCGCCCCTTCCAGCCGGCGTCCGGGTCGTCGATCCGGCCGTCCAACCACTTGGTGTAGAACCCCGTCGGGTAGGGGACGCGCAGGACGACCCACTTCCCGTCCTCGAGGACGAGGAGCCCCTCGGACTGGTTCCCGGTGTTGATCGGGACGTTCGCCCCGAGGCCGAGCGCGTTGAACTGGTCCACCCAGGTGAAGTAGCTCCCTTCGCCGCTCCCCGGGGTGGTGACGTTGCCGAGCTGCGGGAGGGGCTCGGCGTAGAAGGCCCACCCCTCCGGACAGTGCCGGCCGGTGGCCGTGGGGCCGTTCAGCGGCCCGCGGCACTTGCGCCGGTCGAAGCTGGCCATGTGCCCGCTCGCCAACGCGGCCCAGAACACGCCGCTCCGGTCCACGTCGCCGCCGCGCGGGGAGAAGCCCTGGTTCGCGACCGCCGGGTTGTTCCACGGCACCTCGAAGACCTCGG
>JASLAX010000065.1 GCA_030146875.1 Longimicrobiaceae bacterium
GCGCCGTGCTCCGGAAGGCGCGCCTCCACGCCCGACGTCGTAACCAGCACGCCGATCCCCGAGTCCTCCAGCAGGTACGCCACCCGCTCCGCGGGGTAGCGCGGGTCGATGGGCAGGTAGGCGCCGCCGGCCTTCAGCACGGCCAGCATCCCCACCACCACCTCCGGCGAGCGCTCCATGCAGAGCCCGACCAGGACGTCCGGACCCACTCCGAGGCTACGGAGGTGGTTCGCCAGGCGGTTCGCCCGCTCCTCCACCTCCCCGTAGGTCAGGACGACGTCCTCGTGCTCCAGCGCGACCGCGCCGGGCGTCGCGTCGGCGCTCGCCTCGAACAGCCCGTGCGCCAGCGCGTCCGGCAGACGCGGGGCGCGGGCGCCGCTCCAGCCCTCCACCATCTCCACCCGCTCCTCCGCCGTCATCAGCGGCAGGGCGGAGAGCGGCGCGTCGGGCGCGGCCAGCGCCGCGTCCAGCAGCGTGGAGTAGCGCGCCGCCATCCGCTCCGCCGTGGAGCGGTCGAACAGGTCCGTGGCGTACTCCAGCGTGCCGCCGATCCCCTCCGGCCCCTCGGCCAGCGAGAGGGTCAGGTCGAACTTGGCCGTGCCGATGTCCGCCTCCTGCATCCCCGCCGTCAGCCCCGCCGCGGGGATGCGGTCCATGGGGGCGTTCTGCAGCACGAACATCGCCTGGAAGACGGGCGAGTGCGTCAGCGCGCGCTCCACCCCCAGCTCCTCCACCAGCTTCTCGAACGGCAGGTCCTGGTGCGCGTACGCGCCCAGCGCCGACTCGCGGACGCGGCCCACGAGCTCGCGGAAGGTGGGATCGCCGCGCAGGTCCACGCGCAGGGCGAGCGTGTTGACGAAGAAGCCGATCACGCCCTCCACCTCCGGCCGCGTGCGCCCGGCGATGGGGGTGCCGATCACCACGTCCTCCTCGCCCGAGAAGCGCGAGAGGAGCAGCGCGTAGGCCGCCAGCAGCACCATGAAGGGCGAGGCCTCGGCCTCGCGCGCCAGCGCGCCCGTCCCCCGCGCCGCCTCCGCCGGCATGCCGATGCGCAGGTGGCCGCCGCGGTACGACTGCATCGCCGGGCGGGGGCGGTCCGTGGGCAGCTCCAGCCGCGACGGGGCGCCGGCCAGGTGCCGCTTCCAGTAGGCGATCTGGGTGTCCAGCACCTCGCCCTGGAGCCAGCCGCGCTGCCACGCCGCGAAGTCGGCGTACTGCACCGGCAGCTCCGGAAGTGCCGGGTCGCGGTGCTCGCGGAACGCCTCGTAGGCGGTCAGCAGGTCGCGGAACAGGATGCCCATGCTCCACCCGTCGCCGATGGCGTGGTGCAGGTTGATGAGCATCACGTGCTCCTCCGTCGCCAGGCGCAGCAGCGCGGCGCGGAAGAGCGGACCGCGCTCCAGGTCGAACGGCTCCTGCGCGTGCGCGCTG
This sequence comes from Longimicrobiaceae bacterium, assembly GCA_030146875.1. Lineage (GTDB taxonomy): Bacteria > Gemmatimonadota > Gemmatimonadetes > Longimicrobiales > Longimicrobiaceae > JASLAX01. Next base: position 1,432 of record JASLAX010000065.1, read on the forward strand.
GAGAGGCGGAACGCCTCGGCCTCGCGGTCGGCGTCCTCCATACCGGAGAGGTCGGTCACCTCCAGCCGGTACGGCTCCACCGGCGAGAAGCGCTGCACCGGGCGCTCGCCCACGGTGGGGAAGCGCACGCGCAGCCCCTCGTGGCGGCGGAGCAGGTCGCCGATCGCCTTCTCCATCGCGGCCACGTCCAGCGCGCCGTTCAGCCGCAGGGCGCTGGGCATGTTGTAGGTGATGGCGCCCGGGTCCATGCGGTCCAGGAACCAGAGCCGCTCCTGCGAGAACGAGAGCGGGATGTCGCCGTCGCGGCCCACCGGCACCACGGGAGGCGCGTCGTCGGCGGAGACGCCGGACGCGGCCTGCTCCTCGGCCGTGGGGGCGTCCGCGCCCGCGTCGGGCCCCCACTTCGCCATCAGCCCGGCGATGGTGGGCGACTCGAAGATGGCGCGCACCGGCAGCGAGCGGCCGAAGACCGCCTTCATCCGCCCCACGAGCTGCGTGGCGCGCAGCGAGTGCCCGCCCAGCTGGAAGAAGTCGTCGTGGATCCCCACGCGCTCCACCCCCAGCACCTCGGCCCACGCGGCGGCCAGCGCCTCCTCGTCGGCGTCGCGCGGCGCCACGTAGGCGGCCGCGGCGGACGCGGGCGAGTCCGGCGCCGGCAGCGCGCGGCGGTCCAGCTTGCCGTTGGTGGTCAGCGGCAGCTCGTCCAGCGTGACGAACGCCGTGGGCACCATGTGGTCGGGGAGGAGCCGCGACAGGTGCGCGCGCATCCCCGCCCCGTCGGGCGTGGCGCCCTCCCGCGGCACGACGTACGCGACCAGGCGCTTGTCCCCGCCGTCCTCGCGCGCCACCACCGCGGCGGTGAGCACGGCGGGGTGCGACGCGAGGGCGTTCTCCACCTCGCCGGTCTCGATGCGGAAGCCGCGCACCTTCACCTGGCCGTCCATGCGGCCCAGGAACTCCAGCAGCCCGTCCGCGGCCCAGCGCACCCGGTCGCCGGAGCGGTACAGCCGCGCGTCTGGGTCGGCCCGGAACGGATCGGGGACGAAGCGCGCGGCGGTCAGATCGGGGGCGTTCAGGTAGCCCGAGGCCACGCCGTCGCCGCCGATGAACAGCTCGCCCTCCACCCCCACCGGCACCAGCCGCAGGGCCGAGTCCAGCACGTGAACGGTGGTGTTGGCGATCGGCCGGCCCACGGGGATCCCGCCCGGGCGCTCGGCGTCGGCCAGGGTGACGTCGTGGCAGGTGGTGTAGGTGGTCCCCTCGGTGGGGCCGTAGCCGTTGGTCAGCCGCAGGCCCGGGTGCGCGTGCAGCACGCGCCGGCAGTGCGCGGGCGAGAGCACGTCGCCGCCGGCCAGGAGCTGCCGCACGCCGCGGAAGGTCTCCACGTCCGCGTCCACCATCTGGTGGAAGAGCCCCGCCGTCAGCCACATCGTGGTCACGCCCTGCGCACGGACGAAGTCGCGCAGCGTCTCGGCGGTGGGCGTCTCGGGGGGGAACACGGCCACGCGGCCGCCGTTCAGCAGCGCGCCCCACACCTCGAAGAGCGAGACGTCGAAGCCGATGGGGGTGAGCTGCAGGAACGTCTCGTCCGGCCCGAAGCCGGCGAAGTCGGTCCCGCGCACCAGGCGCACCACGGCGCGGTGGGGCACGGCCACGCCCTTGGGCGTGCCCGTGGAGCCGGAGGTGTACACGACGATGGCGGTGGCCGTGGGTCCCGGGTCCGTCCCCTCCAGCGGCGCCGCGTCGTGCGCCGCGATGGCGTCGCGCTCGGCGCGAAGGGAGACGACGCGGCCGGCGAAGGAGGCCAGCGCCGGCGGAACCGCGTCGGCGACGACGAGGACGCCGGCCCCGGAGTCGGCGAGCATGTGCTCCAGCCGCGCGGCGGGATAGCCCGGGTCCAGCGGCACGTACGCCGCCCCCGTCTTCACGACCGCGAGCAGCGTCACCACCATGTCCGCGGAGCGCTCCAGCGACATCCCCACCCGGTCGCCGGGGCGCACCCCGTCGGCCGCCAGGTGCCGGGCCAGGCGGTTCGCCCGCGCGTCCAGCTCCGCGTACGTCAGCGTCCCCTCCGCCGTGGAGACGGCGGGGGCGTCCGGCGTCTCCGCCGCGCGCGCCGCGAAGAGCGCGGCGATGGTGGCGTCGCGCTCGTACTCCGTCGCGCGCCCGGACCATTCCGCCAGGCGGGCGCGCTCCTCGTCGCCCACCAGGGTGAGCGAGCCGACGGAGGCGTGCGGGTCGGCCGCGATCTGCTCCAGCAGCGAGCGCAGCCCCTCCAGCAGGCGCAGCGCGCCCGCGGAGTCGTAGCGGACCGCGTCGTAGGTCAGGGAGAGCTTCATGCTCGCCCCGGGAACCACCGTGAGCGAGAGCGGGAAGTTGGTGCGCTCGGCGCCCTCCGCCGCCACCAGCCGGAAGAAGCCGCGCACGGGCGGACCCTCGGCCAGCGCCTTCGCCGCCTCTTCCGCGGGGGACACGGGGATGGGGTAGTTCTCGAAGACGACCAGCGTCTCGAAGAGGGGGAGGTCGCGGGGAACGCCGCTCCAGCCGTGGATGTCCACCAGCGGGGCGTACTCGTACTCGCGCGACTCCGTCTGCTCCGCCTGCAGCCCCTTGAGCCAGGAGAGGATGGACGCGTCGCGCGGGGAGCGCACCCGCACCGGCAGGGTGTTGATGAACATGCCGATCATCTCCTCCACCCCCGGCAGGTCCGCCGGCCGGCCGCTCACGGTGCCCCCGAAGACCGCGTCCTCGCGCCCCGACCCGCGCGCCAGCAGGAGCCCCCACGCCCCCTGCACCATCGTGTTCACCGTCACCTTGTGCTGCCGCGCGAAGGCGGCCAGCGCCTCGCTCGCCTCGGGCCCCAGGGGCAGCGTCTCGCTCCCGTACGACTCCGCCGGGACCCCCGCGCGCCAGGGGGCGCGGTCCAGCCAGAGCGGGTTCGGCTCCTCGAAGCCCGCCAGGGCGCGGCGGAAGTACTCCTCCGCCTGCTCCATGGGCCGCGCCTTGAGCCACGTCACGTAGTCGCGGAACGGCCGGCGCCTGGGCAGCGTGATGTCCTCGCCGCCCACCAGGATGCTGTAGAGGGTGCCGAACTCGGTGATGATGCGCGGCAGCGACCACCCGTCGAAGAGCAGGTGGTGCAGCGAGAGCACCATGGTCCACCCCAGCTCGGCGGTGCGGATGGTGGTCACCCGCATCAGCGGCGCCTGCTGCAGCACGTAGCCCCGGCGGCGGTCCTCGGCCAGGAGCTCCTCGAGCATGCGGTCGTGCTCGGCCGGGTCCACGCCGCGCCAGTCCAGCCGCGCCACGGGGAGCGTCACCTTGCGGAAGACGACCTGCAGCGGCTGCGGCACCCCCTCCCACACGAAGCCGGTCCGCAGCGACGGCGTGCGGTCCACCACTCCCTGCCATGCCTGCTCCATCTCGTCCAGGAGCAGGTCGCCGGCCAGGCGCAGCACCATCTGCTCCCCGTACGCCTCGGAGCCCGGGGTGTAGAGGGTGTGGAAGAGCATCCCCTGCTGGAGCGGGGACAGGGGGTAGATGTCCTCGATGTTCTGTCGGTTCATCGTCCTTCGGGCCTCCCCGCGCGGGGGGTGCGCGCCGGTGTGGCGCCGCGGGGTGGAAGTGCTCGCTCGTCCGTGGAGCGGGGGAGCGCGCCGCCGGGCGGGTGCCGGGGCGCGGGAACCGGATTCGGGAAATCCCCCGCCCTCGCGACGGCTGCGTCGCGAGGGCGGGGTTCGGGACCGCCGTATGGACGCCCCGGCGGCGCGGGGCGGCGTCTAAAATATGCGGGAATGGTATCTCCCGCGCCACCCCGGGAGCGGTGGCGCGCCGGAACCGCCCTCAGGTGGACTGCGCGGCGTCCCCGGCCAGCAGGGCGCGCGCGTCGTCGTCGGACATCTCGTCCATCTCCGCCAGCAGGGCGGCCAGGCGCGCGTCCTCCTCCCCCGCCAGCACGGCCGCCAGGCCGGCCACGGTGGGGTGCTCGAACACGGCGCGGAGCGGAAGCTCCACCCCCAGCGCCTCGCGGATGCGGGAGACCACGCGCGTGGCCACCAGCGAGTGCCCGCCCAGCTCGTGGAAGGCGTCCTCCACCCCCACGCGCTCCACCCCCAGCACCTCGCCCCAGATGGCGGCGATGGTCTCCTCGGTGGGGTTCCGCGGCGCCACGTAGCGCGACGACAGGTCGCGCGCGCCCTCGGGCGCGGGGAGGGCGCGGCGGTCCACCTTGCCGTTGGGGGTGAGCGGGAGCGCGTCCAGCACCACGAAGATCTGCGGCACCATGAACTCGGGGAGGCGCGCCAGCAGCGCCTCGCGGAGCTCCGCCCCGCCCGGCGTCCCCCCGTCGCCGGGGACCACGTACGCCACCAGCCGCCGCTCGCCAGACGGCTCCGCCCGGGCGACCACCACCGCGTCGCGGATGGCGGGAAGGTCGACCAGCGCCGTCTCGATCTCGCCCGTCTCGATGCGGAAGCCGCGCACCTTCACCTGGCCGTCCAGCCGGCCCAGGAACTCCAGCTCGCCGGCCTCGTTCCAGCGCACCCGGTCGCCGGTGCGGTAAAGCCGCTCGCCGTTCCCGGTGAGGGAGGGGACGAAGCGGTCCGCCGTCAGCCCCGGGCGGCCCAGGTAGCCCCAGGCCAGCCCGTCGCCGCCCAGGCAGAGCTCGCCCGGGATGCCCAGGGCCACGGGGCGCATGGCGGAGTCCAGCACGTGCGCGGTCGTGTTCGCGATCGGGCGGCCGATGGGGATCCCGCGCGCGTCCTCGGCCACGGAGGACACGAGGTGCCAGGTGGCGAAGGTCGTGCTCTCGGTGGGCCCGTAGCCGTTCACCAGCCGCCGCGGACCGCCCGCATCCAGCACCCGGCGCACCGTGCCGGGCTCCAGCGCGTCGCCGCCCAGCACCAGGTGCGTCAGCGAACCGAAGGCGGCCGGCCGCTCGCGCGCCACGGAGTTGAAGACGGCGGGGGTCAGGAAGAGCGTGGTCACGCCGCGGCCGGTGAGGTTCTCCACCAGCGCCACCGGGTCCGCCGCCAGCCGCGGGGGCGCGCCGACCAGGGCGGCGCCGTTGAGCAGGGCGCCCCAGATCTCGAAGGTCGCCGCGTCGAACGAGGCGTTGGAGGTCTGCCCCACCCGGTCGGCGGCGCGGAAGCGCACGTACTCCGTGTCGCGCACCAGGCGGACGACCGCGCAGTGCGGCACCGCCGTCCCCTTGGGAGTGCCCGTGGAGCCGGAGGTGTAGATGACGTTGGCCGCCGACTCCGGGAAGACCGGCACGTCCGGCGCCGTGGCGGGGAGCGCCGCGATCTCCGCCGCGTCGCGGTGGAGGTCGACCGTCGGTCCGCTCCACCCGGCGATCCCCTCCGGCAGCCCGTCCGCGACCACGACGGCGGAGCACCGGGCGTCCGCCAGCATGAACGCCAGGCGGGCCGGCGGGTAGGCGAGGTCCAGGGGCACGTAGGCCGCGCCGGCCTTCACGATGGCCAGGAACGCCGTCACCATGGCGGCGGAGCGCTCCACGGCCACGGCCACGCGGTCGCCGGGGCGCACGCCCCGCGCGGCGAGGTGGCGGGCGAGGCGGCCGGCCCGCTCCGCCAGCTCGCCGTACGAGAGGGCCGCGTCCTCGAAGTCCAGCGCCGGGGCGGAGGCGCTCTCCGCGGCCACGGCGTCGAACAGCTCCGGGAGCGTGGCCTCGCGCGGGTACCCGGACGGGGCGCCGGCGCGGGCGCGAAGCTCCTCCGCCTCGGCGGGGTCGGAGAGGGAGACGTCGCCCAGGCGCGGGTCGTCGTCGGCGCAGAGGTTGACCAGCGCCGTGCGGAGCTGCCGCACGATGCGGCGCACGGCGGCCTCGTCGAAGCGGTCGGGGTCGAAGGTGACCTCCAGCCGGATCTCCTCGCCGGGCTTGGCGACCAGGGTGAGCGGGAAGTTGGTGCGCTCGTCGCCGCGCGTCTCGTCGATCACGAGGAGCTCCTCCTCCTCCATCTCCGCCGGGTAGTTCTCGAACACGACCAGCGTCTCGAAGAGCGGCCGGTCGCGGGGCACGCCGCTCCACCCGTGCACGTCGGTCAGCGGCGAGTGCTCGAACTGGCGGGCCTCACTCTGCCACCCCTGCACCGCCTGCAGCCAGGCGCCGGCGCGCGCCTCCGCGTCCACCCCCACGCGGACCGGGATGGTGTTGATGAACATCCCCACCATCTTCTCCACCCCGTCCAGCTCCGGCGGCCGGCCCGAGACGGTGGAGCCGAAGACCACGTCGTCCGCGCCGGTCAGGCGGGAGAGGACGAGCGCCCACGCGGCCTGGATCACCGTGTTGGGCGTGACCCGAAGGCGCCGGGCGACGGCCTTCACCGCGTCCCACACGTCGGGCTCGCAGCGGTCCTTGATCCGCTCGTGCCGCGTGGGCACCGCGCCCGAGACCGGGCGGCGGTCGCCCGCCATCGCCTCGGGGCCGGCGTAGCCCGCGAACGACTCCCGCCAGAACGCCTCCGCCGCCCTGGCGTCGCGCCGCGCCAGCCACGCCACGTACTCGCGGAACGGCCGCGGGCGGGCGAGGGCGAGCGGGGTGCCGCGAAGCTCCGACGCGTAGGCGGCCAGGAAGTCGTCCCAGAGCACCGGGAGCGACCACCCGTCGAGCAGGATGTGGTGGAAGGTCAGCACCATCCACTGCGCCCGCTCCTCGTGCCGCAGGACGGCGATGCGCACCAGCGGCGCCTTCGACAGGTCCACCGAGCGGCGGCGGTCCTCGTCCAGGAACTCCGCCAGGCGCGAATCCACCTCGCCGGCCGGCAGGTCGCGCAGGTCGTGGTGCTCCACCGGCAGCGTGGCCTGGCGGTGGATGACCTGCAGCGGGCGCGGGACCTTCTCCCACACGAAGGTGGCGCGCAGGGCGCCGTGGCGCTCCAGCACGCGCTGCCACGCCGCGTCGAAGGCGGGGCGGTGCAGCTCCCCCTTCAGCAGCAGGGAGGTCTGCTCCAGGTACGCCGTGCCGTCGGAGGAGAGCAGCGCGTGGAAGAGCATCCCCTCCTGCAGCGGCGAGAGGGGGTAGATGTCCTCGATGTCGGAGCGGTTCAGCGCCATCTTTGAGCGTGCGGGGGAGTGCGTGGGAAGGTGCGGAGCGGCCCCGGGCGTCAGCCCAGGACCACCTGCACGTAGTCCGGGAACGGCTGCACGGCGGCCAGGTCGTGCTCGAAGAGGATCAGCTCCCCGTCGCGCGCCACCTCGCGGAAGCCGCCGAAGCGGTAGGTGACCTCCATCATCCGGTTCCGCCCGTTGCTGCGGAACTCGGCGCGGAGCTTCACCCCCGCGTCCTTCGCCTGCCGCATCAGGTGGCTCATCATGATGGTGCCCACCCCGCGCGACATCACCCGGCACGACATCAGCAGCAGCTTGATGGTCCAGTGCTCGGCGCAGGTCTTCTCCACCAGCGCCAGGCCGATCTTGCCGTACGAGCCGTAGCGGTCGTCCAGCCCCGCCACCAGCAGCAGGTGGTCGTCGGAGCGGCGGAACGCGTCCAGCTCGTCGTAGTCGTAGGTGTAGCCGGTGGTGTTGAGCTGGTTGGTGCGCACCGTCAGCTCCTCGGCGCGCTTCAGGTCCTCCTCGCCGCAGGGGGAGAGGACGAAGCGCATGTCCAGCCCGGCCAGGAACTCCTCGGAGGGGCCCTGGAAGTCCTTCTCCGCCGCGTTGCGGGCGGCGTCGGCCTGGTACATGGCGCGGCGCCGGCGCGAGTCGTCGGTGACGAACTTGGGGTTCATCTCCGGCAGCGCCAGGAAGCCCGACAGGTCGTTGGCGTCGTAGACGCGCACCTCGGGCAGGGCGTGCCGCACCTCGTCGCGCTCGAAGGGCTGGTCGTCCACGAACGCGAAGGTGTCGATGCCCACGTTCAGGTCCTTGCGGATCTGCTCGATGTTCTGGCCCTTCGCGCTCCAGTTGATCTGCGGGTACAGGAAGTAGTCCGCGATCCCCAGCGCCTGCATGCGGGCGAAGGCGTGCCGGTGGTCGTTCTTGCTGGCCACCGACTGCAGGATCCCGCGCGCGTCCAGCTCGCGCATGATCTCCGCCACGCCGGGGCGGAGCGGCACCTCGCCGTCCTCCAGCAGCACGCCGCTCCACACGGTGTGGTCCAGGTCCCAGACCACGACCTTCACCTCCTTGGCCTTCTTCGTCTCCATCTGCTCCCCCGCGGGGGCGCCGGCCGCGGGGATCCCCGCCAGGCCGGCGCCCTGCGCCGTATCGGTCATGAGTCGGTCCTCGCTCGTTCGTTCGGTGCCCCGCCCCCGGCCGGGGGCGGTCCGCCGCCGGCGCCGCTCAGAGCAGCTCCAGCGCCTCCTCCTCGGACAGGTCCTCCAGCTCGGCGATGATCGCCTCCTCCACCAGCGCGGCGAAGCGGGCCACCGTGGGCGCCTCGAACACCGCCTTCAGCGGCAGCTCGAGCTGGAAGGTGTCGCGGACCCGCGAGATGATCTGCGTGGCCAGCAGCGAGTGCCCGCCCAGCGCGAAGAAGTCGTCGTGGATGCCGATCTGGTTGATCCCCAGCAGCTCCTGCCACATCTCGCAGAGGCGCTCCTCCAGGTCCGTCTCCGGGGCGAAGTACTCGTTCGCCAGCTCGGGGCGGGCGTAGCCGCCGCCCGCGCCGCCGCCGGGGAGCTTGGGCGGGGTGCGGCTCGCCTCCACCCGCGCCGGCAGGTACGAGGTGGAGACCACCACCACCGCCTCGCCGGCGTGGCCCAGCACGGCCTCGAACGCCCGGCCGGTCTCGTCGGGGTGGATGGAGAGGTCCTCCTGGCCGGGCATGGCGCCCAGCCCGCCCCACGCGTCCCACGCCACCGCCGTCCACGGCGTGGGGTGGCGGAGGGTGTGGCGCCGCGCGAAGGCGTCGATCATGGCGTCCGCCGCGGCCACCCGCACGATGCCGATGCCGCCCAGCACCGACGCCAGCGACGAGTCGACGAGCACGAAGTCCAGGGCGCGTCCCTCCAGCGCCGCCTCCACCGCGGAGAGCTCGGCGGCCACGTTGCCCAGGCGCACCTCCCACTGGTCGGGCTTGGTCTCGCCGACCGCCGAGAAGTCGCTGATCTCGCCGATGGAGGGGGTGTGCAGCACCGCGTGCACCGCCCCGAAGCGCGCCTCCACCTCCGCCAGCGCGGCCGCGGCCTGCTCGGCGCGGTGCAGCGGGGTGGAGACCACGTGCACCTCGTGGCCGCGCGACTCCACCTCGCGCACCCACTCGATCACCTGGCGCACCTCGTCCTCCTCGGGGCGGGCGGCGACCCAGGCGTCCCAGGCGCCGCGCGCGGGAATGGTCTGGTCCACCAGCGCGATGCGGGCGCCCACCGCCTCCACCAGCCAGCGGGCGATCGCCAGCGAGCGCGGGTTGCCGCCGGAGCTGACCAGGTACACGCCGCCCTGGCGCAGCTTCGCCCGCGGGTCGCCGGCGGGGCGCACCGCCTCGTACGTCGCCGTCCAGCGGCGGCGGCCGCGAAGCGCGACCGGGGGCTCGTCGGCGCCGGCCTCGGCCTCGGCCACGAGCTGCGCCGCCAGGTGCGCCTCGGCCACGCTCCCCGGCGCGGGGACCACCACGTCCACCGTGCGGCAGCGCAGGTTGGGGTGCTCCTGGGTGGCGACCTGCGCCGCGGCGGCGAGCGTCGCCCGCGAGGGGACGATCTCCTCCGACCCCGTCACGTCGTGCACCTCGCGGGTCACGGCCAGCACGGGGATGCGGGTCTCGTGGTCGCGGCCCAGCGCGTCCACCAGCAGCAGGAACGACGAGTAGCCCGCGGCCTGTCCCTCGGCCTCGCCCAGCTGCCAGAGGTGCGCGACGCCCTGCGGGGCGCGCTCCGCCTCGCCCAGCGCGTCCAGCAGCTCGCGGTAGTCCGTCCGCTGCGTGGCGCGCACGGTGAACTCGTCGTCCGACACGCGGGCGAACCCGTCGCCCGGGCGCACCACGACCACGTCGCGCCCCTTCGCCCGCAGGCCGGCCACCAGGGCGTCGCCCACGGCGGAGTCGGAGAGGACCAGCCAGCGCTCCGCGGCCTCGGCGGCCGCGGCGGGGGCCGCGGTGCCCTTCCAGGTGGGGAGCCAGGTCCAGTCCGCCGCCTCGGGACGCTTGCCCTGCGGCACGGCCTGCCCGGCGAGCTGCGCCTGCGTGGGGGCATCGACCCAGTAGCGCTGGCGCTCCCAGGGGTAGGTGGGGAGCGGCACCCGCTTGCGGCGCTCGTCGGCGTGCACGGTGCCCCAGTCCGGCGTCACCCCGGCCACCCACAGGCGGCCCAGGGCGCCCAGCAGGAAGGCGCGGTCGGAGGTGCGGTCGTACGGGTAGCGCACGGAGGGGATCACCGTGACCTCCGGCGCGCCCTCCACCACCGGGCGCTGGCGCACGAAGGTGCTCAGCGTCTGCCCGGGGCCGACCTCCAGCAGCACGCGGCCCGGCTCCTTCAGCAGCTCGGCCACGCCGTCGTCGAAGCGCACCGTCTCGCGCAGGTGGCGCGCCCAGTAGCCGGGGTCGGTGGCCTCCTCGGCGGTGATCCAGGTGCCGGTCAGGTTGGACGCGAAGCGGATCATCGGCGCGGAGAGGCGCATCTTCGCCACCCGGGCGCGGAACGGCTCCACCACCCGCTCCATCATCGGCGAGTGGAAGGCGTGCGTGGTGGGCAGGCGGCGGGCGACATGGCCCTCGGCCGCGAGCCGCTCCTCCAGCGCCGCGACCGCCTCCTCCGTCCCCGCCACCACGCAGAGCTCGGGCGCGTTGACGGTGGCGACGGCCACGCCGTCGCCCAGGAACGGCTTCACCGCGGCGGGGGAGAGCGAGACGGCCAGCATGGCGCCGCCGGGGAGCTCCTGGATCATCCGGGCGCGCTCGGCGACGAGCGCCAGGGCGTCCTCCACCTCGAAGACGCCGGCCACGGCCGCGGCGGCGTACTCGCCCAGCGAGTGGCCGATCACCGCCTCGGGCTGGATGCCCCTGGAGATCCAGAGCTGCGCCAGCGCCCACTCCACCGCGAAGACGGCCGGCTGCGCCAGCTCGGTGCGGGCCAGGCGCTCGGCCGCCGGGTCCGGTCCGGCGTCGCGGCCCAGCATGCGGCGCAGGTCCAGCTTCTGGGCGCCGGGGGCGCCCGGCTCCTCCGGGGCCTCGCCCGGGAAGAGCGCCTCGCGGATGTCCACGCCGATCAGCGGCGTCAGGATCTCGGCGCAGCGGTCCAGCTCGGCGCGGAAGACCGGCTCGTGCTGGTAGAGCCCGCGCGCCATCTGCGGGTACTGGTCGCCCACGCCGGGGAACATGAAGGCCACGGAGCGGTGCCCGCCCTCCACCACCCCCGTGGTCACGCGGTCGGGGGTGCGCGCCTCCAGCACGGCGGGCACGTCCTCGCCGCGGTGCACGACCACCGTGCGGCGGTGCGCGAAGGCGCGGCGGCCGTTCTGCAGGGTGTAGGCGGCGTCGGCCAGGTTCAGGCCCGGGTTCTCGCGCAGGTGCGCGGCCAGGCGGGCCGTGGCCGCGTCCAGTGCCGCGGCGCTACGCGCGCTGAGCGGCAGGAGCTGCCAGGGGCTCCCCTCGTCGCCGGGGGCCAGCTCGGGGGCCTCCTCCAGGATCACGTGCGCGTTGGTGCCGCCGATGCCGAACGACGAGACGCCGGCGCGGCGCGGGCCGTCGCTCTCCCACGCCCGCAGCTCGTTCGTCACGAAGAACGGCGACGAGGCGAAGTCGATCTTGGGGTTGGGCGTCTCGAAGTGGCAGGTGGGCGGGATCTCCTTCGCCTTCAGCGCCAGCACGGTCTTGATGAAGCCGGCGATGCCGGCCGCCGTGTCCAGGTGCCCGATGCTCGTCTTGACCGCGCCCACGGTGCAGTAGCCCACGCGGTCGGTGTGCGCGCGGTACGCCTTGGTGAGGGCGGCGATCTCGATGGGGTCGCCCAGCTCGGTGCCGGTGCCGTGCGACTCGATGTACGTCACCGTGTCCGGGTCCACGTCCGCCGCGGCCAGCGCCTCGCCGATCACCGCCGCCTGCCCGTCCACGCTGGGCGCCGTGTAGGCGACCTTGAGCGCGCCGTCGTTGTTGATGGCGGAGCCCTTGATCACGGCGTGGATCGTGTCGCCGTCGCGGACGGCGTCCTCCAGCCGCTTCAGGGCGACCACGCCCACGCCGCTCCCGCCCTGGCCGCCCTTGGACTTCGCGTCGAACGCGCGGCAGTGCCCGTCGGGCGACATGATGCCGCCGTGGGCGTACAGGTAGCCGGTGGTCTGCGGCACCAGCACCGAGGTGCCGCCGGCCAGCGCCAGGTCGCACTCGCCGTGCAGCAGCGCCTGGGCGGCCATGTGCACCGCGACCAGCGAGGTGGAGCACCCCGTCTGCACCGAGACGGCGGGGCCCTTCAGGTTCATCTTGTACGCTGCGCGCGTGCAGACGAAGTCCTTGCCGCTCCCCACCGCGAGCTGGAAGTCGCCCACCGTGGCGGCCAGCTCGGGGTTGGCCTTCACCCGGTGCTCCACGTAGTTGCTCGTCCCCGCGCCGGCGTAGACGCCCACCGGGCCGCCCGGGCGCTCGGGGTCGTACCCCGCCGACTCCAGCGCCTCCCAGGCGCACTCCAGGAAGAGGCGGTGTCCGGGCTCCAGCACCTCGGCCTCGCGCGGCGAGTAGCCGAAGAAGCCGGCGTCGAAGGTCTCCACGTCGCGCAGCGAGCCCACGCCCTTCACGTAGTCGGGATGCTCCACGTACTCCTTCGGCACGCCGGCCGCCAGGAGCTCCTCGTCGGTGAAGAAGGTGATGGACTCCACCCCGGCGCGCAGGTTCCGCCAGAAGGTCTCCAGGTCGTCCGCCCCGGGGAAGCGGCCCGACATCCCGATGACGGCCACCTCGGGCAGCCCGGCGAATTCTTCCATCTCGTGGTTCATCTTCGTGCGGCTCGGTAGAGAGAGGGTTCGCAACCCCCGGGCGGGGGGTGGAGTCGGAAGCGTCGATGGTGCAGCGCTACGGGGCTCCCGCCATGGCGGAGGCCCCGTGTGGCGCAAAAATATACGGCATTCGGAAGGGGACGCCCACACGCGAAACGACCACCTTTTCCGTCACCGCGTGTGGCGCCCCCGCTACGGGCGGGGCGGCCGGCGCAGCATCTGGCGGCGGGCGGAGCCGCGGTCCTTCGCCTTCTCCTGCTCCGCGGCCTTCGCCGCCGGCCGCTCCGCCGCGTCCAGGTGCCGCGCCAGCGCCGACACCGTGGGGTGCTGGAAGAGGTCCACCATGGGCACCTCGCGTCCGAACGCCTCCTTCAGGCGCTCCTGGAGCTGCGCCATCAGCAGCGAGTGCCCGCCGATCTCGAAGAAGTTGTCGTCCACGCCCACGGAGGGAACGCCCAGCAGCTCCTCCCAGATCGCCGCCACCTTCCGCTCCATCTCGCCCTGCGGCGCCACGAACCCCTCCCCCGCGGTCGTCTCCGGGGCGGGGAGGGCGCGGCGGTCCACCTTGCCGTTGGGCGTGAGGGGAAGCTCGTCCATGATCACGTAGGATGGGGGAACCATGTAGTCGGGAAGCCGCGCGCGCAGGTGCTCGCGCAGCTCGGGGGCGGTGGGACGCGCCCCGTCGGCCGGGACGACGTACGCCACCAGCCGCGGCCCGCCCGCGCCTCCGTCGCGCAGCACGACCACGGAGTCGCGCACGGCGGGGTGCGCCCCGAGCGCCGCCACGATCTCGCCGGGCTCGATGCGGAAGCCGCGCACCTTGACCTGCTCGTCCACGCGCCCCAGGAACTCCAGCTCGCCGTCGGGCCGCCAGCGCACGCGGTCGCCGGTGCGGTAGAGCCGCGCGCCCCCGGTGGAGAACGGGTCGGGGACGAAGCGCTCGGCGGTGATCCCCGCCTTGCCGTGGTATCCGCGCGCCACGCCGATGCCGCCCACGTACAGCTCGCCGGCCACGCCCAGGGGCACCGGGCGCATCTCGCCGTCCAGCACGTAGGCGCGGGTGTTCTCGAAGGGCCGGCCGATGGGCGGGCGCCGCCCGTCGGGGCGGACAACGGCGATCGCGGCGCCCACGGTGGTCTCCGTGGGCCCGTACGCGTTCACGAAGCGCCGCCCCCGCGCCCAGCGCTCGGCCACCTCGGGCCCGCACGCCTCGCCCGCCGCGATCACGGTGCGCAGGTGGGGCAGGTCGCTCCCCGCCAGCGCGGCCAGCACGGAGGGGGGCAGGGTGACGCCGGTGACGCGGCCGTCCCGCAGCGTCTCCAGCAGCCCGGCGCCGGGGAGCAGGCGCTCGCGCGGGGCCAGGACGAGGGTCGCCCCGTTGAGCAGCGTGCTGAAGACCTCCGAGACCACCGCGTCGAACGCCAGCGACGCGAACTGGAGCCAGCGGTCGCCCGGGCGCACGTCGAACAGGCGGCGCTGGGCCGCGGTCAGGTTGGGGATGCCGCGGTGCGGGACCAGCACGCCCTTGGGCCGCCCGGTGGAGCCGGAGGTGTAGACGACGTAGGCCAGCGTCTCGGCGTCCACGGCGACCCGAGGATCCGTGTCCTCCTCGGACGCCGCCGCGGCCTCCAGCGCCTCCCAGGCCACGACGGGCGCGGCGGTCCCCGGCAGCGACCCGGCCAGCCGCTCGTGCGCCACGATGAGCGCGGCCCCCGAGTCCTCCAGCATGTAGGCCAGGCGGTCGGACGGGTACGCGGGGTCGAACGGCACGTACGCGCCGCCGGCCTTCAGCACGGCCAGGATCGCCACCACCAGCTCGGGGGAGCGCTCCATGAAGATCCCGACGCGCACCTCCGGCCCCACCCCGCGCGAGCGCAGGTGGCGGGCGGCGCGGTTGGCGGCGGCGTCCAGCTCCGCGAAGGTCGTCCGCCGGTCCAGGAAGACGACGGCCTCGGCGTCCGGCGTGCGCCGGGCCTGCTCGGAGAGCAGGCGGTGCACGGGCAGGGCGGGCACCGGCGCCTCGGTGCGGTTCCACTCCACCAGCAGGCGGTGCAGCTCCTCCGGGTCCTTCGCCCGCGGCAGGCGCGACAGGGGCGCGTCGGGCGCGGCGACGATCCCCGCCAGCAGCACGCCCAGGTGCTCCGTCATCCGCTCGATCGTCCCCGCGTCGAACAGGTCGGCGGAGTACTCCACCACGCCCGCCAGCGTGCCGTCCACCTGGGAGAGGGCGAAGGTCAGGTCGAACTTGGTGGTCCCGGTGTCGCCCTCCACCGCCCGCACGGCGAGCCCCCCCGTCTCCGGCGCCCGCCCCGAGCCGTCCTGCAGGGAGAAGGAGACCTGGAAGACGGGATGGCGGCTCAGCGAGCGCTCCGTCTTCAGCTCCTCCACCAGCTTCTCGAACGGGAGGTCCTGGTGCGCGTAGGCGTCCAGCGTGGACTCGCGCACGCGGCCCAGCAGCTCCCGGAAGCCGGGGTCGCCCGAGAGGTCGGTGCGCAGCGCCAGGGTGTTCACGAACATGCCGACCATCGGCTCGGTCTCGGCCCGCGTGCGCCCGGCGATGGGGGTGCCGACGACCACCTCCTCCTGCCCGGCGTAGCGCCAGAGCAGCACCTTCACCGCGGCCAGCACCGTCATGAACAGCGTGGCGCCCTCGCGCCGGGAGAGGGCGCGCAGCTCCGCCGCGACCTGCGGCGGCAGCGAGAAGGCGTGTCGCCCGCCGCGGTGCGACTGCACCGGGGGACGCGGGCGGTCGGTGGGCAGGTCCAGCGTGGCCGCCCCCGTCAGCTTGCCGCGCCAGTAGGCGAGCTGCGCCTCCAGCACCTCGCCCCGCAGCCACCCGCGCTGCCAGACGGCGAAGTCCGTGTACTGCAGCGCCAGCGGCGCCAGCGGGGACGGGCGCCCCTCCCGGAACGCCTCGTACAGCGTCCACGTCTCGCGGACGAGGACGGAGGTGCTCCACCCGTCGAAGACCGCGTGGTGCACGTTGAGCAGCAGCCGGTGCTCGTCCTCCCCGACCTGGACGAGGGAGGCGCGGAGGAGGGGCCCCGTCTCCAGGTCGAACGGAGCGCGCGCGTCCTCCGCCGCGATCCGCTCCGCCTCCTCGGCCGCGTCGGCGCGGGCGGAGAGGTCCACGAGCGGCAGGGGGGTCTCCACCTCCCCCAGCACCACCTGCACCGGCCCGCCCGCCCCGCGGCGGAAGACGGTGCGCAGGGCCGCGTGGCGGCGCACCACCTCCGCCAGCGCGCGGCGCAGCGCGTCCACGTCCAGCGCCCCGCCGATGCGGAGCGCCAGCGGCATGTTGTAGACGGCGCTCCCCGGCTGCATGCGGTCGATGAACCAGAGGCGCTCCTGGGCGAAGGAGAGCGGGTACGCCTCCCGCGCGCCCGCCGGCGCCATCGGCACCTCGGGTACGCCGACGGCGTCCCGCCGCGCCGCGTCCACGCGCTCCGCCAGCGCCTCCACCGTGGGGCCGTCGAAGAGCGCCCGCAGCGGCAGGTCCACCCGCAGCAGGTCGCGGACGCGCGTCATCACCTGCGTGGCCAGGAGGGAGTGGCCGCCGACGTCGAAGAACCCGTCGCGGATCCCTACCCGCTCCACCCCCAGCACCCCCGCCCACACCTCGCAGAGCACCTGCTCGGTGGGGGTGCGCGGGGCGGCGTACGCCTCCTCGGACACCGCTCCCTCGGGGGCGGGGAGCGCCAGGCGGTCCACCTTGCCGTTGGGCGTGTGGGGCAGCGCCGGGAGCCGCACCCAGCCGGAGGGAACCATGTACTCCGGCAGCCTCTCGCGCACGTGCGCCCGCAGCGCCGAGGTGGTGGGCGGCACGCCGGCGGGAACGTAGTAGGCCACCAGCCGCGCCTCGCCGTCGTCCTGGCGCACGGCGACCGCCGACTCCTCCAGGCCGGGGAAGGTGGCCAGGACGGCCTCCACCTCGCCGACCTCCACCCGGTGCCCGCGGATCTTGGTCTGGTGGTCCAGGCGTCCCAGGTACTCGATCTCCCCGTCCGGCAGGTACCGGGCGAGGTCGCCGGTGCGGTACATCCGCGCGCCCGCGTCGGGCGAGAAGGGGTCGGGCAGGTACCGCTCCGCCGTCATCCCCGGCCGGTCGTGGTAGCCGCGGGTGACGCCGTGCCCGCCGATGTACAGCTCGCCGGGCACGCCCACGGGGGTGGGCTCCAGGCGGGGATCGAGGACGTGGACCTGCGTGTTGGCGACCGGGCGGCCCACCGTCATCCGGCGCACGCCGGGGGGGATCCGGAGCGCGGTGGTGTAGGTGGTGTCCTCCGACGGGCCGTAGAGGTTCACCACCTGCTCCACGTGCCCGGTCGCGTGCAGGGCGTCGGAGAGCGAGGGCTTCACCGGCTCGCCCCCCAGGTTCAGCGACCGCACCGTCCGCGGCAGCCCCTCCATCCGCAGGAGCTCGGCGGCGGCGCTGGGGACCATGCTCGCCATCACCACCTCCTGCCCGGCGGGGAGGGAGGCGAGGGAGAGGGCGTCGCGGACCAGGACGATCTTCCCGCCCCACGAGAGCGTGCCGAAGATCTCCGCGATGGAGACGTCGAAGCAGACGGAGGTGGAGGCGAGGACCGACGTCCGCAGGTCGTCCGGGAACTCGTCGCGCATCCACTGGACGACCACGGCGGCGCCGCGGTGCTCGAGCTGCACGCCCTTGGGGGTGCCGGTCGACCCGGACGTGTAGATCAGGTACGCCAGGTTGTCCGGCGACGCGATCCGCGGCAGGTCCTCGTCCGACTCACCGCGGACGAGGGTCCAGTCGGCGTCGACGCGGAAGACCTCCGCCGTCGTCTCCGGCAGGCGGGCGACGAGGTGCGCGTGGGTGAGCAGGACGGGAACGCGCGTGTCCGCCAGCATGAAGGCCACGCGCTCCGCCGGGTACGCCGGGTCCAGCGGCACGTACGCGCCGCCCGCCTTGAGAACGGCGTACAGGGCGACGATCAGCTCCTCCGTGCGCTCCATCAGCACGCCGACCCGCACCTCCGGCCCCACGCCGCGCCCCCGCAGCCAGCGGGCGAGGCGGTTGGCCCGCGCGTTCAGCTCGGCGTACGTCAGCGTCGCCTCCCCCGCGACCACGGCGGGGGCGTCCGGCGTGCGCGCCACCTGCGCCTGCAGCCACTCGTGCATCAGCACGTCGCGGCGGTAGTGGGGGCGGGCGGTGAGGTCGTTGAAGCCGCGGACGACGAGGGCGCGCTCCTCGGGGGGAAGGATGGCGAGCTGCGACACCGGGCGGTCGGGATCGGCGACGATGCCCTCCAGCAGCGTGGCGAGGTGCGCCGCCATGCGCTCGATGGTGGCCCCGTCGAACAGGTCGGTGGCGAACTCGATGGCGCCCGCCAGCACGTCGCCGGCCTCCTCCACGTTCAGCGTCAGGTCGAACTTGGCGGTGCGCCACCCAAAGCCGCGCTGCGACACCTGCAGCCCCGGCATCTCCAGCCCGCCCGCGGGGGCGTTCTGCAGCGCGAGCATGACTTGGAAGAGCGGGGCGTGGCTCTGGCTGCGCTCCACGTTCAGCTCCTCCACCAGCCGCTCGAAGGGCAGGTCCTGGTGGGCGTACGCGCCCAGCGTCGTCTCCCGCACCCGGGCCAGGAGCTCGCGGAAGGTGGGGTCGTCGGAGAGGTCGGAGCGCAGGACCAGCGTGTTCACGAACATCCCGATCAGCCCCTCCGTCTCCTCGCGGTTGCGGCCGGCGATGGGCGTGCCCACCACCACGTCCGCCTGCCGCGCCCAGCGGGACAGCAGGACCTGGAACGCCGCCAGCACCGTCATGAAGAGCGTGGCGCCCTCCGCCCGCGTCAGTTCGCGCACCCGGGCGGAGAGCTCCGCCGGGAGCGCGAAACCGCGCACGTCGCCGCGGAAGGTCTGCACCGGCGGGCGCGGGCGGTCCGTGGGCAGCTCCAGCGTGGCGGGCGCCCCGTCCAGCCGCTCGCGCCACCAGCGGAGCTGGCGCTCCAGCCGCTCGCCGGAGAGGTGCCGCCGCTGCCAGGCCGCGAAGTCCGCGTACTGCACCGGGAGCGGCGGAAGCTCCGCCTCCCCGCCCCCGACCGCGGCGGCGTAGAGCGCGGAGACCTCGCGCAGCAGCACCCCCGTGCTCCACCCGTCCGAGACCGCGTGGTGGGTGGAGAGGACCAGCACGTGCCGCTCGGCCTCCGCCCGCACCAGCGCGGCCCGGAAGAGCGGACCGGTGGCCAGGTCGAAGGGGCGCAGCGCCGCCTCGGCCACCGCCGCGTCCACCGCCTCCTCGCCACGGCCGGAGAGGTCGGCCACGGGAAGGGGCACGTCCAGCGCGGGAAGGAACCGCTGCACCGGCCCCGCGCCATCGTCCACGAACACCGCGCGCAGGGCCTCGTGGCGGCGCGCCACCTCCGTCAGCGCCCGCGCCAGGGCGGCGGCGTCCAGCGGGCCCCGCAGCTCCACCGCGAGCGGCACGTTGTAGGTGGACGACCCCGGCTCCATGCGGTGCAGGAACCACATGCGCTCCTGCGCGAAGGAGAGCGGCAGGCCGCCGTCGCGCCCCACCGGCTCCACCGGCGGGAGAGGCTCGCCCCCCTCGCTCGCCGACGCGTCCACCCGCGCCGCCAGCCCGCGCACCGTGGGCGCCTCGAACAGCGCGCGCAGGGGAAGCTCCGTCCCCAGGAGCTGGCGCACGCGCGAGACGACGCGCGTGGCCAGCAGCGAGTGCCCGCCGAGGGCGAAGAAGTCGTCGCGCGCGCCCACCCGGGGCACGCCCAGCACCTCGCTCCAGATCCCCGCCAGCACCTCCTCGGTGCCCGCCCGCGGCGCGACCCAGCCCTCCTCCCCCGCCCCGCCGCGCTCGGGCGCCGGGAGCGCGCGCCGGTCCACCTTTCCGTTGGGGGTCAGGGGGATGGCGTCCAGCACGACCACGGCGGAGGGGACCATGTACTCGGGAAGGGTGCGCTGCAGCCAGGCGCGCACCGCCGGCCCGGTGACGTCCTCGCCCTCCGCGGCGACCACGTAGCCCACCAGCCGCCGCTCGCCGCCGTCCTCGCGCACCGCCACCGCGGCGTCGCGGACCGCGGGGTGCGAGGCGAGCAGCGCCTCCACCTCGCCCGGCTCGATGCGGAAGCCGCGGATCTTCACCTGGTCGTCCAGGCGCCCGGCGAACTCGATGCCCCCGGCCGCGTTCCAGCGCACGCGGTCGCCGGTGCGGTAGAGCCGCGCCCCGGCTTCGGCGGACAAGGGGTCGGGAACGAAGCGCTCCGCCGTCAGCCCCGCCCGCCCCGGGTAGCCCCGGGCCAGCCCGTCGCCGCCCAGGTACAGCTCGCCGGCGACGCCGATGGGCACGGGGCGCATCCCACCGTCCAGCACCCACGCGGTGGTGTTGGCGACCGGGCGGCCGATGGGGACGGTCGCCGCCTCCTCCGCCACCGCGTCTACGAGGTGCCAGGTCGCGAAGGTGGTGCTCTCCGTGGGGCCGTAGACGTGCAGCAGCCTCCTCGGCCCGCCCGCCCGCAGCACCCGCCGCACGGCGGCGGGGTCGCAGGCCTCGCCGCCGAACAGCAGGTGCGTCAGGGTGCGGAAGGCGTCGGGCGCCTCCCGCGCCACCCCGTGGAAGAGCGCCGTCGTCAGGAAGGCGGCGGTGATCCCCTCCCGCCGGAACGCCTCCGCCAGGGACGCGGGAGAGAGCGTCTCGTCGCGGGAGACCCCGATCAGCGCGGCGCCGTTCAGCAGCGCGCCCCAGACCTCGAACGTCGCCGCGTCGAACGACGCGTTGGAGAGCTGCGCCACGCGGTCCTCGGCCGCCAGGCGCACGTAGTCCGTGCCGCGGACCAGGCGCACCACGCCGCGGTGCGGCACGGCGATCCCCTTGGGCCTGCCGGTGGAGCCGGAGGTGTAGACGACGTACGCCGCCGAGTCCGGGTCCAGCCCCGCGTCCTCCGGGTCCTCCCCCGGCTCGGCCGCGATCGCCTGCGCGTCCCCCGCGAGCGAGACGACCGTCCCCGCGAACCCGGCCGCGGCCTCCGGCACCTCGCCCGCGACGACCAGCACCGAGACGCCCGCGTCCGCCAGCATGAAGGCCCGCCGCTCGGCGGGATAGGACGGGTCCAGCGGCACGTACGCCCCGCCCGCCTTGAGCACGGCGAGCAGGGTGACCACCAGGTCGGCGGAGCGCTCCATCGACACGCCCACCCGCGACTCGGGGCCCACGCCCAGCGCGCGGAGGCGGCGGGCCAGGCGGTTGGCGCCCGCGCGAAGCTCCGCGTACGTCAGCCGCGACCCGCCGAAGGCGGCCGCGAGCGCGTCGGGCGCGGCGGACGCCGCCTCGTCGAAGAGCGAGACGACGGTGCGGCCGCGCGGATAGTCGGCCGGGGCCGCGGCCCAGCCGGCGAGCAGGCCGCCTTCCCCCGCCGGCATGGCGGGGAGCGCGGAGAGGCGCGCGTCGGGGTCCTCGGCGGCCGCCCCGGCCAGCAGGCACAGGCGCTCCGCCAGGCGCTCCGCCGTGTCCGCGTCGAACAGGTCCAGCGCGAACTCCAGCCGTCCCCCCAGCCGTCCGTCCGGCGCCTCGCTCAGGTCGAAGCCCAGGTCGAACTTGGCCGAGTGGAAGGTGACCGGCTCCACCTGCAGCGAGAGGCCGGGAAGGTCCATCGCCGGCCCGGGCGCGTTCTGCAGGCCGAAGATCACCTGGAACAGGGGGTTCCGGGAGGCGTCGCGCTCCACGTTCAGCTCCTGCACCAGCAGCTCGAACGGCATCTCCTGGTGCTGGAACGCGCCGATGGTGGTCTCCTTCACCCGGCGCACCAGCTCCCGGAAGGTGGGGTCGCCGGAGAGGTCCGTCCGCAGCGCCAGCGTGTTCACGAAGAAGCCCACCAGCCCCTCCGTGGCCGACCGCGTGCGGTTCGCGACCGCCGTGCCCACGACCACGTCGTCCTGCGCCGCGTGGCGGGCGAGCAGGGCCTTGACGGCGGCCAGGAGCACGGTGAAGAGGGTGGTGCCCTCCTCCGCGGCCAGCGCGCGCATCCGGTCCGCCGGGCCGGCGGCCATCTCCAGCGGAACGGCGGCGCCGCGGTGCGACTCCACGGGCGGGCGGGGGCGGTCCGTGGGCAGCTCCAGGACCGGCGCCCCCTCCAGCTTGCCGCGCCAGTAGGAGAGCATCCGCTCCAGGGGCTCGCCGCGCATCCACTCGCGCTGCCAGAGCGCGTAGTCGGCGTACTGCAGCGCCGGCGGCGGCAGGGGCTCGGGGCGGCCGGCGGCGAACGCCGTGTACAGCTCGCCCAGCTCGCGGGTCAGGATCGCCATGCTCCACCCGTCCGAGACGATGTGGTGCATCACCACCTGCAGCACGTGCTCCTGCGCGCCCAGCCGCAGCAGGCGGGCGCGCACGACCGGCCCCGTCCGCAGGTCGAACCCGCGGTTCGCGTCCCGGCCCACCTGCCGCGCCGCCTCCGCCTCCGCCGCGTCCGCGGCGAGCGGCGAGAGGTCGACCACCTCAAGGGGCGCGGGGGCGGGGGGATGGACGACCTGCACCGCCTCGTCGCCGCGCACCTCGAAGGTGGTGCGGAGCGACTCGTGCCGCGCGCGCAGCGCATCGAGCGCGCGCTCCAGCGCCGGCGCGTCCAGCGCGCCGCGCAGCCGCAGCGTCAGGAGCACGTTGTAGGCGGGGGTCCCCGGCTGCATCTGCTCCACCAGCCACAGCCGCTGCTGGGCGTACGAGAGCGGCACCGCGTCGCCGCGGGCGCGCGGGCCCAGCACGGGCCCCGCCGCCTCGGCGCGGGCGAGCTGCAGCCGCATCTCCACCAGGCGCCGCTTCTCCGGGGAGAGGTCCGCCAGCCGCTTCAGCAGGTCGCTCATTACCTCTGGTGGTTCCAGCGGAGCCCGTCGCCGGGCCCCGCCTGGGTGGAATGGAAACGGCCGGCCTCGCTACCGGGCCGGTCCGCCGCCGGTGCATCGTCTCGCGCGGCCCTCCCGCGCC
>JASLAX010000069.1 GCA_030146875.1 Longimicrobiaceae bacterium
TCCCCGTCGGGTCCACGGCGCGGCGGACGGCCGCCGGAGCGACCGCCACCGCCGCCCCCCTCGAAGCTGTCGCGGCGCGTGGGCCGGCCGCGCGGGTCGCGGTCGGGACCGCGGCGCGGCTCCCACTCGGGGATCTCCAGCTCCTCCTCGGGCTCCTCGCCGCGGGTGGCGTCGGCGGCCAGCTTGGCGGCGGCGGCGGCCACCTCGGCCGGGTCGAACTGCTCCAGCAGCGGCGCCACAGCCTCGCGGTAGGCGTCGAACTCGTCCTCCTCCAGCGTCTCGCGGATGGCGGCGCGCAGCAGCTCCACCCGGCGGGCGCGCAGGTCGGCCAGCGTGGGGACGCGGCCCTGCTCGATGGGCCGGCCCACCAGCCGCTCGATCACCCGCAGCAGGTGGCGCTCGCGCGGCTGGGCCAGCGTGATCGCCGTCCCCTCGCGCCCGGCGCGGCCGGTGCGGCCGATGCGGTGCACGTACACCTCGGGCGACTGCGGCATGTCGTAGTTGATGACGTGCGAGACGTGCTCCACGTCCAGCCCGCGCGCCGCCACGTCGGTGGCGATCAGCAGGTCGGCCGTGCCCTCGCGGAAGCGCTTCATCACCCGGTCGCGCTGGGCCTGGTTCAGCCCGCCGTGCAGCGCCTCGGGGCGGTAGCCGCGCACGCCCAGCGCCTCGTTCAGCTCGTCCACCTCGTTCCGCGTGCGGCAGAACAGGATGGCGGACGTGGGCGCCTCCAGGTCCAGGATGCGCGCCAGCACCTCCAGCTTGTACGGACGCGGCACCTGGTACGCCACCTGGCGCACCAGCGGCGTCTCGAGCTGCGCGGCGCGCACCGTGATGCGGTGCGGGTCGCGCATCTGCCGCTCGGCCAGCTCCGCGATGCGCGGCGGGAAGGTGGCCGAGAACAGCGCCGTCTGCCGCTCGCGGGGGATCTCGTCGAGGATCGCCTCGATGTCCTCGATGAACCCCATGTCCAGCATCTCGTCGGCCTCGTCCAGCACCACGTACTTCACGGTGCCCAGGCGCAGCGAGCCGCGGCGCAGGTGGTCCAGCACGCGCCCCGGCGTGCCCACGACCACGTCCACGCCGCGCTTGAGCTCGCGGAGCTGCCGGTCGATCGCCTGCCCGCCGTACACGGCCAGCACGCTCACCCGGCGGTGCGCGCCGTAGCGGTGCACCGCCTCGGCCACCTGCACCGCCAGCTCGCGGGTGGGCGCCAGCACCAGTGCCTGTACCCCCTGCCCGCGCGGCGTGATGCGCTCCACCAGCGGCAGCGCGAACGCCGCCGTCTTTCCCGTGCCGGTGGCCGCGCGGCCGATCACGTCCTGGCCCGCCATCAGCGACGGGATGGCCTCCACCTGGATGGGCGTGGGCTCCTCGTAGCCCAGCGTCTCCAGCGCGGCCAGCACCTCCGCTCCCAGCCCCAGCTCCGCGAAGCCCCGGGTCGCGGGGCCGCGATCCTCCTCCGCCCCGGCCTGCTCGGCCACGCCCGCCTCTGCCTCGTCCATGCCCACCTCGCTCTCGTCCACGCTCGCCTCCGTCCGGTGACCGCCTCCGCGTGTGCCGCGGAGCGACAATCTGGCCGCCGGGGGCCTCCGCGGCCAGGGCTCCCCTCGCACGCGGACCCGCGAGCCCCTGCACGCCGCGCGCCCGGGGGGTGCCGGAACCCGCGCCCCCGGCGGGGGTTGAACCTCCCGCCCCGCCCCTCCGGGCGTTAGATTGGCGGCTGACCCCGGACCCCCGCGGAGCCCAGAGCGAATGATCGACACCGTCCCCGGACCGTTCCCGCGCAGGAAGACCGTCACCGTGCAGGTGGGCGGGGTGAAGGTGGGGAGCGCGCACCCCGTGGTGGTGCAGTCCATGACCAACACCGACACGGCCGACGTGGAGTCGACCGTGCGCCAGGTGGCGGCGCTCTGGCGCGCCGGCAGCGAGATCGTGCGCGTGACGGTGAACAACGAGGCCTCCGCCCGCGCCGTGCCGTACATCGTGGAGCTGCTGGAGGGCCGCGGCGTCCCCGTGCCCATCGTGGGCGACTTCCACTACAACGGGCACATCCTCCTCTCGAAGTACCCGGACTGCGCCCGCGCCCTCGCCAAGTACCGCATCAACCCCGGCAACGTGGGGGCCAAGCGGCACGACGAGAACTTCCGCGCCATCGTGGAGAAGGCGATCGAGCACGACAAGCCGGTGCGCATCGGCGTCAACTGGGGCTCGCTCGACCAGGCGCTGCTGACGGAGCTGATGGACGCCAATGCCGCCCACCCCGCCGGCGAGAGGCGCGACGCGCGCTCGGTGATGTTCGAGGCGATGGTGCAGAGCGCGCTCCGCTCCGCCGTCGCCGCGGAGCGCGTCGGGCTCCCCCACGACCGCATCGTCCTGAGCTGCAAGGTGAGCGGGGTTCAGGACCTGGTCGCCGTGTACCGCAAGCTGGCGCCGCTCTCCGACTACCCGCTCCACCTCGGCCTGACCGAGGCGGGGATGGGAACGAAGGGCGTGGTGGCCTCCACCGCCGGGCTCTCCATCCTGCTGCAGGAGGGGATCGGCGACACCATCCGCGTGTCGCTGACGCCCAAGCCCGGCGGCGACCGCGCGGAGGAGGTGCACGTCGCCCAGCAGATCCTGCAGTCGCTGGAGCTGCGCTCGTTCACCCCGCAGGTCACGAGCTGCCCCGGCTGCGGGCGCACGACCTCCACGTACTTCCAGAAGCTGGCCGAGGACATCCAGGGGTACCTGCGCGACCAGATGCCCAGCTGGCGCGACACGCACCCGGGGGTGGAGGAGATGAAGGTGGCGGTGATGGGGTGCGTGGTGAACGGCCCCGGCGAGAGCCGCCACGCCAACCTGGGCATCTCCCTCCCCGGCACCTTCGAGGAGCCGGTGGCCCCCGTCTACGTGGACGGCGAGCACGCCGCCACCCTCCGCGGCGACCACATCGCCGAGGAGTTCAAGCGCATGCTGGACGACTACGTGGCGAGCCACTACCCGGCGCGCGGGGTCGTGGAGCCGGCGGGCGTCTGACGGACGGCCTGGCGGGGACGGAGGAGGGCCCCGGACTCGCGTCGAGTCCGGGGCCCTCCGTCGTTCAGCCGGTTTGCTCAGTCCGCGGAGGCTCGCGGGGCGACGCCTGCACGCTCCAGCAGGGCGACCTGGCGATCGGACAGCGGAAGGTGGGCGACGACCTCACCCCTGCACCCGACCACCTGCACCGCGCCACGCGCTGGGTTGTAAACCGCGTCCCGCCCCGATCCGACTAGCGCCAGCAGCTCGGCGTCTCCTCCCTCCACAGCATTGACCGCGTCGCGCACGGACAGCGGGTCGAGCTGACAATCCCGGTGCCAATCCCAGCAGAGGCCCGGTTGCCAGTCGTTGTGACAGTTATTCCAGGACAGGCAGTCGAAGCAGTTCTGCTCCAGCGCGCCGCACCCTGCGCCATAGAACCAGTGCTGGCTGCCGGAGTAGTCCCACGTGCACCAGGCGCAGTCCGCACGCGCTCGCGGGCGCTCCTCGGGTGATGGGACGGGCCGCGATCCGCCCAGGAGCACCACGGCCGACACTAGAGCGAGCACTCCCTTCATCGGTGATCCCATCGCGAGCGCCTCCGTCAGGGTTCAGTGAGCCCGAGCTCCCACACCTCCACCTTCTCGATCCCCTCCGCGGTCTCTCGCCGCGTGTAGGCCAGGTTTCCGCCGGACACCAGGAAGGCGGCGAAGACTCCCTCGAGACGGGTCGAGGCCAGGATTCGGCCGGTTCGGGGATCGAGGACCTCGACGACCGTGTCCAGGTAGCGGCGGAGCTGGTTGGCGGGCACCACGCCCCGCTCCCTCCGCCGCTCCGCCGGGGCGGGAGCGGACGCGGCACGCCAGCGGGCGTCCGGGACGCGCACGAACACCCACAGGCGGCCGCGCGCATCCTCCCGCACCGCCTGGAGGAGGGGGACCGGCCGCACCTCGTCCTCCCGCACGCCGGGGTGCCGGGTCCACGGCACGAACCAGCTCGGCGACCGCTCCAGCGCCAGGACGGGGCGGCCGGACGCGTCCCACAGCTCCACGCGGTAGCGGTTCAACCGGGCGGACCACACGCCCTGGTTGCGCGCGCGGTTCACCGCCCGGGGGTCGTCGTACGGCCGGTCGCGGCGGGTCGCGGGACGCCGGGAGCCGAACGATGCCACGACCCGTCCGGTGGACGCCAGCCGATGCAGGGGGTAGCCGACGAGTGCGGGCGAGCGGTCCAGCGCCTGGACCACCACCTCTCCGCCACGGCCGGGAAGCACCCCGGCCACCTCCGCGGGGGCCGGGACGGTGCGGGCGACCCGGTGGTCGGGGCCCAGCACGGTGAGACGGCGTTGCGCCGGGTCCGACACGTAGATCGAGTCGCCGGGAGCCACCCGGACCTCGCGCGCGAATAGGTACTCCCCCGGCCCCCTGCCGCGCCGGCCGAGGACGCGGAGGAAACGTCCCCGGGCGTCGTAGACCAGCACGCCTTCCGCCCCCCCGGCCGATGCCACGTAGAAGCGTCCCCGCGAGTCCCGCGACAGCGACACCCAGCCCTGCGGCGAAGCCGGATCGTCGGCCAGACCGAGGGTGGCGACCTTCGTGAGCGTGATCCGGCACCGAGGGCACGTGGGCGCGTCGGGCACCTGCACCACGCGCTGCCCCGCCGCCGGCGCGGCGAAGGCGAGCAGAAGGAGGAGGGTCGGGAAGGCGCGCGGCATCGGTCTCCTGAGGCGCTGGTCACCCACACCGTACGATACCGCTCCTCGGGCGTCAACCCTTGCATCGACCCGGCCGCCCGGTCGCCGTTCTCGAGAGGCGGAGGCCCGACGCAAAGACGGAGGGCCCCGGACTCGCTCGAGTCTGGGGCCCTCCGTCGCTATCGACGTCGCGCGCCTATGTCTTCGGGACCACCCGCAGCTCCACCGTGACGCTCTCGTTCACGTTCACCACCACGCGCTCCGAGATACGGGGCGCGTACCCGGGGATGTCGGCCTTCAGGCGATAGACACCGGGCTTCACGTTGGGGAACGAGTACTCGCCGTCGCCGTTCACGTACGAGAGCGTCCGCTGGTCCCCGGCCACGGTGGCGCCGGTGCTGTCCGCCAGCGTCACGCTGCCGAAGCGCACGTGGAAGCCCGTGGACTCGTCCACCACGCGCCCGCGCAGCCCGCCGGTGGTGAAGCGCGGCGGCTGCAGGGCGTCGATCTCCCGCTCCATGGTGGCGCACCCGCCCACCCCGCCCAGCAGCAGCGCGGCGCCCATGGCCCACCGCGTCATCCTGGTCCCTGCGCGCATCCTCTCCCTCCGTCTCGGCGGTCTCCGTCGGCGCTCGCGTACGATGCTCCATGGTACCCCGGCCGGTTCCCCCGGCTCCGCCGCGGGGCCGCGCGACCGTGGCGCAAAGCCTGCGTGGGCACCGGCCGCTGCGCCGCAGCGGGCGTGCCGTCGCGCGCCCTCCGCAACGGTCAGGAAGGGTCATGGCATCGACGGAAGACGAGCGGCTCCAGAAGCGGTTGACGGAGATCGGGAAGGAGACGGGGGCCAGGGCCCTCTCGGTCGCGTACCACGACTACGAGACGCGCACGCAGTGGAGCTACCAGGGCGACCGCTGGTTCCACGCCGCCAGCACCATCAAGGTCCCCGTGCTGGTGGGCGTGCTGGGCGCGGTGCACCACGGGCGCATCACCCTGGGATCGCGCCTGCACGTGCGCAACCGCTTCCTGAGCGTGGCGAACGGCAAGCCGTTCCGGGTGGAGAGCGGCCGCGACGCCAACTCCGAGGTGCACCAGCACCTGGGCAAGACCATGCGCGTGGAGGACCTGGCCTTCCACATGATCGTCACCAGCAGCAACCTGGCCACCAACCTGCTCATCGGCCTGGTGGGGCTGGAGGAGATGCAGGCCTCGCTCCGCGAGCTGGAGCTGGACGAGGGCGTGGAGCTGCACCGCGGGGTGGAGGACGAGGCCGCCTTCGAGGCGGGGATCAGCAACCGCGTCACCGCGTCGGGGATGCTGCGCGTGCTGCGGCTGATCGAGGAGGGGCGCGCCTTCGACGTGGAGTGCTCCGCCAAGATGCTGGAGATCCTGCACGAGCAGGAGTTCCGCAGCGGCATCCCCGCCGGCGTGCCCGACGACGCCCGGGTGGCCAACAAGACGGGCGAGATCTCCACCATCGCCCACGACGCGGGGATCGTGTACCTGCCCCGGCGCAAGCCGTACGCGGTGGTGGTGCTGACCGAGTGGGACGCGAAGGAGACGGGCCGGCGCAGCGAGACCATCAAGCGCGTGTCGCGCGCCGTCTACCATCACCTGACCGGGGAGGGGCGCGATGGGTGAGGGCGGCTTCCCCCTGCGGGTGGTGGACGGCCTGGAGCTGGACCGCCGCTGGCGCGAGGTGCTGCGCCCCGGCCAGATCCTGCACGACCGCGAGCGGCGCCCGCGGCGCCTGCCGCGCTTCTTCTACGAGATCCCCTCGTGGGACGTGGCGCTGGAGACCCCGCTGGCCGAGCACTTCCAGGTCTGGGAGTTCCTGAACGTGGACGCGCTCGAGGCCGACGTCCTGCGCACCGACTGGCCGCGCTACCTGCCCTGCGCCGTGTCGCTGCTGGCCGCGCACCTGGAGCTCTTCCGGCGCGAGGTGGGGACGTACGTGCACGTGGCGGCCAACGGGGGCTACCGCTCGCCGGGGCACCGCCTCTCCACGCACGCGTCGCGGCACTGCTGGGGCACCGCGGTGAACCTGTACCACGTGGGAGACGACACGCTGGACGACGAGGCGACCCTGCGGAAGTACGCACGGGCCGCGCAGCGGACCCTTCCGGCGGTGTGGGTGCGACCGTACGGGCACGGAGTGGGCGATGCGGACGACCACCTGCACCTGGACCTGGGCTACACGGTCATGGTCCCGCACGGGGTCGCGGGTGAGGCGGGCGAGCCGAATGGAGACGACGACAGCGGCGAGCGCGTCGCGGACCGGGAGAGGTGATGAGCACCGACGGGAAGAAGAAGAAGGGTGGCGCCGAGGTGAAGGGCGAGGCGCGGGCCAGGGAGCGGCTGCGCCTGGCCGCCATCGGCATGGAGGCCGAGTTCGCGGTGGTGGTGGACGGCGCCCCCACGCGTCCCGAGGACGTGTTCGGCGACCCGCGCGCGTTCATGCGCGGCGAGATGATGCACCGGCAGGGAACGTCGTACCACCTTCCCACCGGCGGCGCCGTCTACTTCGACACGGGCGTGATCGAGGTGGCCACGCCCGTGATCGAGATCGAGCGGGGGTGCGCCGCGCGCGCCGGCCGCTCGCTCTGGGAGGCCATCCTGCTGGTGCGCGACGCGCTGGACCAGTGGGAGCGCGACACGGGGCGCGACGTGCGCCTGGTGGGCTTCAGCACGCACTACAACGTGTCGTTCGAGCTTCCCCCGCACGAGCAGGGGCCGTCGCGCACGGTGGAGAAGCTGGCGCTCCTCCTCTCCTACGTACTGCCCGTGCCGGTGATGCTGCTGGCCGCCAACTCGCGCTCCACGGGCATCGGGGTGCGCCCGCGCGGTGACCGCATCGAGATCACCGCCGACTTCACCCCCAGCGCGTCGCTGATGATCGCCACGGCCACGCTCCTCACGGGGATCGTGCGCGAGGTGATGACCTGGCCGTCGTTCGAGCTGGAGATGCTGGACCGGGTGGACCTGCCGGTGCTGCGCGGCTTCCGGCCCATCCCGCACACCTCCCGGAAGGGGTGGCTGGCGCGGTACACCTGCTTCCCCCGCAACCCGTTCGAAGCGGACCCCGACGAGGAGATGTGGGCGACGCGCGACGGGCGCACGCTCTCGCTGCGCACCATCGCCGGGCTCACGGTGCGGCACTTCTGGCACCCCATCCGCCGCATCTCCGATCCCTTCACCTTCCGGCTGATCGGCTCGGTGATGCGGGGCCGCGCGCCGTCGCTGCTGGACCTGGAGGACCGGCCGCGGGAGTACGAGGACGTGGGGCGCCTGTGCACCTGGGACGACCTGTTCCCCGAGAGCGAGCTGAGCCGCTCGCGCTACGAGCGCGTGCTGATTCGCGCCATCTCGGGCCAGCACCTGCGGATGCACGGCCAGACCTTCATACCCGTGGGGATGCGCGGCTGGTCTCAGGTCGTCTTCCGCCGCGCGGACAACGGCCGGCGCCACGTCTTCTCCATCGACTACCTGATCAACCACCTTCGCGACTGGGAAGTCCCGGGGCGAAGCGCGTAGGGGCTTCCCGGCGCCCGCCGAGCGTCGTCGTTCCCGGAGCGGCGTACACCGTCCCTCCGCCTCCGCGGGGCGGGGGGACGGCTCCGTTCCGGGCCTCGTCCGGCTCCCGTCATCGCCTGCTCCCGTCTCGTTCCGTGCGTACGGGTCGCGGACGCGGAGTTCGCGGAGGAGAACGCATCGCCCTTGCCGGTACTCCGCGAACCCCGTCCGACTCCGCGTTCTTTCCCCTTCACGTCCTCTCCCCACGCGAAGTCCCTCGCCCCAGACAGGAGGAGGAGTCCGTTTCCACGAACAGTCTCGCTCCGTTCGCGCCTCAGATGCCATCACGAACACCGCTCCACTAGCCTTCCGTGCGTACGGCCGGTTATACTCTCGCGAGGAGGATGCCCGCGGGCATAGCGCACGGTGCCGGGGAGATCGCCGCGCCGCCGCTCGTTCCGCCGCGACGGAGGCCCGAACGCATCGCGTTGGCCTGAAAGCGGATCCGCCGCGCCGCTCCGGCGGGCGCGCCGGTTGCCCCGTCGAAGGGTCCCCGAGCGTACGTCCGACCTGGAGAGGAGGAAGCTCCACGGATGCGGCGGCCGACGACGGGAGCGCGTGGTACGTGAGCGGCGCTTCCGACCGCGTGGAACGACGACGAGCCGGCCGCGGCCGCACGCGCCCGCGGCTTGGAGGTGATCCGCATGAGAGGTGACGACCCGATGACCGAGCTCCTCCGGGACGGCGACCCGTCCCCGCGCGCCTCCGCTCCCCGCGACGCGCACCCGCTTCCCCTCTGGCCGCCGTGCATCGTGCGCCGCTCGCAGGCGCGCGGCTTCCCCGCGTCCTTCCGCGACGCGCTGCTCCCCGGCATGCACCGCACCGCCCTGCACACGGCACGCGGAGACGGCCTCCGGTAAGACGTTCCGACCCCACCCTCCCTCCATCGGCTCCGACGGCGTACGGACGCTCCCATCGCGCCGGGCGGCGGACGCGCGCTAACTCCGCCCCCACGCACGCCCTGGCGCTTCCCCTCGGTACGGCCCTCAAGCGCTCGTGCGTCATCGGGGCCGTCGTCCGTTCCGCCCCCAACACCACCCCCCGCAACGGGTTCTCCCGCCCGCCATCCGTAGTCGCACCCTCCCCAAACAGCCGTAGTCCGCCGGCGATCCGGGACGAAGGGGGCATGGCGTATGCCCGTAATCCCGCACGCCTGCTGAGGTTGGCCGCTTCGTCGCGTGGCATTGACGCACCAGCCGCCAGGCGGGTAGCCTTGTACGCTACGGTGAGGCGCCCCCGTCCCGCTGGTCCACCGCGCCGCCCTCCGGCACCCGGCTCACGGACGCTCACCCTGCAAGGGAGCGGCTGCACCTCGCGGGTCGCGACCCGGTGCGGCCGGAGCCACCAGGAATCGCGGGCCCTCTGGGGGCCCCTGCCTCGCCACGCGGCCAGTCTACCGCCGCGCCTTCCTGTCCCGGCGCTCCGAAGCCGCAGTACATCCGTACCGACCACCCGCCCATTCCGGCGGTGCGTCGTGCGTCAACCGGCCGGAGCGCGCCCGCGCGATCGCGTGGCAGGCGTCTCCGTGGCACTCCAGCATCGAGACCACCATGGCAGCGAGTCCCCTCGCTCGCGCGGCGCTCCCGGCCCTGCTTCTCCTGGCCGCGGCCGCCTGCGGCGACGAGCACCCCACCGCCGGACCGGGCACCGGACCCAGGCCCGAGGTCCGCCCGGTCGGGCTGGTGGAGGTCACCATCAGCGGCATCGGCACGTCCCGCACGAACGCCGCCGCGGGAGCGCCGTCGTTCGCGGTCACCCGCCCGCAGAACGGCGACGCCAGCGGCGACGGGAGCATCCAGATGGAGGCCATCTCGTCCGGCAGCTTCACGCAGGGCACGCGCGGGGTGGACGGGGCGCGCTACCTGTGGGCGACCTTCCGCGTACGCAACGCGGACGCGGCGGGAACTCCGTACAACACCCCGCGCCAGAACCTCACCTTCCTGGCGGTCACCTCCGCGGGCACCGCCGCGGGCACTCCGTTTACGGCGCTCACCCGCTTCGACGGCAGCGCCGCCGCGGGGGCCGTCGCGCCGATGGTGGTGCCCACGGGCGCCGTGGCCCTGGACGACTCCGCGAAGCTGGAGGCGCGGCGCGCCGACGTGCTGCAGGTGCTCACCGAGGCCGAGGCCGCCGCGGTGCCCCGCCCGGGCGGAGTGCTGGACGTGCTCCCCTACGGGTTCGTCGTCAGCAACCCCAACTCGGCGACCTCGCGCACGCTGCCGGCCAACCCCGCACCCAACCAGTGGGACGGCCTGGTGACCTTCGCCTTCCGCGTGCCCCTGCAGGCCAACGCCCCCTCCACCACCAATGGGCCCACCAAGGACCCGTTCTCCATCCGCCTGCTGCTGCTGGCGGTGGACGACGGCGAGACGCGGGTCACGGAGAGCATGGAGGAGCAGGACGCCGCCGCGCGCGCCGACGTGGCCGCCCGCGCCGCGGCGCTCGGCGCGACCACCGTCACGGTGCTGGCGGGGAGCCCCTCCGTGTCCTACCCCGGCCAGCGCCAGGTCTGCACCGTTCGCGTGGCCGGCCCGTCGGGGGCGCCGACCACCACCGTCACCGCGCCGGGGCCGTACACCCGCCTGGGCGTCTACCGGCCGGGAGAGACCATCGACGCCTGCTTGCCCGACTTCCGCGGCGGCACCGTGGCGCGCCCGGCGACGGGGCTTCCGTACACGGTGAACGTGTACGCCATGGACCGCTACGGCAACATGCTGACGGCGGCGGCGGACACGGTGCAGATGGGGAGCTCGGCGGGGAGCACGGTCCTTCCCGCGCCGGCGGGGCTGGTGGCGGGCCAGCGCGGCTTCACGGTGACGTACATGGACTACGGGGTCCCCACGCTGATGGCGACGGGACGGAGGTTCATGGGGTCGGTTCCCGTGAACGTGTTCGGCATCACCCGCACCTGGACGGGCGACGTGAGCACCGACTGGCACAGCGGGGGGAACTGGTCCGACGGCGTGGTGCCCATGAGCCAGGACACGGCCATCATCCCGGCGGGGCGGCCCAACTACCCGGTCCTGGTCCAGAACACCGCCATCGGCGGGCTGTACGTGGCGGACGGGACCACCGTGACCATCAACAGCTTCAACCTGACCGCCACCTCCAGCCTGTCCACGGGGCTCACGGGCGGCATCACCAACACGTCGGGCCAGGTGCTCCTGACCGGCACCGCCAAGACGGTCCGCGGCATCGTGCCCAGCATCCGGGTGCTTGGCACGTACTCGCTGGACGGGAACCTCACCACCCGGCTCCGGGGGCGGGTGGAGCTGGGCCGGCTCCGAAACGAGCGGTACCGCATCCGCATCAACGGCAGCTGAGCCGCGTACGTTCCGTCTCCTCCACCCGCACCAGGAACCCATCATGCTGATCCGCGCACGGGCGGCCGCGCTCGCCGCCCTCACCGGGCTTGGGCTGGCTCTCCCGGCCGCACCCGCCGCCGCGCAGTCCGACATCCTGCTGCAGCTCCGCTCCGGCTCGCCGGCGGGAGACCGCTTTCGCGTGGACTCCGCCGGGGGCCTGATCGCGATGGGCACCATCGGCTACGGGATCATCCCCGCCAGCGGGGCCGGATGGCGGATGATGTGGCACCCGCAGAAGGTGGCCTTCCGCGCCGGCGAGGCCAGCGTGGCGGGCGAGTTCGACGAGTCGAACATCGGGTACTACTCCTGGGGGGGCGGCCGCCACAACATCGCCGCCGGGATGTACTCGTTCGCGTTCGGCAATCAGAACACGGTGGAGCAGTCGGCCCATTGTGGCGTCGCCATGGGGAGCGGCAACAAGGTGTGGGGATCGGGCGGCAACATCGGCACCTGCGGCGTGGCGCTGGGGCTGAACAACGACGTGCTGGACCAGGCGGGGGTGGCGATCGGGAAAAGCAACTGGTCCGACGGCGACGGGGCCGTGGCCCTGGGCCAGAACAGCACGGCGGACGCCGACTACTCCATGGCGTTCGGCTACCGCGCCAGCACCAACGGCCGCACGGGCGCCAAGGTGTTCGGTGACGCCTCCACCACGGACAGCATCGAGGCGGTGGCCAACAACGAGTTCGCCGTGCGCGCGGCGGGCGGCTTCCGCTTCCGGAGCAACGCGACGCTCACCAACGGCTGCAACATCGCCGCGGGCGGCGCCTCCATCACCTGCGCGTACAGCAAGACCCTCAAGGAGAACGTCCTCGACGTGGACGGAGACGACGTGCTGAACCGGATGCGGCGCATCCGGTTC
>JASLAX010000011.1 GCA_030146875.1 Longimicrobiaceae bacterium
GCCGCGCGCAACCAGGAGCTCCTGCGCGCGGCGGCGCGGCGCGGCGCGAGCGACGCCGCGCGGTACTTTCCCCGGCGGGGCACGTGGGACTGGGTCCGCCTCTCGCCGGGCGGGGGCGAGGTGCTGATCCGGCGCTTCCGGGCCGCGGAGACGCCCCGCGCGATCGACCTCGGTGGCCCCGCCTGCGAGCTGTTCGACGGCCCCCGCGGCCGCGTGGGGCCGCTCTCCGGGGCCAGCCTGGCGATCCAGGCCAACATGCACGGCACCGCGTGGCCCGCCGCGCGCCGGCACCGGTTCGCCTCGCCGGAGACGGCGGAGTCGCCGAAGGTGTTCGTGGAGTGGAAGCGGGAACGGGGGGCGTGGGTGGTGTCCCGGATCGGCGTGCGGGACCACTGGACTCCCCCGGCGCCCCGCCCGGGACGCAACCTGGTGGTGGACGGCGGGACCGGCCGGGACACCGCGTCCACCCAGCGGTGGCACACCCGGCCCGAGACCATCGAGTTCCGCACGGGCCGCTACGACCAGTACGGCCTGGAACGCCCTCTGGAGTCGCCCACGCGCGTGGGCTCGCTGGACGGCGTCGGCGTGTACGTGGAGGCGGGCGCGGCACGCAGTCCCGAGGTGCTCTACGTGGCGGTGGGCCGGGATCGATACTCACCGTACCGCCGGGTCGAGGGGCCCACCTGCCACTACGTGGACCCGCCGGACGCCGCGCGCTGACGCGCGTCAGGACGAGCAGCTCAGGACCAGCTTGCGGCCCCACTCCGGGGGCGGCTCGGCGTACGACTCCATCTCCGGCTGCTCGGCGAAGGGGTCGCGCAGCAGCCGGCGGAGGCGCTCGATCTCGCCGAAGTCGCCTTCCTGCGCCTGGCGGATGGCGCGCTCCGCCAGGTAGGTGCGCAGGACGTACCTCGGGTTGACGGCGTCCATCCGCGCGCGGCGCTCCGCGTCCACGCTGCCCTCCGCGCGCAGGCGCTCGGCGTAGCGCCGCGCCCACGCGGCCCACCCGGCCGCGTTCACGAACGCGTGGCGCAGGGGGTCGTTCGCGCCCTCGTCGTCCGGTGAGAAGCGGCCGAGGGTGCGCCAGAAGGTGGTGAAGTCGATCCGGTTCGCGGAGAGCAGGGTGAACAGGTCGTCCGCCAGCTCCGCGTCCTCGTCTCGTACCGTGAGCAGGCCGAGCTTGGCGCGGAGGAGCCCGTCGTACTCGGCCAGGAACGCGGGCTCGTACTCGTTCAGCGCCGCGACGGTCCGCTCCTGGTCCACCAGCGAGAGCAGCGACTCCGCGAGCCGGGTCAGGTTCCACAGGCCGATGGCCGGCTGCTGGCGGTACGCGTACCGTCCACCGGGATCGGAGTGGTTGGGCACGTGGCCCGGGTCGAAGTCGTCCATGAAGCCGAACGGGCCGTAGTCCAGCGTCAGGCCCAGGATGGACATGTTGTCGGTGTTCAGCACGCCGTGCGTCCACCCCACCCCCTGCCACCGCGCCACCAGGCGCGCCGTCCGCCGCACCACCTCGGCTAGGAAGGCGCCGTAGCGGTCCGGCTCCGCCTCCAGGTGGGGCACGTGCTCGCGGATGACGTGGTCGGCCAGCGCGCGCACGTGCGGGTGCTGTCCGCGCGACGCGAACACCTGGAACGATCCGAACCGCACGTGGCTGGGGGCCACGCGCACCAGCGTGGCCCCGGTCTCCACCGTCTCGCGGCGCACCGGCTCGTCGCTGCCGACGATGCAGAGCGCGCGCGTGGTGGGGATGCCCAGCCCGTGCATGGCCTCGCCGCACAGGTACTCGCGGATGGTGGAGCGCAGCACCGCGCGGCCGTCGAAGCCGCGGGAGAACGGGGTGACGCCGCCGCCCTTGAGGTGCAGGTCCCACGTGCCGCCCCCGGGGGCGCGCACCTGGCCCAGCAGGATCGCCCGCCCGTCGCCGAGCTGCGGCACCCACCCGCCGAACTGGTGCCCCGCGTACAGCATGGCCAGGGGCTCCGCGCCGGGGAGGGGCGCGTTGCCGCTGAACGCGTCCACCCAGAACGGCCTCTCCCCCTCGCCCGGGTCGATGCCGAGCAGCTCCGCCACGTCCGGGTTCCACGCCACGGCGCGCGGCCCCAGCAGCGGCGTGGGCTCCACGCCCCGCCCGAAGTCCGGCCCCAGGCGGGCGTAGGTGTTGTCGAACGGAAGGTTCCGCAGGTCGGCCACGTCGCTTCACGGTTGAGGTGTCCACCGCCCGCGGTCGGCCGATGGTCGTCCCGCCAATCGGAAGAGTCGTGCCCGCAACGGCTTGCGGCCTCCTCCACCATCCCGCCTGCGACCGCTTTTGCCGGCGGAGGACGGATGGGGTAGCTTCCCGGCGACGTCGAGCGGCCTCGATCCCCGTCCCCGAACCGATGAACGCCATCCACCCGCTCGTCCCCGTGCCGGCAGGCCGACGGAGGCGGGGCGCGTGACGGAGCTGGAGGCGGAGCTCCTGGCGCGGCTCGTGGGCGCGCGGTTCCCGCTGGGCGTGCAGGCCGCGATCGGGCTGGCGCTGGTGGGCGGATACTACGCGTGGTCGCGGCTCTGGTTCGCCACGCTGGACGTGTACGCGCGGCGGGTGGCCGGCGGGCTGGTGCGGGCGCACGTGGTGTGGGTGGAGCGGCACACGGCGGACTACGAGACGCCGTTCGAGAGCGGCTTCCCGAGCTACCTGCGGTGGACGTGGGGGATCGAGGCGCCCCAGCACCGCACGCTCGCGCGGGACGCGGCGGTGGCGACCATGCACTTCGTGGTGGTCGCGCTGCTGGCGGCGCTCTGGATCCCCGCGCTGGTGCTGGGGGCGCTGGTGTGGGACGCGCTGTCCTACGTGGTGTTCCTGCCGGTCTGCCTGGCCGTCCTGTTCCTGCACGGCGCCTTCTGGGCCGGGCGGGACCGGGTGGCGGGGATGCGCTGAGGCGAACGCGAGAGGGCCTCCACCGGGGGAGGCCCTCTCGTCGTGCACCGTCGCTCCGCTCAGCGCGCGGCCGGCCGCGACCTGCCGGCGGCGCCGCGCCACTGCGACAGCGCCGGCAGCGGCACCCCCTGGGGCGCCAGGCCGAAGGTGGCCAGGAACGGGCGGAGCTTCCCGCCGGCGGCGAACGCGTAGCTCTTCGGGGCGGGACGGGTGGTGGCGGACATGGTCGGGCTCCTTCGATCTATGCGTGCACGGCGGAGGATCCGCCGGTTCCATGGGTCGGGTGGGGACGAGCCTGTCGTCGTCCCGTTCTGCGGGGGGGAAGGATACGCGTCCGCCGCCCGCGCCACATGGGTCGTCCGACCCAGAGGCGCGCGCCCGCTGGTGCAAAGCCGCCCACCACGCCACCCTGAACTCCCCCTCCCCGCGCGCGAGCGCACCCCCGCGCGATCCTCCACCCGCCATCCCCTCCTCCGAGCCCGGCGCCGGTGTACCTGTCCGCGCCAGGGGACGCCGTTGACCTGAAAAGGAAACGCATGTAGATTCCGTATCTGAATAGAACATAACGAATTAGACACGGTGGCGACGGCTCTGGCGGGTGTGCGGACGCGTCGCCGCTTCGTTCTTGAGAGGCCCCTGGATGCAGGTGCGGCGAACGGAAGACCGGCGGCTCCGCCTGGTGCTGGCGCGGCCCACCGGATGGATGTCGGGAGGCGACGTGACGCTGCGCCGCTCGGCGCGGCGCCGCGAGCACCCCGACCGTATGGAGATGCGCGAGGGGCTCCCCGAGCGCGTGGAGCGGGGGGAGGACCTGGTGCTGCTGCTGGACGGCCCCGACGGCGAGGGGCTGCTGGTGACCGGCGCGGTGACGGGGCGGGTGCCCCAGGGGCGGCAGGACCCCGACCTGATGGACCGCGCGGCGGTGGGCGCCGCCGTGTTCCTGCGCGAGCGCCAGCGCACCGAGAAGCGCCAGCAGCTCGCCGACCAGCTCATCGTCTACTTCGAGGCGCTGAACGCGGCCGAGTGCGACGCGCAGGTGCTGCGCGCGCTGGCGCTGCACGCGCACCGCATCGTGGGCGCGCACACGGTGGTGGCGCTGGAGCGGGAGGCCGGGACGGGGCTGCTCCGCGCGCCGGCGGCCGCGGACGCGGCGCGGTGCGGGTGCGGCGCGCGGCTCTGCGTGGCGTGGGACGACCGCCTGGCCCAGCCGGGGCTGATCGTCTCCGAGGACGCGCGGCCGGGCGGCGGCATGCCCGCGGCCGCCCCGCTCTTCGGCGACCCGCACACGGCGCTGGTGGCGCACGTGCCGGTGGGCGACCGCGCGGTGCTGGTGCTGACCGAGCGCCGCGAGGAGCGCATCTTCGAGCCCGAGGACTGGGACGTGCTGCGCGCGCTGGCGCTGCAGGCCGAGATGGCGCTGCGCCGCCTGCGCCTGCTGGAGGACGTGCGCGCCCTCTCCCTGACCGACCCGCTCACGGCGCTGGGGAACCGGCGCCAGATGGAGCTGATGCTGGCGCACGCCTGGGAGGCTGCCCGCCGCGGCGAGCCGCTCGCGGTGGTGGTGCTGGACCTGGATGGGTTCAAGGAGGTCAACGACACCCGGGGCCACCACGCGGGGGACGAGCTCCTCTGCACCGTGGCCGCCGCGCTCCGCGAGGAGGCGCGCGCCTGCGACCTGGTGGTCCGCTACGGCGGGGACGAGTTCCTGGTGCTGCTGCGCGGCGGCACGGCGGAGGGCGGCGCGCTGCTGGTGGAGCGCCTGCGCCGGCGGCTGGACGGACGCCTGGGGATCAGCGCGGGCGTGGCCGCGTACGCCCCCGAGATGGCCTCGCCCGAGGAGCTGGTGCGGACGGCCGACGCGCGGCTGTACGCCTCGCGCCGGTCGCGCTAGCGGCGAACGGCGCCGAACGTCCCGGCCTCCACGAGCGGGACGAAGGCGGGAAGGAGGCCGCACTCGGCGTCGAAGTCGTCGTCCGCGTCCGCGGAGCGGGGATCGTCGATCACCGAGAGCAGGACCTCCACCACGCGCGGGTCGAACTGGGTGCCGGCACAGCGCTCCAGCTCGGCCCGCGCGTGCTCGGGGGTGTACGCCTCCTTGTAGCTGCGGCGCGCCAGCATGGCCGTGTACGCGTCCACCGCCGAGACGATCCGCGCCGCCATGGGGATGTCGTCGCCGGCCATCCCGTCGGGGTAGCCGGTGCCGTCGTACCGCTCGTGGTGGTGCAGCACCACGTCGGCCACGCCGGCGAGCGCGGGCACGCCGCGCAGCAGGTCGTGCCCCACCCGCACGTGCGCCCGCACCAGGTTCACCTCCTCGGGGAGGAGCGGGCCGGGCTTGTTCAGCACGCCGTCGCTCACGCCGATCTTCCCCACGTCGTGCAGCAGGGCGCCGTAGCACACCAGGGCTCGCTCGTGCGGCGGCAGCCCCATGCGCTCGGCGACCAGGCGGGCGTACCGCGACGCCATCTCGCAGTGCCCGTGGGTGGACGGGTCCTTGGCCTCCACGGCGTCGGCCAGCATGCTCACGGTGGAGAGGTAGGCCTTCTGCAGCTCGCCCTCCAGCCGGCGGTTCCGCACCGCCACCGCGGCCTGGTCGCCCACGGCCAGCAGCGACTCCACGTCCTGGCGGTCGAACTCCCCCACCCGGCGGTCCCCCGCCACCACCACCCCGTCCAGGTCGGACATCAGCACCACCGGCGCCGCCACCACGTTGCGGAAGCGCTCGCCCGGGCCCGGCTCCGGGAGCCCCGGCGGCAGCCCGTCGTTGCAGACGACGGTCTCCCCCGACTCCAGCACGCCGCCGCAGAGCGCGCCGATCAGCGGCGTGGGCTCCCCCGTCTCCACCCCTTCCATCCCCAGCACCGCGCGCACCCGCATCCGCTCGCTCCCCGCCAGGCGCGTGACGTACGCCCCGCGCTCCGAGCCGGTGATGGTGAGGCACGCCTGCAGGATGAGCTGGTACACGTCGCCGCCGAACAGGGCGCCGTGGATCTCCCGCAGCGCCCTCTCCAGGCACTCGGCGCGGTCCCGCTGCCGCTCGGCCGCGGCGCGCTCCGCGCCCAGCGCCTCGTCGGTCCGCCGCGCCGCCGCGCGCCACTCGGCGTCGCCCCCGTCCCGCCGCATCGTCTCCGCCATCGCCGCCTCCCGCTCGCGCGCTCCGTCCACCCCCGGTGAGGACGGGAGCAATCAGGAACCGTACCGCACCGTCGCGGGGCACGGCCGTCCCGCGCCGGGTGAGGCGGCCCGGACGAAGCCCCACCTCACGCCAGCTCGTCCAGCTTCCGCAGGGCGGGGACCTTCCACGCCGTCACTCCCACCACGCCCAGGGTCACGAGCCCTCCGAGGATCACCGAGTTCACCGCCCCCAGCAGCTTGGCCGCAACCCCGGACTCGAACGAGCCGATCTCGTTGGAGGAGCCGATGAAGATCTGGTTCACGGCCGAGACGCGGCCCAGCAGGTGCTCGGGCGTGCGGATGGTGATCAGGGTGGAGCGGATGACGACGCTCACGTTGTCCAGCATCCCGCCCATCGCCAGCAGGCCCAGCGAGAGCCAGAACGAGCGCGACAGGGCGAAGCCGATCCAGGTCAGGCCGAACAGCGCCACGCAGGCCAGCAGCACCGGCCCCGCGCGCCTCAGCCTGCGGTGGGCCAGCACGACGGACATCACCACCGCGCCGGCGGCGGGCGCGGCGCGCAGCACGCCCAGCCCCTGCGGGCCCACGTGCAGGTACTCCGCCGCGAAGATGGGGAGCAGCGCCGTGGCGCCGCCGAACAGCACGGAGAAGAGGTCGAGCACCTGCGCGCCCAGAAGCTCCGGCTGCTTGAGCAGGAAGCGGATGCCCACGGTCAGGTTCTGTCCGATCGTCCCCTCCTGCGCCGCGACGGGGCGGCGGGTGTAGGCGATGCGGGTGAAGAGGAGCAGCGCGGCGAAGCAGAGCACGGCCTCGGTGGCGTACGCGGCCCGCGCGCCCGAGAAGCCGTAGAGGATGCCGCCCAGCGCCGGCCCCACCACCGCCGCCGCCTGCCAGAGCGAGGAGCGCCACGCCACCGCGTTGGCGTACGTCTCGCGGGGAACGATCTCCGCCCCCAGCGCGGTGCGGGCCGGCTGCAGGAACGAGCGCGCCAGCCCGCTGGCGAACACGGCGGCGAACATGGGCCACACGCGCCCGCCGGCCAGGGTCTCCGGCCGCAGCGTGAAGGCGAGCAGCGCCAGCGCGCACAGCGTCTGCACGCCCAGCGCGGCCACGGCCAGGCGCTTGCGGTCGCGGCGGTCGGCCACGTGCCCGGCGAAGAGCGCCGCGCCGATGAACGGCAGCGCCTCCGCCAGCCCCACGAGGCCCAGGGAGAGCGGGTCGCCCGTGAGCTCGTAGACCTGCCACGCGACCACCGTCGCCTGCACCTGCGTTCCCAGCGTCATGACCACCAGCGAGGCCACGTACCAGCGGAAGGCGGGGTTGCGGAGGGAGACGTACGGGTCCTGGCGCTGGGTCATGCTCTCGTTCGGGGTCGGGGGAGGCGGAGGATACCCGCGGGGGCGTCCCCCGCAACCGCGATCCAAACCTCTGCCGAGGGCGTGGGATGGCGCCCATCGTCCTTCCCGGCGGCGTTCCTGGCGGAGGTGGCGGCGCGGCTGGATGCCGCCGCCCGCGCCGCCGGCGACCTCCGCGTGACGGTGCCCACGCGGTACCCGGAGGCCCGCCGCGCCCGACGGCCTCCTTGCCCCTGCGCGCCCGCGCCCGCATCCTTCGCGCGGGGTCCACTCCCTCTCGCCCGCCGCCCATGACCGCCGCCGCCCGCTCCGCCCTCGCCGCGCTCGTCCTCTGCGCCTGCGCGCCCTCGTCCCGCCCGGCGGAGACGCCGCCGGCGCCCGCCGCCGGGACCGCCGCGTCCTCGCCCATCCGGCGCGTGGACTTCCTCTCGTTCCGCTACGGGGCGGGGACGGACACGTTCACGGTCGTGGACGGGAAGCGCGCGCTGCGGACGCACCAGGGGGAGATGGTCGCGCCCGGCTGGGAGGTGAAGGAGGTCGTGCACGGGGACGTGACCGGCGACGGGGAGGAGGACGCCGTGGTCGCCGTCACCCGCGTCACCGCCGGGTCGGGCGTGACGCACCGCCTGTTCGTCTACACGCTGCGCGGCGGCCGGCCCGCGCTGCTGTGGGACGTGGCGACGGGCGACCGCGCGAGCGGCGGGCTGCGGCGCGGGTACGCGGAGGGCGGCGGACTGGTGGTGGAGCTGAACGGGAGGGAGAGCGTCCCCGGCCGCGAGCCCAGCGCAAGCGACGCCAGCGACCGGGGCCTCTGCTGCCCCACTTTCTTCACGCGAACGCGGATGCGGTGGACGGGGAGCGCGTTCCGGGTCGCCGGCACGCCGCGGGTCCTGCCGGTGAGCCCCTGACCCGAGCGCCGCGCTTTCGTCCGATGCGGCTCCGTCGTCTCCTTCCGCTCGCGGCCTCGGCCGTCCTCGGGGCGTGCGGTGGGGACGACGCCGCGCCGCCCCCCGCCGGGGCCGCCGCGCCGGGGCG
This sequence comes from Longimicrobiaceae bacterium, assembly GCA_030146875.1. Taxonomy (GTDB): domain Bacteria; phylum Gemmatimonadota; class Gemmatimonadetes; order Longimicrobiales; family Longimicrobiaceae; genus JASLAX01. The sequence goes on from JASLAX010000011.1 coordinate 8,449, forward strand.
TCCCGCGTCCGTCGCCGCCCCCGCGGCGCCGGTGGCCGAGTACGTTCCGCCGGTCGTGGGGCCGAAGGGGATCCGCGGCGTCGACTTCCACGCCGTACGCCACGGCACGGGCAGGGATACGCTCCGGGTGGCGAAGGCGGGGCGCGCGGGGAAGCCGTCCGGCGCCGCGCACGCCGGATGGGTGCTGCGCCGCGTGACCTTCGGCGACGTGACGGGCGACGGGGAGCAGGACGCCGTGGTCCGCGTGGACGACGCGGCGGGGGGATCCTCCGCACCGGCGCGGGTGTTCGTCTACACGGTGCAGGGCGGGCGCCTGGCGCAGCTCTGGCAGTTCACCGCCGGCGACCGCGCCATCGGCGGGCTGAAGGACGCGCGGCCGGAGCGCGGCCTGCTGGTCGTGGAGCTGTTCGGAAAGGGCAACCGCCCCGGCCGCGCCGCGAACGAGGCGGACGAGAGCGCGAACGGCCTCTGCTGCCCCACCGCCTTCACCCGCACGCGCCTGCGCTGGACCGGCCGCGCCTTCGTGGCCGACGCGGTGCCCGAGGTCCTGCCGTACACGACGGACGAGGGATGACGGGGGACGAGACGATGGACGCTCCTCTTCCGCGCTCCACGGCCGACGCGCACGCCGGGCCCGTCCCGGCCACGCGGTACGGGCGATGCGGGAGAACGGGGACGGCGCCGGGTGTCCCGACGACGTCGTCCGGCGTCGACCCGGCGAGAAGGTCCGATCTCCTCCACCTCCGCAGACCGATGAAGCCGCCGATCTCCGCCGCCGCACCCACCGTCGTCCTCCTGGCCCTGCTCGCCGCCTGCGCGCCGAAGGCCGATCCCGCGGCGGAGGAGAAGGCAGCGGAGGCGAAGGTCGACGCCTGGGCGGTGTCGTCGATGGGCGCCGGCCCGGTGCGGATCGGGATGACGGCGGCGCAGGCGGACTCCGCGGCCGGCGGACGGCTGACGCCGAAGACCGGGTTCGGCGACTGCGGCTACGCGCGCCCGTCGGATGCGCCCGCGGGGCTCGCGTTCATGATCGCCCGCGACACCGTGGCGCGCGTGGACGTGGACTCGGCCGGGGTGGAGACGGCGGAGGGGGTGAAGGTGGGCGACCCGGAGGGGCTCGTCTGGCAGCGGTACTCCGAGATCCAGGTGCAGCCCGGGAAGCACGCCGCCGACACGCTGCTGGTGATCGCCCCCGCGCGCGGCCCCTCGGAGCAGCGCCGGCTGATCTTCGTGGTGGCCAAGGGCGTGGTCCGCGGCTTCCGCGCCGGGCGCCTTCCCGAGGTGGAGTGGGTGGAGCGGTGCGGGTGAGCGATCCGCGCACGGACCCGCGCCGTGCTTGCGGGTCCCCGGGCCCCTCTCCATCCTCCCCCGCCGTCGACCTCGTCTCCCCCGCACCCGTCCTCCGCATGCCGCAACGTCCCTTCCGCCTCCGCGCGTGCGCCCTCGTCCTTCTCCTCCTCGGCGCCGCCTGCGGCCGCGGCGAGCCCGCGGCCGATGCGGCGGCCCCCGGCCGGAACGCCGCGGTCGACCGGCGGGACGCCGCCCGCGCCTACCTGACGGCGCTGCGCGACCAGGACGCGCCGGGGGAGCCGCTGGTGGGGATCGTGGAGCTGCGGGGGAACGACCTGGCCGCCATCGCGCTGCGTCCGCGGGACCAGGTGGAGCACGGCTTCCTGCGCCGCGAGGGCGAGCGGTGGCGCGTCGCCCTCTCCACGCGCACGCCCAACCCGCCGCTGCTGCAGTCGCGCGGCGTGCCCGCCGGCCTGCCGGCCGACACGCAGCGCGTGGCGGCGCTCACGGCCGCCCTGTCGCACATCCAGGCGCGTCCGCCCGGGACGGGCGGCTGGATGGAGGTGGAGGGGATCGACGACGGGTGGGCCAGGCTCCGCCTGACCCCCGAACCGGCACGGGCGGGCGCTCCGTCCGTGGTCATCGTCCGCGCGGGTCCGGCCGGGTGGCGCTGGGTCACCGCCGGTGCGCTCACGCCCGAGCGGCTGGCGGAGCTGGGCGTGCCGCGCTCCCTCCGCGCCCCGCCGTCCGCGAAGTAGCGCCGTCCACCCATCGCCCCGGACCCCCGTGCGCCGCGCCCTCGTCCTGCTGGCCCTGCTGGTCCCGGCCTGCGCCCCCGCCGCTCCCGCTCCTCTCCCGGCGCCCGCCGCGCCGACGGACCCGCTCCGGCGCTGCGGGATCAGTGCAGACTCCGAATGCGCGCAGAAGGTGGAGGCGGGGCTGCTCGCGGAGTCGGGCGGTCGCGTCGCGCGGCGCGACTCCGCGCTGGTGCTGCGGACGGGGGCGGACAGCGTGGTGCTGACGAACCGCAGCCAGGAGGGCGACGCCCACGTGCGCTACCTCTACGCCGGGTTCCTTCCCGGCATCCGCCAGCACGTGGTGGACGTGGGCTACTACCAGGGCGGTTCGACGCTGCTGGTGGACGCGTCCAGCGGCCAGCGGACCTTCACGATGGGCCGCCCCGCCGTCTCGCCCGACGCACGGCGCTTCGCGGCCGGGAGGGTGGACTTGGAGGCGCAGTACGCCTACAGCGGCGTGGAGATCTGGTGGATGGGCGAGAAGGGCCCGGTGCTGGAGTGGAGGCTGGAGGGCGGCGACGCCTGGGGCGCCGGCGACCCCGTTTGGACCGGGCCCCGCACGATGGAGTTCCTGCGCTTCGAGCGCGACGCGGCCGCGAGCACGCGGGCCGTGGCGAGGATGCGCGCGACCGTCGGGGACCACGCCCTCACCGTCGTCCGCGCGGGCCCACCGCCGCCGGAGCGCACCGGGCCGTGAGCCGAGCACGTGCGGACGCCGTCGTACGGCGGCGTCGAAACAGCAGAAGGACGCGAGAGCGCTCCCGGACCGTCGCCGGGGGCGCGCTCTCGCATCCGCCATCGAACGAACTTTTCGCCGACCCGCTCGCGCACGCCCTTCGACGTACCCCGCCAGGGCTCGACACGGAGAACTACGTCAGCGGTTCACGCGTCTTTCACTACGTCGAGTCCAGGCGTGTCGACTACACCGCTGGAGCGGAGGAGTCGCTTTTCCGGAAGGTGCAGCGATAACAGCCGGTCATAGGCCCGTTCGCAGAGGACGCTGTTCTCACTCAGCACGAGAAGGCAGGCGTGGGAAAGATAAGCGAACCCGTAGATACCTTCCGCCTCGAAGAAGTGGAGCTTTTCCCCGAGAGTTCTGGGTGCGCTTCCGAATGCGAATGCCTGGTCAAACACGACGACCACCCGGTCGGGATAACCCGAGCAGAGCGCGGCGATCTCCCGCCCCAAAACGCGGTCGGTTCCTGCCTTTCCTCCCTGTGGGCGGAGGCGAACGCCCGTGTTGGGGTCGAGAAATACGTGTCGATGTTCCGCTGATGCGCTGAAGCGGTTTTCACGGAACGGGGCCGGCGTGAGAGGCTCACGGGCGAGTACCGTGACACCGACGAACTTTTCGTACGCACGCACCTGCGCGTCCGAGACATGCTCCGTGAACATCGGAAAAGCGTCCCACGTAGCGCCGCTCCCGATCGTGGCGAGGGCCACGCGCTTCACAAAATCGTAGGAATCCCCGAAGTACTTCATGCGCATGGGGTGCCGATCTCCGGTGTGATCGTCCGATCCGCTCACCCCCGCCGGTTCGCCAGGATCTTCAGGAACGAGCGGCCGCGCAGCTCCTCGAAGGTCAGCGTGGTCCGCGCCGCCGTCTCCTCCTCGGACACGGCGCCGCAGTTGATGGCGCGCAGGAAGTAGTTCAGCAGCGCCTGGCCGGTGGCGGCGTCGTCGAAGACGTCGCCCACCAGGGTGGCCTGGGCGGCCTTCTCCACGAAGTTGCGCAGGCGTGCGGCGGCGGGGTCCAGGCCCTCCAGGAAGAAGGCGTAGACCGCGGCGTAGCGGGTGACGAGCTGCGCCGGATGCAGGTCCCACCCCTGGTAGAAGCCGTTCGCCAGCGAGCCGCGCACGTCGTCGTGGTGCAGGCGCCACGCGGCGTGGACCACCGCGCGGTTCTCCGTCCGCTGCGCGGCGGTCAGCTCCCCGCCTTCGGGCGCGCGGTGCGGCGGCACGGGCAGGATGGCCGTGGAGCCGTCGGAGAGCCAGACGCCCGTGCCCGCGAACGCCACCTGCATCTGGTGCAGCGCGTGGGTGCAGGCGGGGTGGCGCATCCGCTGGTGCGCCGCGGTGATCCCGCAGGCGGCGGTGAAGTCGTAGGTGCCGAAGTGGGCCGCCACCATCCGCCCGCGCGAGGCGTCCAGCAGCAGCGGCAGCGCGGCGCGCCCGCGGGGGTCCACCAGCGACTGCGTGGTCTCCACCATCATCTCGAAGACCAGCGTCCCGTCCGTCAGCCCCAGCCCCGCCTCCAGCCTCTCCAGCACGTCGCAGAAGAACGACACCTGCTCGGTGGAGGTCACCTTCGGCAGGGTGACGACGAAGTTGTGGGGGAGGCGTCCGCCCGTGCGCTCCACCAGCGTGGAGAGGAAGACGTCCAGCGTGCGCACCGCCCGCCCGCGCAGCTCCTCGCTCAGCGTCTTCACGCGGATGCCCAGGAACGGCGGCAGCGTGCCGCGCTCCATCCCGTCCGCCACCGCGCCTGCGCAGCGGGCGGCGTCGCCGTCCTCCTCCGCGTCGGGGCGGATGCCGTAGCCGTCCTCGAAGTCGATTCGGAAGTCCTCCACCGGCTCGCGCCGCAGCTTCTCCGCCACCCGCGCCCGCACCCGCTCCGCCAGCTCGGCGTCCATCCCCGTCGCGTCCGCCAGCGACCGCGCGTCGGGGGCGTACTCCTCCAGCGCCCGCCGGGCGACCTCTCCGATCTTCGGCGCCGTGTCCGCCCGGAAGAGCTGCGCGCCCCCGTACACGACGTGCACCGGCTGGCGGCGCCCCGACTCCCCCGGCCAGCGCTCCGCCACCGCGCGGTTCGCCTCGCGCAGGGGGCCGGCCAGCGCCTCGATCCGGTCGTGGGAGAGCGTCGTCTTCATCGCGCTTGCTTCGGCTGCGGGGTGGTGGAACGGGGGAGGGCCGCGCCGCCCGGGAGGCGGTGCGGCCCAACGTACTCGGCGGCCCGGCGGCGCGCCAGCGGCTAGGCGGCCCGGCTCATGCGCGCCCGGCGTCCACCCGCACGCGGTTGCGCCCCTCGCGCTTGGCGCGGTACAGGGCGCGGTCGGCCCGCTCCAGCAGCTCGGCGGCGCCGGAACCCTCCTCCCGCGCCGCCACGCCGAAGCTGGCCGTCACCCGCAGCCCCGGGTGCACGTCGTCCCACGCGAAGGTCTCGATGGCCTCGCGCATCCGCTCGCAGGCCCGCCACGCCGCCTCAGCGTCGGCGCCCTCGAAGACCAGGGCGAACTCCTCTCCCCCGTAGCGGGCGGCCAGGTCTCCGGCGCGGCAGTGCTCGCGCAGCATGCGCCCCACGTGCCGCAGCACCTCGTCGCCCGTGCCGTGGGAGTAGGTGTCGTTGACCCGCTTGAAGTGGTCCACGTCCACCAGCGCCACGACCAGCGGTACGCGCTCCTCCTCCGCCGCGGCCAGGCGGGCGGGGAGCCCCTCGTCCAGCCCGCGGCGGTTGGCCAGGCCGGTCAGCCCGTCCTCGCGCGAGTGGCGGGCCAGCGTCTCGGCGCGGCTGGAGAGCTCGCGGTTGGCCTCGTCCAGCTCCTGGGCGCGGACGCGGGCCAGGGTGGCCTCGTGCAGCGCGCGCTCGGTGTCCAGGCGCACCGCCAGCACCTGCGCGCGCGACTCCGCCCCCTGCAGCGAGACGGCGGTGCGCAGGGCGTGGAAGCGGCGGTAGTGCGCCAGCGCGGTGCCCAGGTCGCCCTGGAGCTCGCGGACCTCGGCCGAGAACTCGTAGAGGAGCGCGAGCACCGCGCGGTCCCCGTGCGTGTCGCCGATGGCGATGGCCTCGTCCACGGTGCGCGCCGCGCCGTCCAGGTCGCCGCGCTCCAGGTGCATGCGTCCCACGTCCACCGCCGCGTAGGCCAGGGAGAGCGGGTCGCCGCCGGCGGCCACCACGGCGTGCAGCTCCGCCAGCCCCGCCAGCGCCTCCTGGTGGCGCCCCTGCTGCACGCGCGCCGAGACGATGTTCCCCAGCGCGATCGCCTCGCTGTACGGGTCCCCGTACGCGCGGATGGCCGGGAGGGCCTCCATGAGCCCGGCGGCCGCCCGCTCCAGCAGCCGGGCGGCCTGGTCGTGGTCGCCGCGGGCGCGAGCCTGCTCGGCCACGCCCAGGTACTCCGCAGACTCGTTGGAGAGCGCCAGGCGCCACTCCCACTCCAGCCCGTGCTCGCGGGCGATGGCCCCCGCGCGCTGGTACCACCCCAGCGACTGCTCGGACCCGTCGACCCCGCCCAGCACGCTGCCGAACAGGTTCTCCACGTGGAAGGAGAGCAGCGGGTCTCCCGCCGCCCGCGCGAGCGGGAGCGCGGTGGTGAGGGCGTCGAGCGCCGCGTCGTGGTCGCCCAGCTTGTAGTCGACGCGGGCGCGCGCCACCAGCGCGTCGGCGCGCGCCGCGGCGTCGTCCAGCGCCTCGGCCAGCTCCAGGGCGCGGTCCGCGTGCCGGTGCGCGTCCGCCAGCGCGGCGGTGCGCGAGAGCGCGCGCGCCATCAGGCAGTGCGCCTCCACCGCCGCGCGGCCCCCCGCCGGGTCGCCTTCCGCCGCCGCCAGCGCCTGCCGGGCCAGCTCGGTGGCGCGCTCCACGTGGGCGTGGCGCACGGCCTCGTGCGCCGCCGCGAGCAGCCCGGCGACGGAGGTGGCGGTGGAGGGCGGGGATGCGCTCATGCGGGATCGGCGGCGGGGGGACGGACCCGGAAGACGCGGGAGGATGCGGCGCGGCGGGTCGTCCGGCAAGAGGGCGCGGGGCGGGCCGGCGCCTTCTACGCGCCCAGGCGCCCGGCCAGGCGCAGGGCGTCGAAGGGGGCGTGCACCTTGGCGTCGTTGTCGAAGTACACGTAGACGTCGCGCCCGCCCCTGGCGGCCGGGGCGGGGCCGGAGACGCGGACGGCGTCGGGCGGCTCGCCGCCGGCGGCCCAGGCGCGGATGCGCGCGGCCCACCAGTCGAGCTGCGGGTCGGTGTAGCCGCTGGCGTAGAGCTGCTCGGCGCCGTGCAGGCGCACGTACACGAAGTCCGCGGTCACGTCCTCGGCGTACGGCCACAGCCCCGCGGTGTCCGCCGGGACCAGCGCGGCGCCGTGCGCGCGCAGCAGGGCGGGGAACTCGGGCGTCAGGAAGGAGGGGTGCCGGACCTCGAACGCGTGGCGGATCGGGCCGTCCACGAGCGGCTCCGTCCACGCGCGCTCGGGCGCCAGGCCGTGCTCCTCCGCCAGCGCGGCGGCCCGCGCGTGGGTGCGCGGGAGTAGCGCCAGGAAGTCGGCGAACCGCTCGTGGTCGTAGCCGAACCGCGGGGGGAACTGCCAGAGGACGGGGCCGAGCTTCCGGCCGAGGCGGAGGACGCCCTGGGCGAAGAAGTTGGCGACGGCGACCCGCACGTCCTTCAGCTTCTTCATGTGCGTGATGAAGCGGCTGCCCTTCACCGCGAACACGAAGTCCGGGGGCGTCTCCTGGGCCCAGCGCCCCCAGCTCGACGGGCGCTGCATGGAGTAGAACGACCCGTTGATCTCGATGGTGCGCAGCCGCCCGGACGCGTGGGAGAGCTCGCGCTTGTGCGCCAGCCCCGCGGGGTAGAACACGCCGCGCCAGGGTGCGTACGTCCAGCCGGAGATGCCGATGCGGGTCTCTGCCATGCCCGGCGCGACCGCAAGCGGTGCGCCGGGGCCGGGCCTCAATGCGGGGGCGGAAAGGTGTCGAAGCGCTCGGCGAGCGCCGCCACGGGCCCCGGGTCCGCCGGCGGCCACCTCGGCGCGGCGCGGATCAGCTCCGCCAGCTCCACGAAGTAGCCCTCCATCCCGCCGGGAAGCACCTGCACCAGGAACCGGCACGGCTCCGCGGCCGGGTTCGCGAAGCGGTGCGGCGTCCCCGGCGCCACCACGGCCAGGCTCCCCGCCGACAGCTCGCGCGCGGAGCCGCCGGACTCCAGCGTCAGCACGCCGTCCAGCACGTAGAACATCTCCGTCGTGCGCCGGTGCAGGTGCGGGGCCGGGCCCGCGAACCCCGCCGGGGCCGTGTACTCCAGCAGGCTCCACGCGCCGCCGGTCTCCTCCCCCGAGACCAAGAAGCGGATCCGGACGCCCGCGATCTCCAGCGTGCGTGCCTCGTCCGGGGCGCGGACCAGGAGGGGAAGGACGGGAGAGGGCGGCGGGGGCGTTGGCGCGTCGGGCATGACGGTGCGGGTACGGATGGGATGCGGGCGCGGGACGCGGCAATATCGCGCGCCCATCCCTCGCCCGCACGTCTCAGTCGTAGGAGGAGCCGAGGGACCTACCCGCCCATCAGTTCACCGCCCGCCCGCGCGGCACGTCCCACACGCGCACCCAGCGGCCGCTCGCGCCCGCCATGCGGCGTCCGTCGGGGAAGACCACCAGCTCGTCCACCTCGGTGCGGCCGTCGATGCTCGCGGCCGCGCGGGTGACGACCGTCACCGGCGGCGCGCCGGAAGCCAGCGAGTGCAGGCGCACCCCGGCCGACGAGGAGACGAGCGCGCGCTGCCCCCTGGGCACCCAGGCGAACTGGCAGAGCTCGTCGCACACGTCGGCGGGCAGCGCGCGCGCCAGGGTACCCGCGGCCACGTTCCACAGGCGCATGGGGGAGGGGTGCGGGCGCGTGACCAGGGTGGCGGTGAGCAGCATCCGCCCGTCCGGCGAGAAGGCCATGCCCGTGACCCGGTCGGGGTGCTGGAGCGTCGCCCGGATCCGGCCGTCGGCGGGGTCCCGCAGCAGCACGTTCCCGTCGAACGACGAGGAGGCGAGCGTCTTCCCGTCCGGCGAGAACGCCACGGCCGACACCACCTGCGCGTGCCCCGTGAGCACGCGGGCGCGCACGCCGGTCGCGGCCGTGTACACCCGCACCTTGCCGTCCGCGCCGCCGGTGGCCACCAGCCGTCCATTGGGCGACCAGGCGACCGACGTCACCCGCGAGCTGTCGACCACCGTCCGCACCTCCAGCCCGGTCGCCGCCGACCAGAGCCGCAGCGCGCCGTCGTTACCCCCGGTCGCCACCGTCCGCCCGTCGGGCGAGAAGGCGATCGCCTGCGTGCCGCGCTCCTCCGTGCGCAGCAGGTGGAGCCGGCGGCCCGTCGCCACGTCCCAGATCCGCGCGGTGCCGTCGTCGCTCCCCGCCGCGATCCGGCGCCCGTCGGGCGAGATGGAGATGGAGGCGACCGTCGGCGCGCCCTCGAACAGGCGGGGTGCTGCGGGCCGTTGGGCCGATGCGTGGGACGCGGCGAAGAAGGCGGACACCACCATGGTGCTGCGCAGGATGCGGTTCATCGCTCGGTGTCGTTGGGAGAGGGAAGGAGGGGATCGGAGGAGCGCGGAGGAAGCCCCTCGCGGGCCGTCGACTCCGTCTCGTGGATGGAGGGGCGGTGGGGCCGAGGTTCACATCGGCCGGAGCCGCTCCGTTGCCTGCGGCCGAGGAGTCGCCCGTCGAGAGGCTGCCGCCAACTTCGTACCCGCCTGGCCCGCAAAGTTGCGTTCGGCGGCGTCCACCGATTCGTCCACCTCGTCGGACGACGAGCGGACGACGAGCGGACGACGAGCGGACGACGAGCGGACGACCAGGGGCGGATGAGCGGCGGGGCCCGTCGCGGCCGGTGGAGGACGACCTCCAACGTCTGCGCGTCGAGCCCCGCCGTCCGCGTTCCCGCATCCCCCATCGCCTCCGGATGAGGAGGGGCCGAGCTCAGCCCTGTGCCGTCCTCGCCCGTCCCAGGTAGCGCGCCGACAGCGTCTCCAGGTCGAAGCGGCCGGCCTCCTCACCCTTGTGGATGCGGAACGCCGCGTGGCCGATGGTGGCGAGGCCCGCCAGGAAGAGCAGCGAGCCCGCGCCGTCCTTCGCCGCCAGCAGCCAGAAGAGCGCGAGCGCGCCCGCCATCGCCACGCCGGCGGAGGCGCGGAGGCGGCCGGTGCCCTCCGACGGGCGGAGCGACGCCCAGAGGACGAGCGCCAGGAGCAGCGCGACGGCCAGCATGGCGAACGACTGGTTGCGGCCGGAGACCTCCCACCCGGGCCAGTAGCTCTGCATGGGCGTGTAGTCGTAGTCGTACGCGTACCCGCCGTTCCCCGCGCCGTCGGTGCGGTACGCGTAGTTGTACGAGTACCCGCCGCTCCAGTAGCCGCTCGTCTGCCCCCACGTCATGAACAGCGAGGCCAGGCAGACGCCCACCCCCGCCGTCACGTTCCGCCGGTAGCCGTGCCACGCCCGGCGCACGTCGAAGCGGTGGACGAAGCCGTCCGGCGCGGCGGCGGCGCGCCGGTGCTGGTCGTACGCGAGCAGCCCCGCGGCCGCCGTCCACGTCAGCGGGACGATGCCCACGCGGAAGAGCAGGAAGGCGTGCAGCAGGACCAGCGCCGCGTACGCCGCGGGCACCAGCGGGTGGCGCAGCGCGGCGGGGAGCTTCTCCTCCGGCACGTCCACCCCGTGCCCGGCCAGTTCCACCAGGGCCACGGCGCCCGCGCCCGCCAGCATCACCACCGACCAGACCAGCCCGATCCCGGAGAACCACGGAAGCGCGGAGAGGCCGATCGCCGCGGCGACCAGCCCCAGCCCGACCAGCGTGACGGAGCGGCCGGGAACGCGGTCCAGGGCGGGGTGCGAATCGACGGCCCGCTGGAACTCCGTACCGGCGCGCTCGGCGTAGCCGCGGAGCTTCGCGGCGGCGTCGTCCGCGGGGGTGGCGCCGGAGCCGGGGGATGGGGGAGGAGGAGTGTCCATCGGTCCACGGGAGCTGGGTACGGCGGAGGGACGCGGCGTTCGGCCGCGAGGGGAGAAAACGAATGTAGGACGAAAGGGCCGGAACGGGAAGCGGGGCGGACGCTTGCGTGCGCCGGTCCGCCTCGTCCTCCGCGTCAGCCCCGCGAGCGGAGGGCCTTCTCCAGCTCCTGCAGCTTCCTGAAGACGCCAGGAAGGCGGAAGAGGGCGGCCTGGGCGCGCATGGCTTCGCGGTGCGGGCGGGCGGGATAGCCGGAGACGGTCTCGCCCGGCTTCACGTCGCCGATCACGCCCGACTTGCCCCCCACGCGCGCGCCGCGGCCCACCGTGACGTTGCGGTCCACGCCCCCCTGGCCGCCCACGATGGCGCCGTCCTCCACCCGCGCGCCCTCGCCCACGCCCGTCTGGGCGACCAGCAGGACGTGGCGGCCCACCTGCACGTCGCGCGCGACCTGCACCAGGTTGTCCAGCTTGCTCCCGCTCCCGACCGTGGTGTCGTCCACCAAGCCGCGGTCGATCACGGTGTTGGCGCCGATCTCCACGTCGTCGCCCACGCGGCACGCGCCGATCCGGGGGCGGGGAAGCTCCCCCTCGTCCTCCTGCGCGCCCGCGCCGTTCACCCCCAGGCGCACGCCGCTGTGCAGCACGCACCGCTCGCCCACCACCGTGCCGGCGTAGAGGGTGACGTGCGGGTGCAGGCGCGTCCCGGCGCCCACCGTCGCCCGCTCGCCCACCACGCAGTGCGCTCCGATGCGCGCCCCGTCGCCCACCCGCGCGCCCCGCGCGACGATGGCGTACGGCTCCACGTGCACGCCCTCGCCCACCGACGCCTCGGGGTGGACCAGGGCGGTCGGGTGGATCTCCGGCGTCTCCTCCACCTCCGGGTAGAGCCGCGGGAGGAGCCAGGTGAGGACGACGTACGGGTCGTCCACGCGGATGCCGGCGGCGCCTTCCGGCAGCGCGACCGCCAGGTCCCGGGGCAGGAGGACGGCCGCGGCGCGCGTCGTCTCCGCCTTCGAGGCGTAGCGCGCGTTGGAGACGAAGGAGAGGTCGTCCGGCCCGGCGGAGCCCAGCGGCGCCACACCCCGGACCACGGCCGACCCGTCCCCCTGCAGCTCGCCGCCGGCGCGATCGGCGATCTCCGCCACCGTCATCTCAGGCATCGCTTCTCCAGTCGGGTACGTCCCCCTCGCGTCCGGCCGGCGGGCGTCCGCGTGGCTCCGCGCGGCGTCATCCACCGTTCCCAGGGCGGAGGGCGCGCTCCAGCGCGTGGACGCGGCGAATGAGCCGCGGCAGCCGGGCCAGCAGCCTCTCCGCGCGCCGCGCCTCCCGTGGGGGGCGGCCGGGAACGCCGCGCACCGTATCGCCCGCCGCGGTGTCGCCGGTGATCCCGCCCCACGGCATCACGCGCACGTCGTCCTCCACCGTGATGTGCCCCACGATGGCGACCTGCGCCCCCACCGTCACCCGGTTCCCCAGCGTGCAGCTTCCCGCGATGCCGGAGAGCGGGTCCATGCGAAGCTCGTCGCCCGCGATCACGTTGTGGCCCACGTGCACAAGCGAGCCGATCTCGCAGCCGTCCCCCAGGTACGTGTGGCCGATGGAGCCGCGGTCCACGGTGCCGTTGGCGTCCATCGTGAGCCGGTCGCCCGCGCGTACGCCGCCCACCTGCGGGATCTTCACGAAGCGCTTGCCGTCCCACGCGAAGCCGAACCCGTCCGGCCCCACGCACGCCCCGCTCCCCACGGTCGACCCCGCCCCCACCACCACGTCGGAGTAGAGGACGGCGTGCGGGTGCAGCGTCGACCCGTCGCCCACCACGCAGCGGTCGCCGACGACGGCGTGGCTCCCCACGTGGCACCCCGCGCCGATGCGCGCGCCGCGCCCGATCACGGCGAAGGCGTCGACCCGCGCGCCCTCGCCGATCTCGGCGTCCGGCGCGACGACGGCGGTGGGGTGGATCCCGTCGTTGTCGTGCTGCTGCGGCATCGGGGGCGCGGCTGGGGGACCGCGGCCGGGGCGGCGGCGGGCGTGGGAAACATCGAGACGCGGGCCGGCGCGCGCAATGGCACCGGCCCGGCCTGGGTGCGCCGGGCAGGCGGGTGGTCGGACGACCGGCCGGAGACGCACACCATTGTTCTCCCCGCGAGCGACGCTCGCTATACTGCGCTTCCGCAGGTGCCGTGCATCCCGTCCTCCGCAGGCAACACCTCCACGAGCTTCCCGGGAACCAACATGAGCGTGCCAGACAACGGCGGTCGCGTCGTCATCACCGGAGTGCAGATCCCGTTCGGGGACATGGTGGTCCTGATCCTCAAGTTCGTGCTGGCTTCGATCCCCGCGTACATCGTCATCTTCATCTTCATCGGCATTCTCAGCGCGATCTTCGGGGGCCTGCTGACCGGGCTGATGGGCGCCGGCTGATTGGCGGTCGGCCGGAAATGAACGAGCGGGAGCCTGCGTGGCGCAGGCTCCCGCTCGTGCTTACGGGTCCCGGTCCGATCCGCCCGGCGCCCACTACGCGATGCCCAGGCTGGCGCGGAGCTTCTTCGGCAGCTTCTCCGCGACGAGCGCGTGGGACTCGCGGAGCAGGCCCTCGATCTGGTCGCGCGGGAGCACGCCCGCGTCCTGCAGCCGCACCCAGGAGTGGTGCGCCAGGTACGGCGCCGGGGTGATGCCCTCCGTCTGCGTCAGGATCGGCATCAGCGCCGGCTCCACCTTCAGCCGGATCACCTCCGACTCCTCCGCCACGTCGAACATCGCGAACATCTTCCCGCCCACGGAGAAGACGAGGTGGTCGGTCCACTTCACGTCCTCCGTCGCCCCCGGAAGGCAGCGGCAGAGGTCGAGGAGTTCATATTTCATATCAAACCGTCAACTGATTCTGCCCTACTCTTCGCTGTCGGTGCCGCTATCTGAAGCAGAACAGACGGAGAGAAGCTAGGCCTATTGCTTCGCCGTATCTTCAGTTGAGAGGTCTCCTAGCTCCCAGCCAGCACTGGTCAACTCATAGACTTCCCCTTTATGTCCAAGATCACGAATAAGTCTGTGGCGCGACAGCTCATCTACGGCAGACTCCCAACGTGCGACACCACGTCGGTCGAGGTTTTCCGTCAAATCGTCCCCATTCACAAGAATGCTTGTGCCTGACATCGAACGCACCCTAAGAATCGCTGGGTCCGAATTGGTCACAGCCCGTTCGAGAAGGTGCCGTGCCTCTTTCGTCAACGCCTTCAGAATCGGATTACCTTGTTCCTCCTTCACGGTCGCTGGCGAGCTAGCATCGACTCCCGCCGCAACAGACAACTGCTGCAAAGCAAGAACTTGCTCGTGGTAAGCAGCAGGGCTGGATGTCGGAATTCTAAGCTGTTTCGCAAGGTCAGTTACTAACGCATGAAGTTGCGCCGGCTCAGCCGCTTGCACAGCGTTCAAATCCGCTAGTGGTCCGGTTAGCACCGTGTGATCAACGCCGGGACCAAGAAGAGGGATCAGGTGCTTCTGAGCTCCCCATCGCGCACCCAACTCAAACAATACATACAGTGATTGAAGGCTCGTTTTGCTGATTACCCCGATGAATGCCTCGGCTTCATGGATTTCGCGCCGGAGCGATTCACTCGCACTTGCCCCGGCGGGTAGCCGATAACCGTCGATACTCGTGCATCGTATCTGCTCTGCCGGCAAGTTGAGTGCGCTACGAAGTAGCGAAATCAGCATCCGAACGAACTCAGTGTCACGGCTGCTATGGCTGATGAAGACTGAAAGCTTGCTCACGATTGTATCCGGTTTGTTGGGATGTAAATCGTTGTCCGGTGCTGGCATATCCAGGTTATTTGCCACCGAAGCCTTGGGCTTGAGGTGACCATCTTCAACAGAATACCCATCTTCTGAGAGCGCGGAAAGGAGTGCCTGGTAAGGTTCAGACTTTGAGTCAAGGGTGCCGTGAGCGCCTTCAGTGAGTAACGGTGCAATTTTCCTCACTGCCGCGCGCACCACCTGACTACGCAAGCTTGCTCCCCGCGCGTTGGACACGCCAGGATTGGTTATCAAAAAACGGATGATTCTGTTCGCCTTATCACTGAGCGAGGTACCCGCTTCCGCGCGGGAATCTTCTAGTTCGTTGGCAAGAACAAAGCGGTCCAAGTTTGCGTGCCCCATTCCCTCAAGGAATCGTGCCAGGGAAACAACTGTCTCTCTGCCAAACTCTTCATCGTTATCTGACATCAACAGTTCCCATTTCTGATAGTCAATTCCCAAACCACCTTCTGAACGACCCACGAAATACAGCCCGCTACTCTACCTGCTCCAGATGCGGGGAAGGCGCCTAGAGCCGATCACCTTACTTCATTACCCGTTGTAGATCAGCCCCTTGCTCGACCGGTACAGCTCCAGCACCTCGTTCGCCTCCGCCCGCAGCACGCCGTGGACGATCTCGATGCCGCGCGCCTCCAGGTAGTGGTGGGACTCGGGGAAGACCGGGCCCTCCTCGAAGTTCAGGCGGCGGGCGTCGTCGCGGTGGGCGCCGCAGACCACGCGGCGGACGCCGCTCCACAGGGCGGCGCCCAGGCACATGGCGCACGGCTCGCACGACGTGACCAGCTCGTGGCGCGGCATCCCCTGCCCGGAGAGGGTGAAGGAGCCCAGGCGCGCCTGCGCCATCATGAAGGCCACCATCTCGCCGTGCAGCGTGCAGTTGTTCAGGCGCACCACGCTGTTCACCCCCACCGCCACCACCCGCCCGGACTCCGACTCCACGATCACCGCCCCGAACGGCCCGCCCGTCTGCCGCGCCACGTTCTCGCGCGAGAGGGCGATCGCGAGGCGCATCCGCGCGTCGTCGCCGTGCAGGGGCTCGTTCCAGTCGAAGAAGTCGTCCACCCAGTCGGGGCAGGCGACGCGGACCTCGGGCAGGTGCATGGGGACTCCGGACGGAAGGATGGAGGGCCCGCCGGCGGCGACACCCACCGCGAATATGCCGCCGCGCGGCGGATGCGGGCAAGGAACGTCTCCGACGGCAGCGCCCTCCGCCGTCCCCCAACCCGCGGAGCCGAGAGCCCGTCTCGTGGACGAGGCCCGGATCGACCGCCGTTGCGGGACTGTCATCGAGGCCCGGGCCGAGGCGGAGCCGCGCAGTGGAGTTTCCCCGCCGTTCCAGACGGCGACTTCGGGGGCTGGCTGGCGTGCGCGGACGGGGGATCTCGCCGGTGCCGACACCTCCCCTCCCTGCGGTCCGTGGAGCGGGTGAGGCATCGGCCTCCACTGCCCCGACCTCTTCGGCACCTTTCGCCGCACCCGCGGGGAGCTCCGGAGAGGAGGCGGAGGGATCTCGTGCCCGCTCCCATTTCGCCAGCGGGCGGACATTCGCGTTTCGTCTCGAAGACGCATCCGTCCGCCGTGCCACCGGCCAGCCGAAAACCGCGAGGATGCGCCAG
This sequence comes from Longimicrobiaceae bacterium, assembly GCA_030146875.1. Taxonomy (GTDB): domain Bacteria; phylum Gemmatimonadota; class Gemmatimonadetes; order Longimicrobiales; family Longimicrobiaceae; genus JASLAX01. Next base: position 24,668 of record JASLAX010000011.1, read on the forward strand.
GTCTTTTCGCGCGACGCGATTACGGCTGGCGGACGATCGTTCGACCGCGGCGGAGGCCCTGCGGCGGATGAGGGGCGATGCCCCGGCGAATCGTGGCGCGCGCGCCGCACTAGCGCAGCTTCCCTTTTCCGTCAAGGAGTGGCGGCGCGGCGGAGCCCGCCTATCTTTCCGCCCGTCGCGGGGGAGAACGATTCCCCGCGGCGCGGCCGGCTCCGCCGGCCCCCGATCCACGGAGGCACGCGCCTCCACCCGACCAATCCGCGATTCTCGCGAGGAGACACCCCATGAACAAGATCAAGCTCGACCTCGAGGCGCTTTCGGTGGAGTCGTTCGACGTGGCCCCGTCCGATCGCGGCGCGCGCGGCACCGTGGAGGCGTTCGAGCGCACCCGCGGCCAGAACGCCGAGTGCGCCTCGGCCGTGGACGCCTGCCCGTCGCGCCTCTGCGACACCGTCGTAAACTGCGAGACGATCGAGTGCAGCGTCGGCTGCCCGACGTACGACATGTGTCCGTCGGCGTACGACGCCTGCCCCACCCAGCGGGGCTGCTACTGAGCGACGCCTCTCCGGCGTAGCTTTCGGGTGCGCCGTCCGGACCTTCGGGTCCGGACGGCGCACTTGTATCCTCACCCCGCGCGGCCGGGGTCCGACCGCACCACCATCACCCCGCCCAGCGTGAGCGCCGCGCCCACCAGCGCCGCCACCGTGGGCCTCTCCCCCAGGATCAGCGCCGCCGCCGCCATCGCCACCACGGGGGTAAGGTTGGAGAAGATGGCCGTGCGCGTGTTGCCGATGCGCTCCACCCCGCGGTACCAGATCAGGTAGGCCAGCGCGATGGCGAACAGGGCGGAGAAGACGAGCCCGCCCCACTCCCGCGCGCCGACCACGCTCCAGTCCTGCCGCAGCAGCGCGGGCGTGCCCAGCGGCACCAGCCCCAGCGTTCCCACCCAGAGCGTCCACGCCGTGGCCGGCACCGAGCCGTAGCGCTGCACCATGGGGCGCGCCGCCACCGTGTACGCCGCCCAGGCCACGCACGCCCCCAGCAGGATCACGTCGCCCACCAGCGCGTCGCGGCTCCCCTCCAGCACGGCCGCGCTCCCCGTGACCAGCGCGATCCCCGCCACGGACGCCGCGGCGCCCCACCAGGTGCGCGGCCCCGGCCGCTCGTGCCCCAGCGCCATGGACCCGAGCGCCGTCAGGATGGGCGTCAGCGCCAGGATCAGCGCCGCGTGCCCGGCCAGCGTGCGGTCCAGCCCCAGGATGAACGCCACCTGGTAGAGGACGTTCCCCACGAGCCCCAGCATGGCGAAGCGCAGCCAGTCGCGCCCCTCCGGCAGGGCGAGCCTGCCCTGCGCGCGCAGCACCGCCGCCACCGCGAGCGACGCGATGACGAAGCGGATGGCGTTGAACGCCAGCGGGTCCATCCGCGCCAGCACCCCCTTCACGACCGCGAAGTTCACCCCCCACACCAGCACCATCACCGCGAGCGCCGACTCCGTCCACCCCCACGCGCCCGGGACCGGCGCCGTGGCCTCCGCCGTGCTGCCGTCGTCCGTCTCGTCCCTCATCGCCCTTCCGCCGCGTCGTGGTGGGCGCCGCGGGCGCGGCGCGAGCCCAAGGATACCACGGCACGGCGGCCGTCGCACCTGCGGCACCGCCCGCCGCGGCGCCTGTCTGGCCCCCTGGAAGCTGGACGCCCGACGGCGAGATCCACCCCTCCCCCGGCGATGACGGCGTGGCAGCGCACCGGCGGATGCGCGAGGCCGTCGCGGGGGTGGGGCGAATGCCGAGCGAGGCAGGTGGCGAGCGTTAGTCGCCGGCGGGAGAAGCGCTGGGACCGGGAGCCTGGATCCGGCGATACGCCTCCCACACCGCCGGGATCGCCGAACGCGCGAGCGGTACGGACTCCGGGGTGAGCGGGAGGATCAGGGTATGCTGGCCGCGTTCGCTGAACGCCCCGGTCGTGAGCAGCATCGCGCGCAGCTCGGCAGCCAGGGCAGGATCAGCCACGTAGCCGAGGTAGATCTCCAGGTAAGGCATGCCAAGCCCGGACTTGCCTCGCGGGAAGGCATACAGCAGAGACACCGGCTGGCCCGACGGGTCCGTCCCCCTGATGCTCAGGGACCGGGTCGCCCAGGTCATGGACAGACCCGCGGAGCGGGCGTCCCGGAGCAGATCCTGAAACAGTGGGAGCGCCCATTCGGGCGTGGTCTCCAGGAAGACGGCTTCCGTGAGCTTCACGCGAGGCGCGGCGGGCGAGCGCCCCACCAGGGCACGCTCGGTCTGGCCGACGACGCGGGGCACGAGCGCGCGGAGGCTGCTGTTCCCGCCGTACTGCCGCACCTCCACGCCCAGCACCTCGATGCTGGGCATGTGCTCGTTCAGGAATTCGACCAGGCGGCGCAGCTCGCGGGGAAGCTCGTCCGCCACGAACAGGAGTCGGAGCTTGCCTTCGCGCAGGTTCTCCTCGACCCTCTGCCAGTATGCCTCGACATCGACCGTAGCGTCGGGACCCACCGCCGGGTCGATGAGCCGCCGCACACGTTCATCGAGCGCATCCGCGCCGCCGCTACGCGCCGCGGCCATCGTGCGGATGCGGTCCATCGGCCAGTAGCGGGTAGCGTTCGCCGCGTACTCCAGCATCTGTCCCACCACCTCGCGGCGGATGCGACTGTCGCTGCTCCTCTTCACCTCGACCAGCGTGGGAGTGGCCCGGTGGTCGAGCAGCAGGTGGTCTAGCGACCACCGGTCCGAGGCGTGGGCCGCATCCGGGACGCCAGCCTCGCGCGTGACCAGCAGCCATCGAGGCGGATCCTCGGGATCGATCTGGTCGCCCGCCAACAGCTCCGGGTACTCGGCGATCAATTCCTGGAGCAGATCCTCCGTGGCGTAGGTGCTGTACGGCACCCTCTCGAGCTTCTTGTCCTGGCCCAGCAGGAAGATCGCGTCCGTGGACATGAGCCGGTTCTTGAGAGGGTGATATGCCGTGCAGCCAGGCGAACCCGAGCACACGGCTACGTCACCGGACCCGCTCTATCCAGTACTCCGGATCACGCCGGTGGTGCATCACCGCGACGATGCTGAGCGGGTCGGTGTCCGGCAGGTAGACAAGACTGTACGGAAACCGAACGAGGAGCTTCCGGCGAGCGCCGGCCCGCGTGAACGAGCCGGAGTTGGGATGCTCCAGCACCGCTTCGATGGTGGCGCGGACCTCCGCGGCGAACTCGGCACCCAGGCCGGACGTCTCGCCCTCATAGAACTGTACCGCCTGCCGAAGATCCACCCGCGCCCGTGGATGGAAGGTGAAGCGAGGGCTCACCGGTACAGGTCCTTCAGTTCCTCGAAGACTATCTCACCCGGGATCGGCCGGACGGCACCCGACCGTAGCTCCCCGACTCGCCGCTCGATCTCCTCGGCCCAGGCCTGCTCCACCCGCGCATCCTCGTCCAGGCTTGCGATCAGCCGCTCAGCGAGCCGCGCGCGCTCCGATCGGGGGAGCTGCATCGCGGCGGACTCGACCTCTTCCGTGGAGAACATGGCGGGCCTCCCGATCGTTCCGTTAACGTGGCCAGATGCGGTACATGCTGCGCCGCATACCGCGCGCCATCCATCTCACCTACTCCCGGATCACCGTCGCCTCGATCAGCCCGTACGGCTCCGAGGTGGCGACGAAGACCTCGTTCGGGTTGTCCATCCCGAACGGCGACAGGTCCACCAGCAGGTGGTGCTTGTTGGGCAGCGTGAGGGTGATCTCCTCGACCTCGGCCACCGCGGCGAGCACCGCCTCGCCCATGGCGAACAGGGTGTGCTGCACGGACCTGGAGTCGTGCTCCGCGAACGCCTCCAGCATCGCCGTGCGCGCCGCGGCGAAGGCGGCGCCGAAGTCCCCCGGCGCGTCCCCGTACCGCCAGACCGCGCGGACGGAGGTGGCGAGGATGCGGTCCTCGGTCTCCTTGAGCGTGGTGAAGCGGTCCCGCGGGTAGCCGGAGAAGGCGGAGCGCGTCGTCTTCATCACCAGCAGGTCCTCCACGCCGGCCTCGTACGTGGTGCCGCGGCGCGTGCCCGTGACGGCGGCCAGGCGCCGCTCCTCCGACGCCTTGCGGAACGAGTGCGGGTGCGGGGCGCCGCCCACGTCCAGCCGCGCCCACGCGTGCTCCGCGACCTGCACCTGCACCCGATCCGCCGCGGGCGCCGCGCCCAGGTAGTGCTCCGCCAGCCGCGCCCCGAACGCCTCCGGCTCGCCGAGCGGCGCCCCGCGGGCGAGCGCGTAGACGGTGTTCTTCATGGTGTCGGTCGGCAGCACCTCGGAGTTGTCGCCCGCGCGGTGCACCGCCTGGTACGCGCCCTCGAAGCGCACGTCCACCGTCAGGTCGCGCAGGTCGTGGCGGGCGCCGTCGCGCTCCACCTTCACCAGGCGGACCCGCGACTTGCCGTAGCCGTTCTGTCCCAGGATCGCGCTCACGAGCGTCAGCTCCCGCGGTAGGTGGAGTAGCCGAAAGGGGAGAGGAGGAGCGGCACGTGGTGGTGCTGCCCCCCGTCGAACACCGTGAAGGTCACCACCACCTCCGGGTAGAAGCCCTCCGTGCCGTGCGCGCGCCGCCACGCCCCAACGTGGAAGGTCAGCCGGTAGTCGCCCGGCCGCAGCTCCGTCCCGTCGGGCAGCAGCGTCTTCGCGCGCCCGTCCGCGTCCGTCTCCACGCGGGACAGGACGTGCGCGTCGCCGTGGTCGTCCAGCCGCGCCAGGACCACGGCCACGCCGGCGGCGGGGCGGCCGGTGGCGGTGTCCAGGACGTGCGTCGAGATCCCGCTCATGCCTCCACCAGCCTCTCCAGTCGCAGGTGCGTGATGCGGCGCTGCTCCTCCGCGGCCACCCGCAGCTCCGTGTCGGGGTCGTTGCCCAGGCGCGAGCGCAGGATGTCCAGCAGCTCCTGGCCGCTCCGGCCGCTGGCGCACACCAGGTAGATCCACCCGAAGCGCTCCTCGTACGCCGCGTTCCCCTCCGCCAGCGCCGCGCGCGTGTCGTCCGCCGCAACGGCCACGCCGGCCTGCTCGCGCCGCGACCAGCTCCCGTCGCCGCCGTCCGGCCGCGCCGCGCGCGCCTCGCCGATGCGCGGGTGCCGCGAGAACGCCTCCAGCCAGTCCGCCGCCGCCAGCGACCACCAGGTGGCGTCGCCCGCCTCCTTCAGCGCGTCGAGCGACGCGTACGGCCGCCCCTCGGCCACGCGGCGCGCCCACGCCGTGGAGCCGCAGCAGCGCAGCAGCTCGGCTTCCGCCTCGCCCGTGGGGAGCGCGTTGAGACGCGCCAGGCCGTCGCTCACCGTCCCTCGCCGCCGCCGGGGCGCCCGAAGAGGCGCAGACGCGCCACCCCGCCGTCCGGGTAGATGTTCAGGCGCACGTGGGTGACCTGCGGATGCGCGGCGAGCTCGTCGTCCCACACGTGGCGCGCGTGCGGCTGCAGCGGCGTGTCGGGGAGGATGGGGATCCACTCGCGCCCCGTCCCCGCCAGCTCCTCGGGCGAGGCGCCGGGGGCGGCGGTCCCCTCGATCGTGCAGCTCCCGGGGGCGTTCCCCTTGAAGTGGTCGGTGTCCAGCTCGATCCGGTGCAGCGCGCCGGGCACGGCCAGGCGCACGATGCTCCAGTCGTTGCCCGGTCCCCGCCGGCGGCGCGTCTCCCAGCCGTCGCCCATGTGGGTGGAGCGGCCGGGGAGGACCAGGTTCTGGCGGTTGCCGTAGAACATGTCGCTGCACGACACCACGAACCCGCCGTTCTCCATCGCCGCCAGGTCCACCTCGCCGCGCAGGCGCAGGCGCGTCCAGTCGGGCTGCACCTCCCCGTGCACGCGGAGGCGCGCCACCCCGCCGTCCGGGTAGATGTTGAGGCGCAGGTGCGTCACCCGCTCGCCGTGCTCGATGGGGAAGGGGTTCGCGCTGTCCCCCCGGAGGGGAGACCGCGACAGCACCTCCGTCCACTCGCACGCCAGCAGCTCCTGGACGGACGGCATCCCCGGCAGGGCGCAGGCGTCGACCGAGCAGTGCTCGGGGTAGTTGCCGGTGAAGAAGGCGGTGTCCACCACCACGCCGCGGACCACGCCCGGCATCCCCAGGCGGACGATGGCCCAGTCGTGGCCGGGCGAGCGGCGGCGGCGGGTCTCCCACCCGTCCATCCACTTCCCGCGCTCGGTGTACTCCCCCTCCTTCCAGACGGGGGCGGCGGCGAGGACCAGGCTCTCCTTGGGCGCGAAGAACTCGTCGTTGGCGGCCAGCACCGAGCCGCCCAGGCGCTCGGCGGCCAGGTCCACCAGGCCGGTGAAGCCGGTCGTAGGGTCGGGCATGTGGGGTCTCACTCGCCGGGAAGGAGAAGGCGGCCGCGCGGCGGGCCGGGGAAGCGGCCGTCCTGGTAGACGGGCTCGCCCCGGACCCAGGTGGAGCGCACCACGCCGGGCAGGATGGCGCCCAGGTACGGCGACACGGGGTGGCGGAAGTGCAGGTGCTCGGGATCGACGAGGCGGTCCTGCTCCGGCGCCCAGATCACCAGGTCGGCGTCGTGGCCCACGGTGATCTCGCCCTTGCGGTCGCCCAGCCCGGCGAGGCGCGCGGGGGCGCGGCACATCCACTCCGCCACCTGCCGGGCGGTGTGGCCGCGGGCGCTGGCCTCGAACCAGATGGTGGACAGGCCCAGCCCCAGCGACGCGATCCCGCCCCAGGCGCGGGTGAAGTCGCCGCTCTCCAGCTCCTTCAGCGCAGGCGGGGCGGGGGAGTGGTCCGAGGCGATCAGGTCGATGACGCCCTCGGAGAGCGCGTCCCACAGCTTCTCGCGGTTGCGGAAGGAGCGGATGGGCGGCGCGCACTTGTAGTCGGTGCCCCCGGCGGGGATCTCCTCCGCCGCGAAGTGCAGGTAGTGCGGGCAGCTCTCCACCGTCACCTCCACCCCCGCCGCGCGCGCCTCGCGCAGCAGCGGCACCGCGTCGGCCGACGCGAGGTGCACGACGTGGACGCGCGCGCGGTGCTCGCGGGCCAGGCGGACGAGCAGCGCCACCGCCTCGTTCTCGGCCTCGCGCGGGCGGGAGCGCAGGTAGCGCAGGTAGCTGCGCGGGTCCGGCGGGCCGGCTTCCGCGGAGGCGGCGGCCTCCAGGGGGCCGGGGAGCTCGGCGTGGACCAGCAGGGGGACGCCCATCTCGGCGATGGCGGGGAGCGCCTCGCGCAGGTCGCCCTCCTCCACCATCACGAACTCGGGCACGCCGGTCGGCGCCAGGAAGCACTTGAAGCCCAGCACCCCCGCGTTGCGCAGGGGGCGCAGCTCGGCGTGGTTGCCGGGGACCACGCCCCCCCAGAACCCCACGTCCACGCGCACCTTCCCGCGGGCCGCGTTCGCCTTCGCCCGCAGCCCGGCGACGCTGGTGGTCGCGGGGATGGAGTTCAGAGGCATGTCGACCAGCGTCGTCACCCCGCCCGCCGCCGCGGCGCCCGTGGCGGTGGCGAAGCCCTCCCAGTCGGTGCGGCCGGGCTCGTTCACGTGGACGTGCGTGTCCACCAGGCCCGGCATCATCACCTCGTCGTCGGCCGCCTCGTGCAGGTGGCACCCCGCGGGCACCTCGTCCCACCCCGCGACGGCCACGATCACGCCGCCGCGCACGTGGACGGACGCGGGGCGGGTCTCCTCCGGGGTGACGACGTGCCTGGCGCGCAGGACCAGGTCGGGAAGGTCGGCCACCGCCGCCGCTACGTCCCCGTCCCGCCGTCCGGGCGCGACGGCGGCGGCGGGGGCGGGGTCTCCGGCTCGGGGCGCCGGACGGCCAGGAAGTCGAACGAGTGCTCGCGCATCAGCCGCGCGTGGATCTCCAGCGCGCGGCGCATCGCCTCTTCCGTGGCGTCATCGGCGGCGGCGTCGTGCGGGGCGGGGGAGGAAGGCTCGGCCATCAGGGGGGCAGCGCGGGACGGGTTCCGGGGTAGCCCCCAACATGCGCGGGCGGGGGACGGCCGGCAAGGTGCGGAGGGGTCGCGGGGGGCGCGGTGTCTCGGCTCGCCGGAGCGGGCGCTCCGCGAAGGGGGCCGAGAGTGCCGCGCGCGGGCCGGAGGCTCACGCGCGCGGAGCACGTTAGTCGGCCGGAGGTGGGCCGGCATCTGGCCAGAGGAGATGCAGCCAGTCCGCGAAGCTCCGTTCGGAGTACGAGAAGTCAATGGCATCGGAAGCAGGGAGCCGGCGACGGACTCCCGTATCGCGTCGGTGTCGAGCCGTCGATGCGCTCGATCCGATCGTCTGGACTTCTCGCGAGGAGCACGTGGGTGACGGGTCCGGCCATCGCGAGCAGCCGCTCAGTGCCTCGTTCGGCGCGCGCCCGCTCCCCCTCGGTGTGGAATATCATCGGCCCCCGCCATCTGCGAGGAGGTGCGGTATCATCGCGGCGCCGGGCCTCCAGGCGATCCATGGCGTCCGAGGGGAGCGGGCGGAGCACGAAGATCCGGCGGGCTTCGCCGTCGTCCCCCGCGAGCATGTGGAACGCCCACGCCGTGCCGTCGCGGTGCTTGCCGCGCCGGACACGGGACCATCGTCGTAGTCGTGGATCACCCCACCGACGAACGGGGATGGGCCCGGTCGGCCGGTGACGAGCGGATCCTCGTCCTGGGGTTCGTTCATCGACGGGTGGCGTCAGGCCGGGCGTGATCAGCCTCAGCGAGCATCATGGTCCAGCCGTCGTAGGGCAGCCGCGGCAACACGCTCGTCTTCATCGTGAGCGAGCATGCGCAGAACACCCGCACTGGCGGAGACGTTCTGAGCTACGGCGATGCGTATCCCGACGTCTGAGTCGCGGCCGAGCTCCGCGAGCATGTCCTGCGATGCCTTCCGCTTCCGTGCCACCATGTCCCGTACTCGAGTGTCGGAATCCCGCATGAGGACCGCCAGGACCTCCAGTGGTACGGTTTTGTTCTGGGCGAGCCAGAAGCGGAGGTCCGGAAAGCGCTGGATGACGTCCCACCAGACCTGTACCGGAGCCGGGTCCCAGGTCGCCCGCCTCTGCTCCTCTCTGCTGTCGCTCGTCCGCAGGGACGCGAACTCTTCCGCGGACTCGATCATGGGTACCATCAGGTCTGCCGCCGTAGGGACGGGAGTGTCGATTGCGGGTGATCGCAACGCGGGGATCACGGGGGCTGAGTCCCGCCGTCGGCCACGTCGACACCGAGGAAGGAGAGCTGCGTGCCGTCTTCGTCCACGGCGTATCGCACCCCCTCCCAGCCGCGGCTCCGTATGTCCACGAGCTCCAGGAAGCCCAGCCCCGCGCCGCTGCCCCCAGGCTCGAAGCGCAGGTCGCGCACGTCGTGGAACGTAAGGGTGAGCACCCTGCCATCGTTCCGGTCGCGCGAACGAAGGCGCAGCCGCAGCGCCTGCTCACCCACTTCCCCGGGCTCGCCGCGGATTTGCCGCAGGTGGAACTCCTCCAGCACCTGGAACGTCCGGGGACCCGCCCCCACGTAGTCGGCCACCCTGCCCCTCACCGCATTTCCTCCGGCAGGAGCGAAGGCGCCGCGCGGGTTGCCTCGATGGAACGGAGCGCCTCGGTGAGAATCACCTCCAGGCGCTCGTCGCCGTAGTAGCTTTCGCTCCGACCGCGCGTACGTGGACCTGGTTGGTAGAACGCGAAGTCGTGCGTCAGGTCCGTGAAGATCTCCCAGATGTCGTGGTCGGAGGTCGGGTCCCGTCGATCGCAGACCTCCTCCTCGAACCGGCGGAGCGCCTTCCACCGCTGCGCCGGCTCCTCCAGCGCGCTCCTGAGCAGGCGCAGCAGGTCTTCCACATCCATGGCACACGGTTGGCGGAGGTGAAAGACGACGCTACTCGGGCATCGCGAAGACGTACCCCTCGGCATCCCCTGCCTCGGGAGGGATCTCCTCCCACCATCCCAGCGCGGCGCCGAACTCGTACTCCGCCTGGTGCAGGGCATCATCGCGGTTAATGTGCCAGGTGTCGCCCGCGAATCTCGCCCGCACGCGTATACCGCACCAGGAACGCGTTCCCTGTCTCCGCGTCCACGGTCAGGATCAGCACCTCCGTCCGTGGTAGGTCGTGCCGCCCCGAGCCTGCGTCCGCGATCTCGGGTGGGAATCCGACCGTATGCCTGGTGCGCGGCGGCCCGGCACTCTCGCGGATCAGGCTGTACATCCCCCGCGGGCCGTTCTTCTCGCTCATGGCCGGGAAAACCTGTGCACGGGGATCAACGCGACCGAACGATCTCGCGAAGCTGTGCGAAGACGGCGAGGTCGCCGCGCAGAACGTCTGGCGCTAGGGCTCGCAGGCTCTCCGAGTGGTGCCGCAGCACCGCTTCGATCCCCTCGAACGTGAGCGGCCCCGGTGCGGGCTGCGCCGTCTTGCGCTCCGGCGCGCGCAACGTGAGCAGATCCTCCAAGTCGTAGCTGCGCGTCCGGACGAGGGGGTTCTCGAGCATGCGCCCCAGCGTGAGCCGCCAGATCTCCACGTACACGTACCGATCGCGCATCTCCACCCCCACCCTGATGCCCACGCCCGGACCGAGGTAGTCCACCGACCACGTGAGCGGATCGCGTTCGATCCGCCCGACGCGATAGCCGAGCTCGTCGCGCAGCCAGCCGAAGCATCGGTCGGCGATCTCCACGAATCGATTGGGATCGAGAGATATCACGTCTTCACCCCAAAGTCATCGAGTGGAAGGCCACCAGACGGGAATTCGTCGAGCACCGAGCTCTCTCGTCACACGCTGTTCCATCCCGTAGAAGGCACTCCTCAAGCTTCGCCCCTTGTCGATTCCGATGTCGACCACCCAGTACCCCTCGTCAACCATCTCCTGCAACCAAGACGTGTTGAGGAACATCCCGATGTCATCGTCCCACTCTTTCAGGAACGGCACCTCGAACGTCTTCGCACTAAGCAATCTCGCGGCGCCTCGAACCCGCTGCATGTTCTCACCGATGACTATCGTTTTCGGCAGCAGCTTCCCCGCACCCCGGATCATCCCGCCGGAGACACCAGGCACGACGGCTCCAAGACCTGCGACTACGCGTCCCCCGAACCCGACGTCCTGGCCCGTGATGACATTGTGGCCGCTTACCAGAACGCTCACATCATGGGCCGTGCTCAGTCCCGGTGCCAACCCGACCCCTAGGTCCGCCCCTTCGCGCAGGCTCCGGACCGCCTCCAGCTTCCGCTGCTCGCGGTGGGAATCTACCTCCGCCTCGCGAACGCGCTGGTAGTAGTACGCCTCCTCCGAAGGGTCCGTGAACCCACCCCAGGCTGAACCGCCGAAGAGGAGAGAGTGGGCCCGGTCGAGGGCTTCTTGAAACCACGACCTCCCGCTGTTGGCGCCATTGGCGACGATGCCCTCATCCAAGGCGTAAAGGCACAGGCCGCTGGGTAGGCGGATTCCCAGGAGGCAGTCCGGCGTCATCCCCGAGGGATCCCGCAGGTTCACGGGATCACCAGCATACGCATAGACGTTGATCCCGCCCGCCAGCCCCGCCGGGTCCTCGCTCAGGAACCGCCCGATCTCCGGATCGTAGTAACGGGCTCGGAAGAAGTACAGTCCCGTCTCGGCGTCGTACTCGCGCCCGGTGAAGCGGAACGGGTTGGGCACCCCCTCACGGACGGTCTCCGCCTCGCCGAAAGGGCCGTAGCGATACTCGTTCGTGAGCGTGCCGCCGGGCAGCTCCACCAGACCGGTGACGTTGCCCGGCCCGTCGGTCAGGTAGTAGTAGGTCTTCCCGCCCCGCCGCACGCTGTGCGGGTTGTCCACCCCCGGATTGTACGTGTACTCCGCCACCACACCGCCGGAGCCGTTCAGCTCCAGCACCACGTGGTCGCCGTCGTACACGTAGCGGGTGGTGCCCGCGGCCGTCGTCTTCCGCACCCGGCGGCCCCAGCCGTCGTAGCCGAAGCGCACCGTGGAGGGCACCCCCGCCCGCAGCGTGCGGACGCTGTCCAGCTCCCCCAGCGAGCTCCACCAGAGCCGCTGGTCGAACGTGGAGGCGTTCGACGCCAGGTACTTCCGGGTGACGTTCCCGTCCAGGTCGTACTCGAAGGCGTAGCCGCGGTACGAGGAGATGCGGTTTCCCGCATCCATCGGGACGAACATCTGGTGCGGGTTCCCGACGGCGTCCCACAGGTACGCGGTGGAGTCCTTCGCCACCATCGCCGGGACCTCTCCGGAGTCCATCCAGCAGAAGTAGCCCAGCTCGTAGTCGTCCACACAGCGCTCCACCTGCCCCGGCACCATCCGCACCACCGAGTCGATGCGCATGGCGATGCGGCCCATGGGGTCGAAGCGGAAGACGCGCATGGAGTCGAGCGGGGCGCTGGTCCGCCGCACCACCCGGTCCACGGTGTCGCGAGACACCAGGATTCCCAGCGCCGAGTCCACCGCGGGGTTGGAGTAGCGGACGCGGCCGCCCGAGACCAAGACCGTGTCCCCGCCGGGGAGGATGCGCAGCCCCAGGTTCCGCGCCGTGTCCGCCCGCAGCTCCGTGTACCCGCCGGGGCCGGAGAGCCACCGCAGCCGGTACGACTCGTCGGCGCGCTCGTACTGAAAGCCGGCGTGGTACGCCGCCGGGGAGCCCACGGTCTCCAGGGCCGTGCGGGCCCCCGTGCGATCGTAGGTGGACTTCAGCTCGTGCCGCTGGCCCACCCGGCGGGTCACCTGGTGGTGGGTCCACCCCGCGGCACCCTGCCGGACGACGCCGACGCTGTCCGTGCTCTCCGCGTTGCTCGCCACCAGCGTCTGGCCGCCGATGCCGTACCCGTAGGTGGTGCGGCGTCCGTCGGCGTCGCGCCAGGCGACGCGCCCCAGGTCGTCGTAGCCGAAGCGCACCGTCTGCCCGCGGCGGTTCGTGTGCGCCACGACGTTCCCGGCCCGGTCGTGGGAGAAGCGCTCTACCCGCCCGCCGGGATCCTTCCGCTCCACGACCCATCCCAGCGCGTTCCGCACCGTCTCGTATACCTGCCCCCTGGCGTCGGTCACGGTCCGCAGCGCACCCAGGTCGTCGTACGCGTAGCTAACCTCGGTACCCGTCCCCGGCGCGTACGCCGCGCCCTGCAGCCCAGAGCCGGAGACGACGCGCAGCGGCCGGTTCAGCAGGTCGAACTCGGTTCGGGTGCTGTCGCCCAGCGTGTTCCACGACGTCTCCGCCCGCCCCAGCGCGTCGAAGCGGAAGCGCATGGTGGTGCCGTCCGAGCGCGTCGCCACGTCGGTGTTGCGCCACACCGGATCGTCGTGGAACTGCTCGTCGCCGCCGGGCCCGTACACGGCGCGCGGGCGGCCGCCCACGCGGCTCCCGCCGTGGTGGTCGTAGAAGTGGGCCTCGGCGCCCACACGGCTGAAGACGAGCGGCCCCAGCTCGCCGGTCGGGGTGCCGTCCGCCGCGGTCACCTCCTCGTACTCGTTGGCGATCGTACGGTCGCCGCCGGTCGACCAGAGCAGGCGGTGGTCGGCGGTGTAGCCCATCCGCACCACCTTTCCGGTGCGGCGGTCCATGATGGAGTCGACCTCGGGGCCGGTCGGGCGGTGCGCGTAGTCCACCGTGTCGCCGGCCACCGAGACGGAGCGGACGACCCGCGAGTGGGCGTCACGCGCGGCGACCTCGACCCGCCCCAGGGGGTCACGGGTCCACACCGCGGAGCCGAAGCGGTCCAGCCGCGCCTCGCTGGTCTTTCCCCGTGGGTCGGTCCAGGAGACGCGGGCGTCGTCCGGTACGCGGCGTGCCCCCCGGGTGGCGTAGGTGGTCCCCGTGCCAGCGGCGGGCTGGAGCGCCATGGCGAGCGAGCGCCGCGCGACGACCGGACGCACCGTGCCCTCGCCCTCCACGGGCACCGGAGGCGCGGTGGTGCTGGCGTGCCAGCCGTAGCGGTCGTACGCCTCGTTCCGGGTGTTCCCGGCGCGGTCGGACCACCAGGACAAACGGTGTGCGGCGTCGTAGCCCATCCGCAGCGTCGCCACGCCCGTGGGATCCTGGATCCAGGCCAGGTCGCCGCCGGGCGTCACGGAAAGCAGCGTGCGCCGCCCGCCCGGGTCGTGAACGGTGACCACGGTGCCCTGCAGCCCGAACTGCGAGCCGGGCGCGTACGCCAGGGTAAGGGCCTTCCCGGCTGGGTCGGTGATCGTCGTGACGTGACCCGCTGCGCTCCGGCCGATGGCCGTCACCTCGTTCCGCGCATGGAGGCGGAAGAGGAGGCCGTCGGCGGCGAAGTAATCCACGCGCTGCGGGTCGCCCGGATGGTGGCGCGCGTAGCCGGGGCCGTAGGGCGTGGGGCCGTACTCGAGGCGCGAGAAGTCGCCGGCCGGGGAGCGGAAGGCGCATTGCGAGCTGGTGCACTGCGGGGTTCGCGCGTAGAGCAGCGCCGCCCCGTCGCCCTCCGTCAGCAGTACGCTCCCGTCGTTCTGCACGCGGATGCGGGAGATCCCGCTCAGGATCCAGCCCGCCCCGTACGGAGAGGAGCCCTCGTTCTGCACCAGGACGCGGACCGTGGCCGTCGCCGTGGCGTAGACCTGCCCGGCTCTCCACTTCCGCACCTGCACCATCACCGGGTACGCGCCGGTGACCAGGCTGGACACGTCCGCCTGCGCGGTGAGCCGAGTGCGGCCCGGGCCGCCGGCGTAGAAGACCTCCGTTCCGCCGCTCGAGAGGGCGAGCTGCGTCTGCCCGTGCCAGAGCTGGACCGAGTACGCGTCGGGCGGAGTCCCGGTGACGTCCTCCACGTCCACCTGGACCAGCGCCTGGGGGCGGGCCAGCGCGCTGGAGTAGACGAAGCCCACGGAGCGGGGCACGTCCGCGCTGACGTATGCGGGAGTGGCATAGGCCAGCGACGTGCCGCCCGCGGCTACGTTCACGTGCTCGCCATTGTGCGGCGACACGTCTATCGTGAACGCCTGGGCGCCGGCAAAAGGCGCGATCAGAGCGCTGAGTGCGATGAGCGCGAGCGCGACCAGCCCGGAGCGGTGGAGTGCGGAGGACATGGGACCATGCTCGTGAGGGAGCGACCCCCGCGTGGAGAAGGTCGCGCACCGGGGCGTCCGGGTGCTCGTACGGTCAACGCCGCACCGGCACCACCGGGCCGAGGAGGACCGATGTCGTCCCCGGCCACCCGCCTCACGTCCCCCCGAACACCTCCACCGACGCGGCGGCGATCTCGCGCTCCAGCTCCACCGGGTAGAGGTGCAGGCCGGCGGGATACGCCTCCGCCTTTCCGTCGAACATCCACTCCACGCCCTGCAGCATGATGGCGGTGTAGTGGTCGAACAGGTCGTTGCCGTGCGGCCCCGCCGCCCCCGCCAGGTTCACGATGCTCCCGTTGGCGAGCAGGAAGACCTCGCGTCCCGCCTCGACCTCGAACGAGTCCACGTGGGGCTTCAGCCGCCGGTGCGGACGGGTGCGCAGCCAGTCCACGTCGATCTCGTCGCTGGTGTGGCCGGCGTTGAGCAGGATGGCGCCGGGGCGGGCGTGGAGCAGGACCCGCTCCCCCAGCACGCGCGGCGAGCCCGTCGCGGTGACCACCGCGTGCGCCCAGGCCATCCCCTCCTCCAGCCCCATCGCCATGCACCCGTGGTAGCGCGCCTCCACCAGCCGCACGGGGTCCAGGTCCGCCACGGCCACGATGGCGCCCAGGTCCCGCGCCCGCTCCGCGATGCCGATGCCGACGGGCCCGTAGCCCACGACCAGGACGCGCCGGCCGAAGAGCGACATGCCCGTGAGGTGCGTGAAGGCGGGCCACACGCCGTCGCCCACGTGGAAGCGGTTCTCGATGCGCTCCTTGAGCGGGATGCTGTTCCAGTCGAAGACGGGGAAGGTCAGGTCGCGCCCCCGCAGCAGGTCTCGGCCGCTCGTGGTGGCCTCCAGCGCGGCCCGGGGCGCCGGGGAGCGGCCGATCGAGGCCGCGATGAGCTCGCCGCCCATGTCGCAGAGGTACTCCGCGCCGAAGCTCACGACCTCCCGCAGCGCGTCGTCGTACTCCGCCGCCGTCATCCCCGACCAGGCCAGCGTGGGGATGCCGCGCGCCGCCAGCCAGGCGGCCGTGGCGTCGTCGGTGCTGTCGCGGTTGCAGGCGCCCACCACCACCTCCGCCCCCGCCTGGCGCAGCGCCAGCATCAGGTCGATTCCATTGGGCACGATGTGCATCCACACGGCCAGGCGCTTCCCCCGGAAGTCGCGCGCGGCCACGCGGGCGCGCCACATCTCCGTGAGCGGCATGGTGCGGCGCTGCCACTCCAGCTCGCCGTCGGTGAGGCGGGCGGCCAGGGCGGGGTCCTTCACGCGGGACTCGGTCATCGGGGTCGCCGGAGGGGAGGGAGGGCGAGGGCTGGCGCGGCGGGCCATCCGTGGGTTCGCGCGGACTACCAGTCGCCGCCGCCCGCGTAGGCCACGTCGTACGGCCGCGACGTCTCCACCAGGTACGCGTGATGGAGGCGGAGGAGCTGGCGCAGGTGCAGCAGGTCGTGCTCCAGCCAGGAGGCGAGGAGGTCCCCGGCGCGCGGGGGACCCGCGAACGGGCGCTCGCAGGCGCGCTCCCAGTCCGGGGCGTCCAGCGCGCGCAGCCACGTCACCGAGCGGGCGCGCTCGCCCAGGAAGCGCTCCAGCGACTCGGCGGGGTCGCGCTCGGCGTATCCGCGCGACGCCACCCAGCCCTCCGGGTCGATGGGGGGCCACGCCTCTCCGGGCGCGTGGAGGGTCAGGTCCAGCCGCATGCGGAAGTCCTCCAGCTCCTCGTCGCCCAGGTGGTTCAGCACCTCCAGCATCGACCACCTGCCGGGCGCAGGGCGCCAGCGGAGCTGCGCGTCGGGGACGGCGGAGAGCAGGGCGCTGAATGCCCGGGCGTTGGCCTCCAGGCGGTCGGCGGCGGAGCGAGGGTCCACGGGAAGGTCGCGGGCGGAGGGGCGGGATCCGGGGGGACGCGCCAAGGTAAGGGGCGGGGGGACGGCGGACCAGCGTCGGGCGGCGGAGGGGCGGACGACGGAGGGGGCGGACCGCGACCGGCCCGCCCCCTCAGGTTCCTTCCGCGGTCCGCGACGTCAGGCGGAGAGAAGCTCCCCCAGGCGGTCCAGGCGCGCCTTCCAGCCGTTGCGGGTGTCCTCCACCTTCTCGGGGCCGGCCAGCTTGAGCTGGTCCACCGTGACCTGGCTCTTGGCCTCGCCCTTGGCGGTGAAGCGCACCTCGATGGGCGACCCGTCGCTCCAGGTGCCGCGGAGCGACTTGGGCGGCGTGGTCTTGCGGATGGTGAGCGAGCGGCCCAACCAGCGGACGCGGGCGGACTCGTCGGCCCAGGCGCTCCAGAGCGCGTCCACCGCCACCGGGTAGGTGCGGCTCACCGACACGCTCCAGCCGTCGGCGCGCTCGTTGGTGGCGCGCAGGCCGCGCATGCGCTCGTAGCCCACCGTCACCATCTGCGCCCACCACCCGCTCACCTCGGGGTGGTCGGCGGCCACGCGCGCGGCGATCTCGCGGTGGGCCAGCTTGGAGACGCCGGCTGCGTCCAGGGTCTTCCCCCACTCCTCCCAGCTCCGGCCGGTGGCCTTGCGCACGGCCTCGTCGGACACGGGTGGCGCGGAGTCGCGCTCCCCGGCCTCCTGGCGGCCGGTCTCCTCGGCGGTGCGCGGCGGACGGCGGCGCTTCATCCGCGCGACCGCTCCAGCAGGAGCAGCATGATGGTGGACAGCACCACGATCGTGCGGTCGGCCTCGCCCAGCTCCTCCATCTGCTCCAGCTTGTACTTCCCCTCCATGAACGCCGCCTGCTTCTCCAGGCGCAGCAGGGGCTCGCCCGTCATGCGCTGCACCACGTACGCGGGGTGGAACAGGTACCCCGTGAACAGCCCCAGCACCGGCACGTCGCCCAGCAGCGCGTCGAACACCTTGGTCCAGGGGTTCGCCTCGCGGATCTCGGCCACCACGTCTCCGCCCCGGAACACCTCGTAGTGCGCGCGCCACAGCGACCGCCCGCCCTTCCGCCGCACCCCGCCCAGCGCCTCGCCCGTGCCCGCCGCCGTGAAGTGGTAGCTCGCCGACCAGTCCAGCACCCGGTCCGCCGCGATGGTGTAGAGCGGCCGCGTCTGCTCCCGGTCCGCGAAGACCGTCACCGCCTCCTTGAGCTTGAACGCCTTCTGCTTCACGTAGAAGACGAGCTGCCCGGCCGCGTCCGTGATGGACACCTGGGGCGACACCGCCATGATCTTGAAGCGCAGGTCGAGTGGGAAGCGCATGGTGCTCCGAGCGGGGGAGGGATGGGCGCGCCCCGGGCGAGGGCGGGACAGAAGGGCAAAATAGCGCCCGCGGGCTGCGTCCGAAAGGCGCTGCGTCCGGACGGGCGTGCCGCTTGCAGCCGCCGGGGCCCGCGAACCGACGACCCCTGCACAGGGAGGCGAGGCGGATGGAGACGACGATGACGCCGGGCCGGTCGGGCGCCGCCGCGGCGGCGCTGGTCCGCGACCCCGACGGGCTCACGCACGTGACGGGCGACGTGGGGCAGCTCCGCACGGCAATCGTGAACCTGTTCCTGGTGGGGATGCCAGGCGCCGGCGACGGGGGGTGGACGCTGGTGGACGCGGGGATGCACGGCTCGGCGGGCACCATCCGCCGCGCGGCGGAGCGGCGCTTCGGCGCGGGGGCGCGTCCCGCCGCCATCGTGCTGACGCACGGGCACTTCGACCACGTGGGCGCCCTGCGCGAGCTGGCGGAGGGGTGGGACGTGCCTGTCTACGCGCACCCGCTGGAGCTGCCCTACCTGACCGGTCGCTCGGAGTACCCGCCGCCGGACCCCACCGTGGGCGGCGGGGCGATGGCGGCGTTGTCGTGGACGTACCCGCGCGGCCCCATCGACCTGGGGAACCGCGTCCGGCCCCTGCCCACCGACGGCACGGTCCCGGGGATGCCCGGCTGGCGGTGGATCCACACCCCCGGCCACACGCCCGGCCACGTCTCCCTGTTCCGCGAGTCCGACCGCGCGCTGATCGTGGGCGACGCGTTCGTCACTACGAAGCAGGAGTCGATGATGGCGGCGCTCTCGCAGCGGCCGGAGCTGCACGGGCCGCCGGCCTACTACACGCCGGACTGGCCGTCCGCCCGCCGCTCGGTGCGGGAGCTGGCGGCGCTGGATCCACTGGTGATCGCCACCGGCCACGGAGTGCCCATGCGCGGTGCGGCCATGCGCGGCGCCCTGCACCTGCTGGCGCGCGACTTCGACGCGCTCGCCATCCCCCGCCACGGCCGCTACGTGGACACGCCGGCCGTGGCGGACGCGAGCGGCGTGGTCTCCGTTCCGCCCCCGTCCCGGCACCAGACGCGCACCATCCTGCTGGGTCTGGGGGGCGCGCTGCTCGCCGGCGCCGTGGTCGCGAAGGCGCTGCGCCGCTGACGGGCGTCGTCCGACGATGAAAGAGGGGGCCGCGGCGACTCGCCGCGGCCCCCCGCTCGCTCAGAACACCGCCAGCGCGATCACGGCCAGCGCCGCCGCCACGGCGATGATGGCGATCATCCCGGTGGAGAGCCCCAGCCGGGTGGAGCGCGGGTCGCCGAGCTGCGTCGACTCGCGGTCCTCGGGGGTGTAGCGGTTGGGATCGGGTCCGGATGCCATGGCTCGCTCGGGTTCGGGTTCACCCCCGTCCCGGGCAATCCCCGCGCCGCGGCATCCGTTCGGTGTCCTCCGCGGACTCCGTGACCTCGGTGAGCTCCCTCTCCGTACGCGACGGAAGTCCGCAGCCTTTCGAAACGCGCCCCGGGCGACGTTTTCCACGCGGAGACGCGGAGGACGCGGAGACGCGGAAACCACGATGCGGAAGCAGCGGCCGCCGTCCGCGTCGGGTACCGTCGCAGCCCAAAACTCCCTGAACTCCCTCCCGTCGTTCGTCGCCGGCTATCCAGACGGCAGTCCGCGGCTCCCGGCTCGCACGGCGGGCGACGTTCTGGTGGAAGAGTTTTGGGAGTTGGGGAGTTCAGGGAGTACGGATTCGGGGACGATTCCCGGTTTCAGCCGGTGGGGTGACCGCGCCGGGGGCGGCGCGCTTCACGTCGTAGAGGCGCAGGACGCGGCGCAGGCGCTCCTGGTCTCCGGGGGAGACGGGGCGGGGAAGCTCGCAGGTGCGGGTGCCTAGCCGCATCTCCACGCTGTCGGCCAGGGCGGCGCGCCAGGCGGTGGCCCGCGCGGCCGAGTCGGCGCGCGTCTCCAGCAAGCCCAGGTCGTGCACGATCCACGGCCCCCCGCCCCACGCGGAGTCTCCCGCGACAGAATCCGGAAGGAAGCGCAGCTTGCCCCACACGCCCCTGCTCGTCCGGTCCCCCGCCACCAGCGTGAGCCATACCGAGTCGCCCTTCTCCTCCACCTCCGCGTAGAGCGCCGAGCGGGGACCGCGCAGCGCCCACTCCCGCACCGAGTCGCCGAGCGGCGGCGGGTGGCCCTGCCCCAGGCGGGTCAGCTTCCGCCAGTCCGGCGCGCCCGTCGGG
Organism: Longimicrobiaceae bacterium; assembly: GCA_030146875.1. Classification (GTDB taxonomy): domain Bacteria; phylum Gemmatimonadota; class Gemmatimonadetes; order Longimicrobiales; family Longimicrobiaceae; genus JASLAX01. Next base: position 45,110 of record JASLAX010000011.1, read on the forward strand.
TGGTAGCGGACGGGCGCGAGCCCGTACCTGACCAGCGCGGAGTCCCGGAGCACCTCCATCTCCCCCATCAGCACCCGCTCCAGGGCCTCGCGCTCCACCTGAGGCAGGGCGCGAAGCTCCTCCACCGTGAGCGGTGCGGCGCGGAGCGAGGAGGCGGGCACGTACCCCAGCGAGTCGCCCCCGGCGGTGGTCACCAGCACGGTGTCCGTCCCGACGACGGCGCGCACCTCCGCCCCGGCGGGAAGGCGGGGGAGCGGCGGGTCCGCCACCCCGGGGCCGGACCGCAGGCGCGTCCGCTCCGTGACGTACCGGATCGCACCGGGCGCGGCGCGCTCGTCGGTCCGCACGAGCGCGGGGGCGGCGCACAGGTCCTTCTCCTTCGGTCCGGCCTGCGGCCTGGGGCCGCTGCACCAGGCGATGACGACGACGGCGATCACCGCCAGGACAGCCAGCCGCTGCCTGTTCTCCTCCGCCGGAGGCGGCGGGGCGGGCTCCGCCGCGGGCTCGGGCGGCGGAGGCGGGGGCGTCGGCTCCGGGCGCGGAGGTGATGGCGGAGGAGGAGGGGCGGCCGCGGGGACGTGGCGCAGGCGCGCGGCGCCGCACCGGTCGCAGACGCGCGGCGCGGCGCCGAAGCGGGAGCCGCAGTACTCACACTCGTAGAGCGGCATTCGCGCTGGGAGGAACGTGAGCGGGGGACGCCGGCGAGGGACGCTCCCCGCGGTCGTACGTGGGAGGGGCGGACGGCACCCTGCCGCCTCCGGTGAAAGACTCGCGCACGTCTACCCCCGCGTCTCCTCCACGAAGCGGTTCAGCAGGTTGAGCGATACGCGCAGGCGGTACTGCGTCGTGGAGCGCACGTCGTCGATGGGGGCGATCTCCTCCGCGAGCACGGCCTGCGCCTCGCCCATCGACGCGCCCGATGCGAGCGCCTCCTCCGTGCGCCAGCAGCGGACCACCGTCGGCCCGACGCTGCCGATGGCGATGCGCGGGCGCTCGCCCCCGACGCCGGCGAAGACCACCTTGCTGATGGCCTGCGCCGCGCGCGTCCCCACCTTCCGGAACCACTGCGGTCCCTCCACCGGCGGGATCTCCACCGTGACGATCAGCTCGTCGGGGCGCAGGACCGTGGCGCGGTAGCCGGTGAAGAACTCCGTCACCGGCACGCGCCGCTCGCCGTCCACCGAGCGCAGGACCACGACCGCGTCCGCGGCGGCCAGAACGGGAAGCGAGTCGCCGGCCGGGGAGGCGTTCGCGAGGTTGCCGCCCAGCGTGCCGCGGTTCTGGATCTGCACCCCGCCCACCGTGAGCGCCGCGTCCACCAGCATCGGCAGCGCCGTCCGCACCTCGGGGGAGCGCGCCATCCGCGTGTAGCTCACCCCCGCGCCGATGGAGAGCGACCAGTCGTCCGTCCACTCGATCCGGCCGAGGGGGTCGAGACCTCTGACGTCCACGTAGCGCCGCGCTGGCTGCGTGCCGAAGTGCAGGCCCACGAAGACGTCCGTGCAGCCGGCGAGGGGGACGAGCGGCCCCTCGTCCCGCATCATCCGCAGCGCCTCGTCCAGCGACGCCGGGGAGCGAAGCTCCAGGGTGGAGAGCCCCGCCGTCACGAGCACGCCTCCCGCACGGAGCGCAGGATGGCCTCGTAGCCGGTGCAGCGGCAGAGGTTGCCGGCCAGCCCCACGCGCACCTCCTCCGTCGTCGGCGACTCGCCCAGGGCGAGGGCGGCCATGATCATCCCCGGCGTGCAGATGCCGCACTGCGCCCCGCCGTGCTCCGCGAACGCCTTCTGCAGCGGGTGGTCGCCGCCCAGGCCCTCGATGGTGACCACCTCCGCCCCCGCCACCTGCGCGAAGGGGATCAGGCACGAGACGACGGGCTCGCCGTCCACCAGCACCGTGCAGGCGCCGCACTCGCCCTCGCCGCAGCCCTCCTTGGCGCCCGTCAGCCCGCAGTCGACGCGCAGGACGTCGAGCAGGCGCGCCATGGGGTGCGCGGCGACGTCGGCGTCCGCCCCGTTCAGTCGGAAGCGCACGCGGCCTCCCGGTCGGCGGCGGTGAGCGCGGCGATCATCACCGACTCGGGGAGCGCGGGGATCTCGCGCACGTCCAGCCCGGCGTGGCGCAGGGCGTTCACCACCGCGGGCGCGGGGCCGTCGATGGGCATCTCGCCCACCCCCTTGGCCCCGAACGGCCCGTGCTTCCCCGGCGTCTCCAGGATCACGATGTCCATGGGCGGCGTGTCCAGCGTGGTCGGGATCGTGTAGTTGGTCAGAGTGGGGTTGGCCATCCCCCCGCCGGTCATCACCACCCGCTCGTTGAGCGCCCACCCGATCCCCTGCAGCGAGCCGCCCTCGATCTGCCCGGCCACCATCCCGGGGTGGATGGCGCGCCCCACGTCCTCCACCGCCGTGAACTTCAGCGGGCGCACCTCGTAGGTGTCGGGGTCCACCTCCACCTCGGCCACGTTGCACCCCCACCCGTAGGTCGCGTACGCGTCGCCGCGGTAGTTGGCGTCGTCCCAGCGGACGTCGGTGGGGATCTCGTACTCCTTGGTGACGACCAGGGGCCCGTTCGCCGCCACCCACTCCTGCGGGGAGAGGCCGCCGATCGTCTCCCGCATCTCCACGGCGCAGCGCTGCAGGATGCGCCCCACCACCATGCAGGTACGCGATGCCACCGTGGGACCGCTGTCGGGCACCAGCCCCGTGTCGGGCAGCGCGGTGTGGACGTCCTCGTACGGGATTCCCAGCGAGTCCGCCACGATCTGCGCGTGCATGGTCCGCGTCCCCTGCCCGATCTCCGTGGAGCCGACCAGGATCTTCACGCCCTCCGCCGTGGCCTCCAGCGACGCCCTGGACGCCAGGTGCACCTCGCCGCTGCCGGTGAAGCCGGAGCCGTGGAAGAAGAGGGAGAGGCCGATCCCGCGGCCGGTGCCCTTCCACGCCCGGCGCTTGGCGTGGAAGTCGGTGCGGCGCACCGCCTCCTCCAGCGCGGCGAGCGCGGCGCAGTCGTCGTGCATGACCTGGCCGGTGGCCGTGGTGTCGCCGGGGCGCAGGGCGTTCGCGCGCCGGAGCTCCACCGGGCACATCCCCAGCGCCTCGGCGATGCGCTCCATGTGCACCTCCACCGCGAACTGCGTCTGCGGCGCGCCGAAGCCGCGGAAGGCGCCGTTCGGGGGGGTGTGCGTCATCATGGCCCGCGCGTCGATGCGCACGTTGGGGCAGCGGTACGGGCCGGCGGCGTGGATGGAGCCGCGGGAGAGGACCACGGGGGAGAGGGTGACGTAGGCGCCGCCGTCCATCACCACGTCGATCTCCATCGCCGTCAGGCGCCCGTCGCGCGTCACGCCGGTGCGGTGGCGGACGATGGAGGGATGCCGCTTGGTGGTCGCCAGCATGTCCTCCACCCGGTCGTACACCATCTTCACCGGCCGGCCCGACTTCAGCGCCAGGAGCGCCGCGTGGCCCGCGATCAGGTTGGGGTACTCCTCCTTCCCGCCGAAGCCGCCGCCCGTCTCCGCCTGCACCACGCGCACCTTCTCCTTCGGAAGGCCCAGGAGGGGCACGAGCGCCTTGTGGACGTAGTAGGGGCACTGGATGGAGCCGACGACCGTGATCCCGCCGTCCGCCTCGGGGATGGCGACGACGCCGTTGGTCTCGATGTAGACGTGCTCCTGGTGCCCCGTGCGGTACTCGCCCTCCACCACCACGTCCGCCTCCGCGAAGCCGTCCTCCAACGACCCCTTCTCGATGCGGATGGTCTTCAGCACCACGGTGGACGCCTCGGGCTCCAGGACCGGCTCCTCCGCGTCGTAGTCGACCTCCACCGCGGCGGCGGCCAGCGCCTCGCGGTCCTCGTGCGCCAGCAGCAGGATGGGCTCGTGCAGGTGGCGCACCTCGGCGGCGGCCAGCGCGGGCTGGTCGGGCTCGATCAGGGTGATGACGTTGGCGCCGGGCACGTCGGTGTGGTCCACCACGGTGAAGCCCGCGGGTTCGAACCCGAGGCGGACGCCGCGGATGCGGCCGCGGGCGACGGTGGAGCGTACGGTGCGCCCGTGCAGCATGCCGGGAAGCACCAGGTCGTGCACGTACAGGGCGGCGCCGGAGACCTTCTCGGCGGCGTCCTTGCGGGCCACGTCCCGGCCGACGGCGGGGTTCACGGGCTGGGTGGGGTGCGACACGAGAGGTGCGCCTCGGGGTGGGCGGTGCGGACGCGGGGGCGGGCCGGGGCCCGCCTCCGCTAGATAAGGATACGCCGGGAGAAACGCAACCGGGGCGCGCGCCGGAACGGGAGCGGGCCCCCGCCTCGTCGGCAGGGGCCCGCTCTCTCCGGCCGGGGGCGGAGGCTACTCGCCGTGGCCGCCGTCCGTCGCGGGGCCGGCGAGGCCGCCCTCCTCCAGGTCCGCGGTGGTGATGTCCTTCATCACCATCTCCACGTACCCGTTGTCGGGGTTGCCGCCCTTCTTGAGCACGCGGTCCACCGTGCCCGGCCCGCGGTTGTACGCCAGCAGCGCCAGGCGCGTGTCGCCGTCGTACTTGTCCATCAGCTCCTTCAGGTACCGGAAGCCGATGCGCAGGTTGGTGTCGGAGTCGCGCAGGTCGTCGGTGGTGACGCCCGGCTCGATCCACTTGGCCGTCCCCGGCATGAGCTGGGTCAGGCCCACCGCCCCCACGTGGCTGGTCGCCTGGTCCTTGAAGGTGCTCTCGGTGCGCACCAGCCCGAACGCCAGGTCGGGGTCGATCCCGGCCTTCAGCGCATGGTCGTGGATGCGCTCCGCGAGCGTGCGCTCCATCCGGTACGACGCGTAGCGATCCATGTTCTCGCGGATCTTGGCGTCGCGGGCGCTCTCGGCCCGGGCGGCGGTGTCCTGGTCGGCCTTGCGCCAGGCGTTGCCCACGGCCGAGTCGCTGATGCGGCCCGTGCCGCCGCCGAAGCCCAGGAGCTGCTCGTGCGACGGGTCCGTCCGGGCCGCGCCGCCGGCGTAGCGCGCCATGGCGACCGGCATGGCCGAGCCCGCGATCGTCAGGCCGATCAGGCCGTGGCGCACGGGGTTGCGGCGGATGCGCTCGATGGCGGACGGGCTGCGGCGGCGCAGCTTGGGGCCCTCGTCGGAGCGGCGCTCCGGACCGTCGAAGGCGCGGCGGTAGCGCACGTTCGGCGGCGAGGCGGGCGTGCCCCCGTCGTACGCGTGCGGCCAGCGGCGGCGCGCGCGGCCGATCGGGTGCACCGGCTCCGGTCGGTTCCTCTCCCAGGGCGGCGGCGGACGGCGGCGGCTGCGTTGCATCGTTGGTCCTCCTTGGTGCTCCCGCCGGGCCGTTCGGTCGCCCGGCGCCAGTGTTTGCTTCGAGCCCCGGGTAGTCGCACTTTATATGCCAGCCTGACAACGATTTACGGAGCTTGTACACGGCGGGCGTTCCCGTGGGGGAACGCGGGCGTGGCACGAGAGGTATGACCCCGAGCGGAGCCATGTTGCGCGCGGGCCCACTTTCCCTCATCTTTCGTCGTACGTCCCTCCCGCCCCTCCGCTTGCGACCCCTCCGACCCCCTCGCGCAATGACCGCGCGCCTGCGCTCGCTGTTCCTGATCCTGGTCGTCGTGGCCGCCGCCAAGGTGGTGGAGCAGGTGTACCGGTACTTCGCGTTCCGCGACGAGCGCGCCATGGTGGTGGTGCTGCGCAACGGGCTGCTGGACTCCGGCGCCGAGGTCATGCGCACCAAGGTGCTCTCCGACTCGCTCCGCGCCATGATCGAGACCGAGGACGCGGCGCTCGCCGAGGAGCTGCGGGTGCTGCAGCGTTACACGCGCGAGGCCCGCTTCGGGGGCCTGCCGCCGGCCACGTACGAGGCGTACCGCCGCGACTTCTTCCGCTACCAGGAGCACATCGCCGTGCGCAACGAGCGGGCGCGGGGCCTGGACTCGATCATCGCGCGCAACCACTCCGCCGTGGACCGCTACAACGCGCTGACCGCGCAGCTCCAGGGCATCGCCGCCCGCATGGGCGATCCCTACTACACCGCCCCCACCCCCCTGGAGGCCGCCGCCGAGCGGGGCGTGCTGCTCAAGCGCACCCCCTGACGCACCCGCCCTCCCCCGACCAAGGCCCTCGATGCACGTCAGCGTCGGGGGCTTTCTCGTTTTCCGCGGGTCGCGGTGCGCTCGGCCCCCGACAGGATGCGTGAAAACGTAGCCGGCTGACGGGTGGAACGATGTGGTGCGACGGACGAGGGCGGAACGCTCCTTGAATGGACTCGGGGCCCATGACGACCGGAACGAAACGGAAGAGGGCGAAGCGGGCGAAGCCGGTGTGGCGCCGGGAGGGGACGCCGGAGACGGGGTTCACGTACGTCCGGGAGACGGGGCGGCCCGTGCGGGCGCGCGCCGACCTGGAGCGCGTGCGGGCGCTCGCCATCCCGCCCGCGTGGACGGCGGTGGAGATCGCGGCCGACCCCAAGGCGCGGGTGCAGGCCACCGGGTTCGACGCGCGGGGGCGCAAGCAGTACCGCTACCACGCCGGCCACGTGGCCCGGCGGTCGCGGCGGAAGTTCCGCAAGCTGGGCGAGCTGGCCCGCGCGCTCCCGCGCGTCCGCGAGGAGACGGACCGGCACCTGCGGCTGGAGGGGCAGCCCCGCGAGCGCGTGCTGGCGACCATCGTGCGGCTGATGCTGCGGGGGTTCTTCCGGGTGGGGAGCGAGCGGTACGCGGTGGAGAACAAGACCTTCGGCATCACCACCCTGCGGAAGCGCCACCTGCGGGTGGAGGGCACGTCGCTGCACTTCCGCTACGTGGGCAAGAGCGCCGTGCACCAGCGGCAGGTGGTGGCCGAGACGCCGCTGGCGGCGATCATGGCCGAGGTGATGGAGCTTCCCGGCACCCGCCTCTTCCGCTACGTGGACGCGGAGGGCGCGGTGCGCGACGTGACCGCGCGCGACGTGAACGACTACATCCGCCAGGTGGCGGGGGCGCCGTTCTCGTCCAAGGACCTGCGGACCTGGGGCGGGACCGTGCGCGCGGCCACCATCCTGGCGGAGCTGGGTCCGGCGAAGAGCGCCGCGGAGGCCAAGCGGAACGTGGTGCTGGCGTGCCGGCTGGTGTCGGCGGAGCTGGGGAACACCCCCAGCGTGTGCCGCAGCGCGTACGTGCACCCCGTGGTGCTGGAGAAGTACCAGACGGGCAAGACCATCGCCCCCTACATGCGAGAGGCGCCCCGCTCCGGGAAGGAGGGGGCGCCCGCGCAGTTCTACCCGGAGGAGGCGGCGCTCATGCGCTTCCTGGAGCGCTGGACGTGACCGCCTCCCGGCCGGTGCCCTCTCCCGGCTCTCCCCCCGCCTCCCGGTCCTCCTCCGCCGCCGGCGGGGCGATGGGCACGTCGTGCAGGTAGTACATCTCCATCCCCTCCGCCTTGAGCAGCGCGTGCGAGACGTTGAAGACGGGCACCCCGCCCGGCGTCCTGCCGCTGAAGGAGCCGTGGTGCGCGTGGCCGTGGAACACGGCGCAGACGCTGAAGCGGTCCAGCGGCTCGGCCATGCGGTCGTTCCCCAGGAAGGGGAAGATCTGCTCGGGCTCGCCCTTCACCGTGTCCGCCACCGGGGCGTAGTGCATCAGCACCACCCGGTTGGGCGTGGAGAGCCGGCGCAGCGACATCTCCAGGCGCTGCACCTCGTCCAGGCACGACCCCACGAACGTCTTGGTCTCCGCCTCGCCGAACGCGGTCAGGGTGAAGCGGCCGAAGCCGCCCATGAAGCCCTTCACCCCCGCGAAGCCCACGTGCTCGTTCAGCTCGAACGGGTCGCCGTCCAGCAGGTGCACCCCGCGCTCGCGCAGGATGGCGATGCACTCGGACTCCATCTGCGACTCGTGGTCGTGGTTCCCCAGCACCGCCAGGATGGGGACGCGCACGTCGGCCAGCTCGCCGGCCACCACGCGCATCTCGGCCGGGGTGCCGCGGCGGGTCAGGTCGCCCGCCAGCAGCAGCACGTCGGCGTCGTCGTTGACGTGCGCGAACAGGTCGCGGTACACGCCGGCGTCCTCCTCGCCGCAGTGGAAGTCGCCCACGGCGGCGATGCGCACCCGGTTCGAGCGCCCGCTGCGGCGGTCCGTGCGGCGGCGCTCCCGGAAGGGCGCGTCGCCGCGCCCGCCCGCCGGCCCGCTCATCGCCCGGCCTCCCGCGGGGGCCCGGCGGTGGGCTCGATCGGCTCCCCGGGCTCCTGCGGCTCCTCGTCGTGCGCGGCGCGCTCGTCCCACACGTCGCTGTCGCGCAGCCCCACGATCACGTCGGTCCGCTCCATCTCCTGCACGTATTCCTCCCGAAGGTCGCGGAATCCCCACTCGTTCACGTCGATGGCGAAGGAGAAGCGCGAGATCAGCGTGCCCCGCGTGACCTCCTCGCCGCGGTCGGCCCCCTCCTGCTGCGCCGCGCGGTCCAGCAGCTCGCGCACCACCCACTCGGGCACGCGGTCGGCGTGGCCGGGATAGACGTAGCGGAAGGTGAGGACCTGCGAGAGCAGGAGCGGCCAGTGCGCCGCCGTCTTGTCCACCAGCCGCCGCCAGTCCATGTGGTCGCCGCGCGCCAGGATGAGGTGCGCGATGTCGGCCATGTCGTGGCGGTGGCGCTCGTTGATGAACAGGCGGTGCCAGATCAGCTCCTCGACCGGCGCCACCCGCACCGCCGTGGCCGCCAGGATCGCCGGGGAGGAGTGCGCCCACCAGTCGGGGTCGATCAGGGCCAGCCCGTTGCCCATCCCGTAGATGATGTCGATGAAGTGCCCGGTCTGGGGGTCGAGCGCCTTGGCCAGCCAGTGCGACTGCTCCAGCCGCGTGGTGAACCCGGCCGCCTTGAGCGCGCGCATGGCGGGCTCCACCCGGCCCGGCTCGCAGAACAGGTCCAGGTCCTTGGTCTTGCGGTAGATGCCGGTGTGCTCGTAGATGGCGTACGCCCCCGCCACCACGTACGGCACGCCGGCCTCGTTCAGCACCAGCAGCGCGCGCTTGTAGATCTCGCGCTCGTCCTCGGGGATCCAGAAGCCGCCGTGCGTGACGGACTTCTGCTCCTCGTGCGAGAGGTTGCGCAGTCGCGGCGGGAACGAGTTCACCGGCTCGGTCTTGGACATGTTCGCCTCGGTGGAGTGGACGGCCGGCCGCGCGGAAGAGCAAGGATCGGGCCCGCCACGGGCGTTCCCGCGCGTTGCGGCGGGCGCCGGTCCGCCCGTATCTTCGAGTCATGATCGACGACCTGAAGAGGCTCTTCTCCCAGACCTGGGAGGCCTTCCGCACCGAGCGGTCCCGCCGCGAGCCCGAGGACCAGGTGGCGGAGCTGCTGGGCGCCATGCGCCGCGAGATGGTGGACGTGCGCGCCATGCTCCCCGAGTACGAGGAGGCGCACCGCGGCGCCGGCCTGGAGCTGGAGCGCGAGCGCCGCGGGCTCGAGGAGACCACCCGCCGCCGCGACATGGCCGAGCGCATCGGCGACGCCGAGACGGTGCGCGTGGCCGAGGAGTTCGCGGCCAGGCACCGCGGCCGCGTGGCCGTGCTGGAGCAGAAGGTCCAGGCCGCCCGCGCCGAGGCCGACCTGCGCCGCGCCGAGGCGGAGGAGATGACCCGGCGCTACAAGGAGGCGGACCTGAACCGCTTCGCCCTGCTCGCCGAGATCCGCCGGGCGCAGGCGCAGGGCACGCTGCGCTCCGGCCTGGGCGCCGCCCCCGGCAGCCCCACCGACGAGTTCGACCGCATGGCCGGCAGGATGGGCGACGACCAGCGCTACCAGGAGGCGCTGCACGACCTGGACGCGGACCTCTCCGGAGCCCCGCCCCCGCCCCCCCCGCCGAAGCCCAACGACGTGGAGGCTCGGCTGGCGGAGCTGAAGCGGCGGATGTCGGAGGGGTAGGGCAGGGCGGTAGGGAGCCTCGGCGTGGGGCGCGGCCGTGTCTCGCGGGCCCAGCCCCACACCCGCGAACGGTCCGATCGCCCGCCGGATTCGCGCCCACGACGAAGGGCCCCGCCTCCCTCCGGAGGCGGGGCCCTTCGTCGGGCCGGCGTCGTCAGCCGCTAGAACCCGGTGTCGTAGCGGTTGCGGTTGCGGTTCCACAGGCTGTTCCCGCCGGCGTGGGGGAAGCCGCCCTGCTGGAAGCCCTGGCCGTAGTACGCGTCGTCGCCCACCACGCCGGAGTACCCCTGGCCCCCGGTCTGGCCGAATTGCCGCGGCCCCTGGCCGGGGTTGTCGTAGCCCTGGCCGTGGTAGCCCCGGCCCTGGTTCGAGTAGCCCTGGCCGGTCCAGCCCTGGCCCCGGTCCGAGAAGCCCTGGTCGTAGCGGTTCCGCATGCCGCCCTGGAACTCGCCGCGGATCACACGGATGGGGGTGTGGTTGGCGCGGTCGTTGAACGGGTCGCCCGTGTCCGTCTCCAGGCGGTGCATCCCCCGGTCGTAGCCGCGGCCCTGCATTCCCATGTCGCGGTCGTAGCCCATGGCCGACCCGCGCATCCCGCGGTCGTAGCCCCGGTCGTGCCCGCCGAAGAAGCCCCGCACCCGGTCGCCCAGGTCGCGGTCGTAGCGATTGCCGGCGCTGCCGCGGTACATGTCGCGGTCGTAGTCGGACATGGCGTGGCTCCACCCGCCGCGCGGCCCCGCCGCGCCCCGCCACTCCAGCCCACGGCCGCCCATCTCGCGGTCGTAGCCCCGGTCCATGCCCCCGAAGCCGCGGTTGGCGCCACCGAAGCCGTAGCCCACGTCGCGGTCGTCGCGGAAGCGGTCGAAGAGTCCCATCTTCCCTCCTTTTCCGGTTCGCACCCAGAATTCCCGCCCCCCGGCGGGAGGACGGCGAGGGGTGCAACCTTCGGTCCACCGCGCCCCACTCGCCCCCCACGCAGGGTTGTCGGGGCCGGACGGGAGAGGTACGTTCACGCGCTTGGCGACCAGACCCAGAGAGCCCTTGCCGGCACGGACATAGATGGATACGAACGTGGTCGAGACGCTCCGCTCGCACTTCCCCTCGCTGGACGCGCGCGAGGTGGAGCTCCTGGCCGGGTGCGCCGAGGCGCGCTCCTGCCCGGTGGGCACGTACGTGTTCCGCGAGAGCCAGCCGCGGCGCGCGTTCGGAATCCTGCTGCGGGGGCGCATCGAGATCGTGAAGGGGCTGCAGGGCCGCCCCGAGGTGCTGCACGTGCTGACCGGCGGGGAGTCGTACGGCGAGGGGAGCTTCCTGGACGAGTACCCGCACTCCACCTCGGGCGTGGTGACCGAGGACGCGGAGGTGGTGGAGATCTCCCGCGCGCGCGTGCAGGGGATCGCGGCGGAGCACCCCACGCTGTACGGCAAGCTGGCGCTGGCCGCCGCCCAGGTGATCTCGTCGCGGCTGCGGCACGCCAACGTGCGCCTGACGGGGCGCGAGGCGGGCTACCTCTCCGGCGAGCTGCGGGTGGAGCACGACCTGCTGGGCGAGCGGGCGCTCTCCGTGGACCTCTACTACGGCGTGCAGACGCTGCGGGCCACGGAGAACTTCCCCATCACGGGCATCCCCATCTCGCAGTACCCGCACCTGATCCACGCGCTGGCGGCGGTGAAGGAGGCGGCGGCGTTGGCGAACCGCGACCTGGGGCTGCTGGACCCGCAGACGGCCGACGCCATCGTCCGCGCCTGCCGCGAGATCCGCGAGGGGCGCCTGCACGAGCAGTTCGTGGTGGACGTGATCCAGGGTGGGGCGGGCACCAGCACCAACATGAACGCCAACGAGGTGGTGGCGAACCGGGCGCTGGAGCTGCTGGGCTTCCGGAAGGGGCAGTACGAGCACTGCCACCCCAACGACCACGTCAACCTCTCCCAGTCCACCAACGACGTCTATCCCACCGCGCTCAAGATCGCGGGGAACTGGTCGATCCTGGACCTGATCGGCGCGCTAGCGGAGCTGCGCGCGGCGTTCGTGGAGAAGGGGCGCGAGTTCGCGGACGTGCTCAAGATGGGCCGCACCCAGCTCCAGGACGCGGTGCCCATGACGCTGGGGCAGGAGTTCACCGCCTTCGCGGTGACGATCGGCGAGGACATCGACCGGCTGCAGGAGGCCGCGGCGCTGATCCGCGAGATCAACATGGGGGCCACGGCCATCGGCACGGGGATCAACACCGACCCGCGCTACGCCGCCACGGTGCGCGAGCGGCTGTGCGAGGTCACCGGGCTGGAGCTGATCACCGCGCCCGACCTGATCGAGGCCACCGCCGACACCGGCGCGTTCGTGCAGCTCTCCGGGATCCTGAAGCGCGTGGCGGTGAAGCTCTCCAAGATCTGCAACGACCTGCGCCTGCTCAGCAGCGGGCCGCGCACGGGGCTGAACGAGATCAACCTGCCCGCCATGCAGCCGGGCTCGTCGATCATGCCGGGGAAGGTGAACCCCGTCATCCCCGAGGTGGTGAACATGGTGTGCTTCCAGGTGGTGGGGAACGACCTGACCATCACCATGGCGGCCGAGGCGGGGCAGCTCCAGCTCAACGTGTTCGAGCCCGTGATCGGCTTCAACCTCTTCCAGTCCATCGACATGCTGGCGGGCGGCGCGGTGGTGCTCCGCGAGCGCTGCGTGATGGGGATCACCGCCAACCGCGAGCGGCTGCGGCGGATGGTGGAGGACTCCATCGGCCTGGTGACGGCGCTGGTGCCGTACATCGGCTACGAGCGCTCGGCGGCGCTGGCCAAGGAGGCCCTGCACACCGGGCGCGGCGTGTACGAGCTGGTGCGCGAGAAGGCGTGGCTCTCGCAGGAGCAGCTCGACGAGATCCTGTCGCCCGAGGCGATGACGCACCCGCGCGCCATGCCGGAGCAGGTTCCCGGCTGACGCGCCACGGGGAGGCGCGTCTCCCCTTCGCGCGTGACCTCCCGCGCCGTGCTTCGTCCCCATCCTGGCACCTCCGCGCGGCGCCCTCCGTCTCCCGGCGGTGACGCCGCGCTCGAAAGGCTGGCCTTCGGACGGGATGCCGGACCATATTGTCCCGGATCGACCGCCCGCGACGCCGCCACCCACGACTTCCCCTCGCGCTCCATGGGCCACCGCTCCCGCACCTCGACCCTCCTCTCGCTGGCGACGCTGCTGGCGCTGACCGGGTGCTCGGACCCCGCGGGCTCGGCCCCCGGGGGCCCCGGTACCGGCGGTCCCGGCGAGACGACGCCGGTGCCCACCATCCAGTTCGAGCTGCGGGCCCCCGAAGGGCGGTCCCTGGCGGACACGGTGTACGGCACGGCGATGCCGCTCCGGGTGGCCGGGCTGAGCGGGCACCGGGCGGTGAGGGTCACCCACTCGCTGAACGGCGGCCCGGAGGAGGTGCTCACGCAGCAGCGGGCGGGGTGGACGCTCTCGCTGACCCCTCCCTTCGCCGAGCCGTACGACGTCTACGACCTGCCCGAGGGCCGGGTGGAGGTGCGGGTCTTCCTGTACGACAGCCTGGGGGTGCGGAGCCAGGCGACGGCCACGGTCCAGGTGAGGCACCTGGAGCGGCGGTACGCCGCCACCTTCCTGGGAGGGAGCGGGCGCGACTCGCGGATCCTGGACCTGGCCGCGGGACGGGCGGTGGGGTACGTGCTGACGGCGGACTCCGTCTCCATCCCGGTGCTGTGGGAGAACGGCGGGCGCCGCGACCTTCCCGGCCCCGGCCGCGCGGTGGCGGTGACGCACGACGGCACGGTGGTGGTGCAGCGGGGGACGAGCGGCTACACGTGGAAGGCGGGCGTGCTCACGCCGCTCGACGCCGCGTGCCCCGGGCTCCCCCTGGGTGTGAGCGACGCCGGCGAGGTCTTCACCACCGGCACGAGCGACCGCCCCTACCGGTGTCAGGGGGCCACGGCCATGCAGCTCGCGGTCGGGACCTGGAACGGCGCCGTGGTGATGGACGTGAACCGCAACGGCCGCGCGGTCGGGTACCAGCGCGACCTCTACTACCAGCCCCGGGTGTGGGAGGGGACCACCGTCTCCTCGGTGGGCTTCGGCCGGCACTCGTACCCGGTCCAGGTGAGCGACGGGGGCAGGATCGTGGGGCGTGGAGGGCACTTCGGCGAGCGCTCCTACCTGTATGACGGCGCGGCCCTGGCCGACCTAACCTCCGTGGTGGGGCCCAGCACCGCCGCGGCGGCCGTGAACGACGCGCGGGAGGTCGTCGGAATGTACGGATGGAGCCCGCGCACCCCGTTCCTGCGCGCGGGCGGAAGGACCTACGTCGTCCGTACGGACGGGGAATGGCGCCTGGGCGCGGTCGACCGCATCGACGAGAACGGCTGGCTCGCGGCGTATGGCGAGGATCCGCAGACCGGGCGGAAGGGCGCGCTGCTGCTCAAGCCGCTGCCCTGAGGCTCGCCCGCCGTCCCGCGGAACCGCGGGGCGGCAGGGGGGCGGCCCCGGCACCCTCCCTCTCCGCCTTCTCGCCAGGGAGGTGCGCGATGGACCACCGGCAGCCGTAGGAAGCCGTGCCCGAGCTTCCCGACGTGGAGGTCTACCTCCGCCGCCTGGCGGCGTTCGTCCTGGACCAGCCGCTGGAGAGGCTGACCCCGAAGAACCCGTTCGTCCTGCGCTCCGTCTCCCCCACGCCGGCGGAGGCGGCCGGACGGCGCGTCGTGGGGCTGCGGCGGATGGGGAAGCGGGTCGTCCTCCACCTGGACGGCGACCTGTTCGTCGTCGTCCACCTGATGGTCGCGGGGCGCCTCCGCTGGCGGCCGACGGGAAAGAAGATGGGCGGCAGGCTCGTCCTGGCCGAGCTCGCCTTCCCGCACGGCACGCTGTACCTGACGGAGGCGGGCACCACGCGCCGCGCCTCGCTCCACATCGTCTCGGGCGAGGAGGGCCTGCGCCCGTTCGAGCGCGGGGGGCTGGAGCCGCTGGAGATCGACCTGCCCACCTTCGCGGAGCGGCTCGCGTCCGAGAGCCACACCGTCAAGCGCGCCCTCACCGACCCGCGCCTCTTCAGCGGCATCGGCAACGCCTACTCCGACGAGATCCTGCACCGCGCCCGCCTCTCCCCCGTCCTGCTCACCCGGAAGCTCTCCGACGAGCAGGTGCGGCGGCTGTACGACGCCACGCGCGAGGTGCTGGTGGAGTGGACGGAGCGGCTCGCGGAGCAGGTGGGCGAGGGATTCCCCGAGGAGGTGACGGCCTTCCACCCCGAGATGGCCGTCCACGGGCGCTTCAAGCAGCCCTGCCCCGTCTGCGGCGCTCCCGTGCAGCGGATCCGCTACGCGACCAACGAGACCAACTACTGCGCCCGCTGCCAGAATGGGGGCCGCATCCTGGCGGACCGCTCGCTCTCCCGACTGCTCAAGGACGACTGGCCGCGGTCCATCGACGAGGTGGACTGATCCACCGGACGTCGCGCGCGGCGGCGATGAAAGAAGGGAAGAGTTTGGGAGATCAGGGAGTTCGGAATTGGATCGACGCACTCCCAGAACTCCCTGAACACCCCCCTTTCCGTCGAAAGCGTCCGCACGAGACGGGGCTGGAGGAAGCGGGTGAAACGGATACCCCAGCGTCGAGCCGGCGCGCACGCATCCGTCCCGCGCCGCCATTGCCGCCCGTCCTCCGTGGACCGATCTTTCCGCCTCTCCCGGGCCGCCGCCGAACCGCGGCGGCCCGGCGCGCTTCCCCCCCGCGGCGGGCACGGATGCCGGACGAGGTCGCACGCTTCGATGCGCTGGGCGCCGGCCGCTCCTTCGTCTTCGAGGGGCTCCGCGGCGTGCTCGTGGCGCGGACGCTGGAGGAGGTCGTCCCCGTCCTCCGCGCGGTCGAGGAGGCCGTTGTGTCCGGGCTGCACGCCGCCGGCTTCGTGGCGTACGAGGCCGCGCCCGCGTTCGATCCCGCTCTCGCCACCCGCCCCCCCGACCCGCGCCTCCCGCTCGCGCGCTTCGCCCTCTTCGCCGAGCGGCGGCCCGCGGAGCTTCCGGAGGGAGCGGCGGGGGCCGTCGGCCTCGGCGAGTGGACGGCGGCGCTCTCCGCCGCCGGGTACGCGGAGCGGGTCGAGCGCATCCGCGCGCTGATCGCGGCGGGGGACACCTACCAGGTCAACCTCACCTTCCCCCTCCGCGCGCCGTTCCGGGGGGACGACCGGGCGCTCTACCTGCGGCTGGCGCGGGCGCAGCGGTCGGCGTACTGTGCCTTCCTGCGCTTCGGCGACACCTCCGTCGTCTCCGCGTCTCCCGAGCTGTTCTTCCGCCAGGCGGGGCGGGAGCTGGAGATGCGGCCGATGAAGGGCACGCGGCCGCGCGGCCGCTGGGCGGAGGAGGACGACGCGCTGGCCGCCGAGCTGGCGGGGAGCGAGAAGGACCGCGCCGAGAACCTGATGATCGTGGACCTGCTGCGGAACGACGCGGGTCGCGTCTCGCGCTTCGGCAGCGTGCGGGTGGAGAGGCTGTTCGAGGTGGAGCGGTACGAGACCGTGCACCAGATGACCTCCACCGTCCGCTCGCGGCTACGGGAGGATGCCGGGGTGGTCGACCTCTTCCGCGCCCTCTTCCCCTGCGGGTCGGTGACCGGCGCGCCCAAGGTCCGCACCAGCCAGGTGATCGCCGAGCTGGAGGACGGGCCGCGCGGCGTCTACTGCGGCGCCCTGGGCTTCGTCTCCCCGGGCGAGGCGGTGTTCAGCGTCGCCATCCGGACCGTCGTCGTCCACCGCGACACCGGGGAGGCGGAGCTGGGCGTGGGGAGCGGGATCACGTACGATTCCGACGCGGCCGCCGAGCACGCGGAGTGCCTGAGCAAGGCGGAGTTCGCCCGCCGCGCGGCGGAGGACTTCCGCCTGCTGGAGACCATGCTGCGGGAGGCGGACGGCGGCTGGCTCCTCCTCGACGGGCACCTGCGGCGGATGGCCGCCTCCGCCCGCCGCTTCGGCTTCGCCTTCGACGCGGAGGGCACGCGGGCGCGGCTGGACGGGGAGGTGCGCGGGCTGGACGGACACCTGCGGGTCCGGCTCCTGCTGGACCGCGCGGGGAAGGTGGAGGTGCAGGCGGCGCCGCTGGACGACGGGCCTGCGGAGCCGCTCCGCGTGGCGGTCTGCGCCGATCCCGTGGACGAGCGCGACCCGCTGCTCTACCACAAGACCACCAGCCGCGGCGTCTATACCGCGCGCGCCGCGGCCCGGCCGGAGGTGGACGACGTGCTGCTGGTGAACGGGCGCGGCGAGCTGACGGAGTCGACCGTCGCGAACCTCGTCGTGCAGCTCCACGGGGAGCGGTGGACGCCGCCGGTGGCGTGCGGGCTGCTCCCGGGCGTCTTCCGGGCGGAGCTGCTGCGGAGCGGCGAGGTGCGGGAGCGCGTTCTCCTGCCCGGGGAGCTGGAGCGGGCGGAGGCGGTGTGGCTGGTGAGCTCGGTGCGCCGGTGGCGGCGCGCCGTGATCGTCGATTAGAGGCGAGAGAGTGAGGAGAGGATGTCGATCGGGAACGAGCGGGAGCTGAAGGGGATGAAGCGCGCGGGACGCGTGGTGGCGATGGCGCTGAAGGCGGCGCGGAAGGCGGTGCGCCCCGGCGCGACCACGGCGGAGGTGGACGGCGTGGTGCTGCGCGTGCTGGAGCAGCACGGCGCGCGCTCCGCTCCCGCGCTGGTCTACGGCTTCCCGGGCACGGCGTGCATCAGCGTGAACGAGGAGGCGGTGCACGGCATCCCCGGCGACCGCGTGCTGGCCGGCGGCGACCTGGTGACGCTGGACGTGACGGTCGAGCTGGACGGCTACTTCGCGGACGCGGCCGTCACCGTCTCCGTCCCTCCGGCGGACCCGGTGGGCGCGAGCCTGGCGGCGTGCGCGGAGGCCGCCTTCTGGAAGGGCGCCGAGGCCGCCCGCGCCGGCGCGTCGCTGAACTCCGTCGGCGCCGCGGTGGAGGCGGAGGTGCACCGCCGCGGCTTCCGCGTGTTGCGCGACCTGGCCGGCCACGGCATCGGCCGCACCATCCACGAGGCGCCCAGCGTGCCCAACCACTTCGACCCGCGATCGAAGACGACGCTGACGGAGGGGCTGGTCTTCGCGCTGGAGCCCATCGTGTCGGTGGGGGCGGAGCGCACGCGCACCCTGCGCGACCGCTGGACGCTTGCCACGGTGGACGGATCGCTGGCCGCGCACCACGAGCACACGCTGATGATCACCCGCGGCTCGCCGCTGCTTCTGACCGCCGCCGCGTGAGCGACGTCAGCCCTCGTCCGAGTTCCCGCATCCCGAACAGATGAGAGTCCCCAAGCGCGCCGTCGCCCTGGTCCTGCTCCTCGTCGCCGTGGCGGTGGGGGTGTCGTCGTGCTCGCCGGGGTACGTGCTGCGCGCGGCGTGGGAGGAGATGAAGATCCTGCGGGCCCGCCAGCCCATCGCCGAGATGGTCGCGGATCCGCGGACCGAGCCCGAAACGCGCGAGAAGCTGAAGCTGGTGCTGGAGGCGCGGGGCTTCGCGGCCGACTCGCTGCGGCTCAAGGCCGGGAAGAGCTACACCCTCTTCTCCAAGGTCGATTCCGACACGCTGGCCCTGGTCCTCTCCGCCGCGCGGAAGGACCGGTTCCAGGCCCACACCTGGTGGTTCCCCATCGTGGGACACGTTCCCTACAAGGGCTTCTTCCGCGAGGAGGACGCCCGTAAGGAGATGGCGAAGCTGGAGGCGAAGGGCTTCGACGTCTACCTCCGTCCTACCGCCGCGTTCAGCACCCTGGGGTGGTTCACCGACCCGCTGCTCTCCACCCTGCTGCGCTACGACTCCGTCTCGCTCGCGAACACGGTGATCCACGAGATCACCCACAACACGTTCTATGCGGGCGGCGAGGCGATGTTCAACGAGAGCTTCGCCTCGTTCGTCGGCAGCCGCGGCGCCATCCAGCTGTTCTGCGGGCGGGGAGCGGCGGAGGCGGAGCGGTGCGAGCGCGCGAAGGGGGAGTGGCACGACGACCTGGTCTTCGGCGCGTTCATGGAGCGCATGGTGGCGGACTTGGAGGCCCTGTACGGCCGCGCGGACCTGACCAGCGAGCAGAAGGTCGCCCAGCGCGAGGACGTGTTCCGCCGCTCGCTGCAGGTCTTCCGCGACTCCGTGCGGCCCCGGCTGAAGGTGGGGACGTACGCCTCGTTCGAGCGCGGCCCCATCAACAACGCCACGCTGATCTCGCGGCGCCTGTACTACGGCCGGCTGGACCTGTTCGAGCGCGTCTTCCAGTCGCGCGGTGGGGACCTGCGCCGCAGCATCGAGGACATCGTCCGCGCCGCGAAGGACGCGGAGGATCCGTACGCGGCGGTGGAGGGCCTCCTCGCCTCTCCCGCGGCCCCGGTGCCGTCGTCCGGGTCTCCGCCGGCCACGCCGCCCGACGCGCCGCCGTCCTCCGCGCCTCCCGCCACCGAGCCGTCGCCGGCGGAGGCCGCGCCGTCCGGCCCCACCGCGCCGCCGGACGCACCGCGGTCGTAGGACGTTTCCCGCCGATCTTGCGCGCGCGGCGCGCGCGGTTCACGTTGCAGGGACTCACCTTGGGGCGCGCCGGATCGGGCGCCGGCCGGTGGGCGCCCGAAACCGAGGACCCCACAACGGGAGCGTGCACCGTGAAGAAGGTCAAGCTTCGGATCGAGTCCCTGGAGATCGAGTCGTTCGACACCGCCCTGCCCGCGAGGCACGAGGAGGGCACGGTCCTGGGCTTCGCGACCAAGCCCCATCAGAACACCTGCGGCGGGCAGGACACCTGCGCCAACACCTGCGGCTGGGTGAACACCTGCATGGTGGCGGACTGCGGCCCGTCGCTGGAGCAGAGCTGCGTGGGCGGGTCCTGCTACTGCTGACGGCGCCCGCGTCGCCTGAGCGCCACGAGGCCGGCGTGGGCCGAGTGGAGGGGCGGCCGGGGGTTGTGAGAGCCCCGGCCGCCCCGCTACCTTTCGGCCGGCAAGCGACAGCCGCCGGTGCGTGTTCATCCGCCCGGCGGCTCGTCTTACGTGCGATCGGCGTACGCCCGTCGCGCCGCGTGCCCCCCCCCTGCCCCTCCCCCATGAGGGGGGAGGGGTGCCCGGACGGCGCGCCTCCGCCGCGGCTCCGGCCGATCTGAAGTCCGCGCAGGCGGACTTCGTGCCTTTCCCAGCCGCGACTTCTTCATTCGCAGGCTGCTCGATCCGCCGGCCGGCACCAGCCGACGCCCACGCCCGAACGCCGTCATCCGAACCACGACCATGAGCGACGCGACCCATATCACCGACTCGTACGACGCGCAGGAAGTGGAGCGGAAGTGGCAGGCCCGCTGGGAGGAGCGCGGGACCAACGCCTTCACCGAGCGGGAGATGCGGTCCGCGAAGCGCCCCTTCTACAACCTGATGATGTTCCCCTACCCGTCGGCCGAGGGGCTGCACGTGGGGAACATCTACGCCTTCACGGGCGCCGACATCTACGGCCGCTTCAAGCGCATGCAGGGGTACGACGTGTTCGAGCCCATCGGCTTCGACGCGTTCGGCATCCACTCCGAGAACTTCGCGCTGAAGCAGGGCATCCACCCCATGGAGCTGATCCCCCGCAACGTGGAGCGCTTCACGCGGCAGCTCCGGCGGGTGGGCTTCATGTACGACTGGGGCCACACGGTCGACACCACGGCGCCCGAGTACTACCGCTGGACGCAGTGGATCTTCCTGCAGCTCCTCAAGGCGGGGCTGGCGGAGAAGAAGGAGGCGCCGGTCAACTGGTGCCCCTCGTGCAACACGGTGCTGGCCAACGAGCAGGTGGTGGGCGGGTTGTGCGAGCGCTGCGACACGCCCGTGGAGATGCGGTTCCTGTCCCAGTGGTTCTTCAAGATCACCAACTACGCCCACCGGCTGCTGGAGAACCTGAAGACGCTGGACTGGTCCGACACCACCCGCAAGGCGCAGGAGAACTGGATCGGCCGTAGCGAGGGCGCCGAGCTGGAGTTCCCCATCTCCCGCGAGAAGGTGGCGGAGGATCGGCACCAGGGCGTCACCGTCGAGGCCGAGAAGCCGGTGATCCGTGTGTTCACCACGCGGCCCGACACCGTGTTCGGGGCCACGTACATGGTGCTGGCCCCCGAGCACCCGCTGGTGGACCGGCTGACCACCGACGCGCAGCGCGAGGCGGTGGACGCGTACCGCAGGCAGTCGTCGTCCCAGGACCTGGTCACGCGGAAGAAGACGGACAAGACCAAGACGGGCGTGTGGACGGGCGGATACGCCACCAACCCGGCCCGGAAGGAGGAGATCCCCGTCTGGATCGCCGACTACGTGCTGATGGAGTACGGCACGGGCGCCATCATGGCCGTGCCCGGCCACGACGAGCGCGACTTCGAGTTCGCCACGCAGTTCGGCCTCCCCATCGTCCGCGTGGTCGCGGGCGAGGGCGAGGACGGCGACACGCCGCTGGAGGCGGCGTACACCGGCCCCGGCCGGCTGGTCAACTCCGGCGAGTACGACGGCCTGGCGGCCGACGAGGCGAAGGCGAAGGTCACGGAGTGGCTGGCGGGGATGGGGCTGGGCGAGAAGCGCGTCAACTTCCGCCTGCACGACTGGACCATCTCGCGGCAGCGCTACTGGGGCCCGCCCATCCCCGTCCTGTACTGCGACGCCTGCGGGATCGTGCCGGTGCCCGACGACCAGCTCCCGGTGATGCTGCCGGTGATCGAGGACTTCAAGCCGGACGCGTCGGGCGTCTCTCCGCTGGCGCGCCACGAGGAGTGGTACGTCACCGACTGCCCCTCGTGCGGAGGGAAGGCGCGGCGCGAGACGGACGTGAGCGACACCTTCCTGGACAGCGCCTGGTACTTCCTGCGCTACCCGTCCACGGACTTCGACGCGGTGCCGTTCGACCCGCAGATCACCGGGAGCTGGCTGCCGGTGACCAGCTACATCGGCGGGAACGAGCACGCCGTGCTGCACCTGCTGTACGCGCGCTTCGTGAGCATGGCGCTGCACGACCTGGGGCTGGTGCCGTTCGAGGAGCCGTTCACCCGGTTCCGGGCACACGGCCTGATCGTGAAGGACGGCAGCAAGATGTCCAAGTCGCGGGGCAACGTGGTGGTGCCCGACGAGCTGATCGGGGAGTGGGGCGCGGACACCATCCGCACCTACCTGATGTTCCTGGGCCCGTACCAGGAGGGCGGCGACTTCCGCGACGACGCCATCACCGGCCCGTACAACTTCCTCACCCGCCTGTGGGACTCGGTCCTCTCGTCCAGGGACCGGCCGCTGGACCCGCAGGTCGAGCAGAAGCTGCACGCCACGGTGAAGAAGGTGACCGAGGACCTGGAGGCGCTCTCGTACAACACCGCCATCGCGGCGATGATGGAGTACCTGAACGTGGTCCGCGCCGGAGGCCGCGTCCCCGAGCGCGCCGCCGTGGAGCCGCTGGTGCGCCTGCTGGCCCCCATCGCGCCGCACGTGGCCGAGGAGCTGTGGGAGCGCCTGGGCAACCAGGAGTCGATCTTCGACTCCGCCGGGTGGCCCACCTTCGACCCCTCCAAGGCGGTGGCGGACACGGTGGAGTTCGTGGTCCAGGTGAACGGAAAGGTCCGCGCCCGCCTGGCCATGCGCCGCGGCATCACCGAGGCCGAGGCTCGCGAGGCCGCGCTCGCCGACGGGCACGTGCGGGGCTTCACCGACGGCAAGGAGGTCCGCAAGGTGATCTTCGTTCCCGACCGCCTGGTGAACCTCGTCGTCGGCTGACGCGACGTCCACTGAAGAACCGAAGGGCCGCTTCCGCGCACGGGGGCGGCCCTTCGTCTCGTCGTCCAGCGACGAGAGAGGGACGCGGAGTTCGCGGAGCACGCGGAGCACGCGGAGTTCGCGGAGGGTGCGGAGGGTGCGGAGGGTGCGGAGGGTGCGGAGGGTGCGGAGTTCGCGGAGGGTGCGTCGGCCGCATCGCCCTACCGGGGGCGTAAAGCCCCCGGCTGGCTACGACAATCGTCCTTCGGACTCACGGAACAATGCCGGCCAGCCATGCGGAGATCTACCTGCATTTCGTGTGGAGCACCAGGCGCCGCCTCCCCATGATGGTCGGGACAGTGGAGCAGGCGGTGGTCTCCTCGATCGTCAAGGAAGCGCAGAGTGCGGGAGTGGAGGTCCTCGCAGTCGGAGGGATGCCCGACCACGTTCACCTAGCGGCGCGGCTCCCGGCGAAGATCGCGCCGGCGGAGCTGATCCGCCGGGTGAAGGGGGTATCCTCGACGACGGGCCGCGTGGTGGCCGGCGACTCTGGGGCGTTCAGCTGGCAGGACGGGTACGGCGCGTTCAGCTTCTCCCGGTCCCAGCTCGGCCGCGTGACCGCCTACGTGCGGAACCAGAAGCGGCATCATGCCGCCGGTACCCTGTGGGCACCCTGGGAATCCCCGGGCTCCGAAGCCGCCGATTGAGTCCGTCAGGACGCTTGCCGTAGTCAGCCGGGGGCTTTACGCCCCCGGTCGGCGGCGCCGGCAGGTGCTGGCGACAAAGCCCCGTTCCCTCCGCGTTCTCCGCGCCTCCGCGTGAGTAATCCACCGGCTGCGCCGACCCTAGGGGCGATGAAACGGGCACCGTCGGACGGCCACTTCCCGGGTTTGTTTCTTGTCAGACCCGCCGTTGCAGTTCAGGGGGTGGACCGGGCGCCCCGGGGTGCTATCTTGGGAGGGAAGCCCGAGCCGCCCCGATCCGCACCGGTCCCAGCGATGAAGAAGTCCGTCGCGCGGGCGCCCGCCGCCCGCACCGTACTGCGCGCGTATCCCCCCGCGCCCGCGCGCGTCGACCTCGACTACCGCCCCCTCTCGGGGCGGCTGGCGCGGACGGCGCTCGCGCTGGCGATCTGCTGGGGGCCGATCCCGTGGGCCGTCTGGGTGCCTCCGCACTACCCGTGGCCCATCCTGCTGCTGTGCGTGGGGGCGTACGCCGGGTGGCGGTCGTGGACGGGGCGCTGGCGCGTGCGCGCGTTCGCGGGGCTCTGCCCGCGCTGCGGGCGGCACCTGCGCATCGAGGCGGGGACCAGCATCGACCTTCCCCACACGCTCACCTGCTACGGCTGCCACTTCGAGCCCGTGCTGGAGGTGGACGTCTCCGGGCGCAGGCCGCTGCCGCCGGTGCTCCCCCCGGCCGAGCCCTGGAAGCCCGTGGTGCGCCACCTGAGCGCCGAGTGCACCGGCCGCTGGGAGGAGCGGTGGTTCCGCGACGACGCGTACGTGGGCTGCGCCCGCTGCGGCGCCCGCTTCTTCGCCACGAAGGACCTCCGCGCGCAGGCGGCGGCGGAGAACGACCGCGGGGCGCTGCTGGCCCGCCTGGCCGAGGAAGGCCGCTTTCTGGACCCCGGCTGAACCGAAGCGGGTCCGCGGGAGCGCCGCGCGCGGGCGGCTCCGTCCTTGCGCCTCCCGCCCGGCGCGCGTTACTTCTCGAAGGCACCGCTCCTCCGCTCCCGCGGCCCCGCCGCGGCCTCCTCCGGACGCCCGCCCCGCATGCGCCCGATCCGGCTGGCCCTCGCCGTCACCTTGCTGCTGGTCTCCCGCGGCGCCGCGCAGGCGCCCGCGGCCGCGCCCGCCGTTGCCGCGCCCGCGCCGCTCACCGTCGCCGAGGCGCGGCGGGACGCGAACGGCGACGGCGTGCCCGACCGGCTGGGCGACACCGTCACGGTGGCGGGACGGGTGACCATCCCCACCGGGATGATCGCGCGCGACTGGTTCGAGATCTTCCTGCAGGACCCCACCGGCGGCATCAACGTCTACGACCCCGCCCCCGGCACCCTCGCGCTGCAGGGCGGCGACAGCGTGGTGGTCACGGGCGTCGTGGGCCAGTACAACGGCCTGACCCAGCTCCAGCACCCCCGCGTCACCGTCGTCCGCGCGCCGCAGCAGCTCCCGCCCGCGCGGGTCCTGCGCTTCCGGCGCGCCACGGCGGAGCGGTGGGAGGGGCGGCTGGTGCAGGTGCGCGGGCGGGTGGTGGACCGCGGAAACCGCGGGCACGGGCGGTTCCTGACTCTGGCGACGGACAGCACGGGGACGGAGCGGGTGGAGGTGTACGTCACCAACCGCCACCTTCCCTCCATCCCGCTGGACGGCTACGAGCTGGGGCAGGACGTGGAGGTGATGGGGGTGCTGGGCCAGTACGACGGCGAACCTCCGTACGACGCCGACTACCAGCTCTACCCGCGCGTGCCCGACGACCTGGCCAGTGTGACCGTGAGCTACCGCCGGCTGCTGATCGGCGCGCTGGTCTTCCTGGTGATCGCCCTGGCCTGGGGCGTGTCGCTGCGCTTCCAGGTGCGGCGGCGCACGCGCGACCTGCGCGCCAGCGAGGCGGGGTTCCGCGCCGTGTACGAGGGGGCGATGGACGCCATCCTGCTCCGCGCGCCCGACGGCCGCGTGGCCGACGCCAACCCCGCCGCCGAGCGGCTGCTGGGGCGCCCGGCCGAGGCGCTGCGCGGCCTGCCCCTGGCCGACCTCTTGGACCCGGGCCCGCCCGAGGGGGACCGCCAGCCCGAGTGGGAGGCCCGCGCGCGGCGGCCCGACGGCACCACGGTGGAGCTGGCCGTGACCCTCTCCCCCCTCCCCCGCGACCGGCAGAACCGCGCGCTGGTGATGGCCCACGACATCACCCTGCGCAAGCACGCCGAGTCGCGGCTGCGCGAGGCCAAGGAGGAGGCCGAGCGCGCCAACCGCGCGAAGAGCGAGTTCCTGTCGCGCATGAGCCACGAGCTGCGCACCCCGCTCAACGCCATCCTGGGCTTCGCGCAGCTCCTCTCCATGGGCGCGCGCAACGAGGAGGACCGCGAGAGCGCCGAGCAGATCCTGCGCGGCGGCCGGCACCTGCTGGAGCTCATCAACGAGGTGCTGGACATCGCCCGCATCGAGTCGGGGCGGCTGGCGATGTCCCCCGAGCCGGTGCCCGTGCGCGGGCTGCTGGACGCCTGCCTGGC
Organism: Longimicrobiaceae bacterium; assembly: GCA_030146875.1. Taxonomy (GTDB): domain Bacteria; phylum Gemmatimonadota; class Gemmatimonadetes; order Longimicrobiales; family Longimicrobiaceae; genus JASLAX01. Next base: position 70,927 of record JASLAX010000011.1, read on the forward strand.
GCTGGTCCGCCCGAACGCCGAGGCGCGGGGGATCACCCTGCGCGCCGAGACCGGGGACGTGGACCTGCACGTGCTGGCCGACCGGCGGCGGCTCACGCAGGTGGTGCTGAACCTCCTCTCCAACGCCATCAAGTACGACCGCGACGGCGGCGAGGTCACGCTGCGCTGCGTGGGCGGAGTGCAGTCCGCCCGCATCGAGGTGAGCGACACGGGGCAGGGGATCACGGCGGAGGACCAGGCGAAGCTCTTCGTCCCCTTCGAGCGGCTGGGGGCGGAGCGGCGCGGGATCGAGGGCGAGGGGATCGGCCTCTCCCTCTCCCACGGGCTGGTGCGGGCGATGGGCGGCGAGTTGGGCGTGCGCAGCGTGCCGGGGGAGGGGAGCACCTTCTGGGTGGAGCTTCCCCTGCAGGACTCGCCCGAGATGCGGTGGGAGCGCTTCGCGGCGGAGGAGGACGTGCTGCCTCTTCCGCCCCCCGACCTTCCCGGCGAGCGCTTCACCGTGCTGTACGTGGAGGACAACGCCGCCAACTACAAGCTGGTGGAGCGCGTGCTGGACTCGCGGCGGCGGGTGCGCCTCCTCACGGCGACCACGGGCGAGGAGGGGATCGCCGTCGCGCGCGCGGAGCGGCCCGACCTGGTGCTGCTGGACCTGCACCTGCCCGACATCCACGGCACCCAGGTGCTGGCGGCGCTGCGGGCGCGGGAGGAGACGCGCGACGTGCCGGTGATCGTGATCAGCGCCGACGCCACGGCGGCGCACATCGACGAGCTGATGGGGGAGGGCGTGCTGGCCTACCTGACCAAGCCGCTGGACGTGGGCGACTTCCTGCGCGCCGTGGACGCCGCCGTCGCCGGCCGGGAGGTGTCGTGACCGACGTGCTGCGCTCCGCGCGCATCCTGATCGTGGACGACGAGGCCGCCAACGTCCGCTTCCTGGAGCGGCTGCTGGAGTCCGCCGGCTGCCAGGGCGCCGTCTCGGTGACCGACCCGCGCGAGGCCGCCGACATCTTCACCGCGTACCAGCCCGACGTCGTCCTCCTGGACCTGCACATGCCCCACCGCAACGGGTGGGACGTGCTGCAGGAGCTTCGCGACCGCACGCCGCCGGGCGCGTACGTCCCCGTCCTGGTCCTCACGGCGGACATCACCCCCGAGGCGCGGACGCGGGCGCTCTCCATCGGCGCCAACGACTTCCTGGCGAAGCCGCTGGAGGTGACCGAGGTGCTGCTCCGCATCCGCAACCTGCTGGAGACGCGGGCGCTGCACGTGGCCATCTCGCGCGACAACGAGGTGCTGGAGGAGCGGGTGGAGGCCCGGACGCGCGAGCTGGAGGGCGCGCAGGGGGAGATCCTGGAGCGCCTGGCCCGCGCCGCCGAGTACCGCGACGACGCCACCGGCCACCACACGCAGCGGGTGGGGGAGACGGCCGCCCGCATCGCCGCGGCGCTGGGCAGGCCCGGGTCGGAGGTGGCCGACCTGCGCCGTGTGGCCCCGCTGCACGACGTGGGGAAGATCGGCATCCCCGACGCCATCCTGATGAAGCCGTCGCCGCTGACGCGCGAGGAGATGACGGTGATGCAGCGCCACACGCTGATCGGCGCCGACATCCTCTCCGGGAGCCGCTTCCCCCCTCTGCGCCTGGCCGCGGAGATCGCGCTGACGCACCACCTGCGCTGGGACGGCAGCGGCTACCCCACGGCGCAGCAGGGCGAGGAGATCCCCCTGGTGGGCCGCATCGTGGCGGTGGCCGACGTGTTCGACGCGCTGACGCACGAGCGGCCGTACAAACGCGCCTGGCCCGCGGAGGAGGCGCTGCGGGAGGTGCGCGCGCATTCCGGACGGCAGTTCGACCCCACGGTGGTGGAGGCCTTCCTGAGCCTGGAGCCCGCCCGCTGGACGCTTTCTACTGCCCCGGCCCCCGCCCGCCCCGCGCCTGCGCCGGCGGCGGTATGACGCGGCCGAACTCCCGCGTCGTGCGGGTGTAGCAGGGCCCGGCGCTCCGCACGGGTCGACGCGGCCTCCCTCCCGATCCATCTCTTTCCACGACCTCGCCGCCGGTATCCCGAAGGTGCCCATCCTTCCGCCGCTTCCCGTCCTTCGCACCGTCCTTCCCGCCGTGCTCGCGCTCGCCTGGCTGGCCGCCCCGGCCGCCGCGCAGTCGCGGGTGCGCGCGGTGGAGGTGGCGACGGACAACGACGCGTACGACTTCTGGATCCCGATGGACAGCCGGCCCGACCAGGACTACACCCACGGGATGTGGCTGGCCGTGGAGCAGGAGGGCGCGCCGAAGTGGCTCCGCCGCTTCTCCCCCCGGACGCCCGCGTGCACGGCGGTGGGAACGCCGGCCGAGGGCGCCTGCCTGGCGACGCGCTGGGCGGTGACGCAGCGCCTCTACACGCCGCGCCTGGACGCGCCGCGGCCGATCGCCGGGGAGCGGCCGTACGCGGGCTGGCTCTCCGCGTCGGGGGAGATGCGCTGGATCGGGGAGCGGGCGCGGCGGAGCGTGGGGGTGGAGATGGGGGTGACGGGGGAGCCCGCGCTGGGCCGGCCGATCCAGACGGCCTGGCACGAGACGTTCGGCTTCCATCGGCCCCTGGGCTGGCGGAACCAGATCGCCTTCGAGCCCGGGGTGATGGTCCGCTGGGAGGAGGGCCGCACCCTCGCCGGGAGCGGCCCCGGGCGTCCGCGGACGTTCGACGTGACCCCGCGGGCCGGCGTCGTCGTGGGCAACGTGCGCACGGCCGGCCACGCCGCCCTGCGCGCGCGCCTGGGCAGCAACCTGCCTCACCCCTGGTCCGGCGCGCGGGAGCCGGGCGGCGGCGAGCTCTCCACCTGGATCGTGGGCGGCCTGCGGGGCGAGCTGGTGGCCCGCGACCTGTTCCTGGACGGCAGCACCTTCGCGGACGGCCCGCGGGTCGCCCGCCGCGCCGCGGTGGGGGAGTGGAGCGGGGGCGTGGGCGCGAGCTTCCGCGCGGTGACGGCGGAGTACCGGGTGACCGCCCGCTCGCGCGAGTACCGCAGCCAGCGCCCCAAACCGTACGGCACCATCAGCATCCGCGTGGAGCGGCTTCCGTGAGGCCCTCCGCCGGCTTTCCCGCCCCACGTGGGGCGCATGCACACCCCGAGAGCGTGAGATGAGAACCGCAAACCCCACCCTGAACGCCAAGACCTTCGAGCGCGTCCTTCGCGGCACCGACTCCGCGGCCATGACGCTGGAGGGCACCGTGGGCCGCACGGGCCTGCTGCTGGCCATCATGATGGTCCCCGCCGTGCTGGTGTGGCGGGCGTTCTACGCCGCCTGGGACCCCGCCACGGTGATGCCGTGGGCGATCGGCGGCGCCATCGGCGGGCTGGTGTTCGCCATCGTGACCACCTTCAAGCCCACCTGGGCCCCGCTCACGGCCCCGATCTACGCCGCCTTCGAGGGGGCGTTCCTGGGCGGGATCTCGGCCATCTTCGAGATGAAGTTCCAGGGAATCGTGATCCAGGCGGTGGCGCTCACCTTCGGCACGGCCATCTGCCTGCTGCTGGCGTACCGTAGCGGCCTGGTCCGCGCGACGGAGAACTTCAAGCTCGGCGTCGTCGCCGCGACCGGCGCCATCATGATGGTCTACCTGGCGAGCATGGTGATGCGGATGTTCGGCACCACCATGCCGTACATCCACGACAGCGGGCCCATCGGCATCGGCATCTCGGTCGTGATCGTGACCGTCGCGGCGCTGAACCTGGTGCTGGACTTCGACTTCATCGAGAAGGGCGTGGAGGCGGGCGCGCCCAAGCACATGGAGTGGTACGCCGCCTTCGGGCTGATGGTCACGCTGGTCTGGCTCTACGTCGAGATGCTGCGGCTCCTCTCGAAGCTCAACTCGCGCGACTGAACGTCCTCTCCCCGGTACCACGAAGCCCGCCCCGCGACTCGGTTCGCGGGGCGGGCTTTCTCATGTCCCCACAAGACGGGGGCTCGCGCGGAGGTGCGGGGGCGGGCTCTCCGCTCGTTCCTGCCGACGTCCGGCCGAAGGGCGGCCGACAGGGAAGGGGAGGGAGTTTTGGGAGTTCAGGGAGTTCGGGGAGGTGCCCTGATCCACCCTCGAGGACGGTAGCCCTCAGGGAAATAGAAGAGGTGCGGGGGGATCCGGCCCCCGCACCTCTCCGCGTTCTCCGCGCCTCCGCGTGAGACCCGCCGTTCCCGCGGGTCCGACCCGCGTCAGACGGGGATCGAGATCAGGTGCGTGCAGGTGGCGCCGCCCGTCTTCTTGCAGGGCTGGTTCGTGTCGTGCTCCACGGTTACGCGCACGCCCAGCAGCTTCTGGAAGAAGCCCTGGATCACGCCGCGGTCGAAGTCGCACGGGTACGGCGTGCCCGAGACGATCACCCCCGTGCGGTCGCTCGTCTGGCGGAACGTGATGCGGCCGGGCGCGAAGCCCCGGTGGTTCATGTCGAACGCCGGCCCGAAGCACCCCAGCACGATCGGGAACGAGTCCAGCCCCGGCGGCAGCGGCACGTGGTTGGGGATCTGCTTGCCGATCTGGAAGAGCGTGTTGGGCCCCATCCGCTCGCCGATCATCTCCAGCGCCTGCACGTAGGCCGAGGACGAGTACCAGCTCTCCGGCTGCACGGCGCCGATGCCCCGCTCCTGCAGGATCTGCTCGCCGCGCTTCCGGAACGGCCCCATGGCCGCGAGCATGGAAAGGATGTTCCCGCCGCTCACGGTCGCGGTCGCCGGCGGGGTCTGGGGGCGCGTCACGGTCGAGGTCACGTGGGATACCAGGGTGCGGGGTGCGTCGCGGGAGCGGGAGATCGCGGGGCCGTGAGTAGCGCGCCCGGAGTCGCGGAGGGAAGGCCCAGCCCCTTCGGCTGCTGCGCCGCTGCGACCAGCATGTCTCCGATTGAGCGCTTAATTACGCCGCAAATGGTACCCGTTGTCAAGGGGATTCCTGGAAGAAACCGTACGTCCCGTGACGGGTGGGGTGTGGACGGAGAAGGTTCGTGATGCCGGAAAACTCTACAACGAGAGGCGGCCCGCCCCTGGGTGGGGCGAGCCGCCTCGTCCGCTCCTTTGGAGCCGGGTGGACTCAGACGGTGGCCTGGAGCGCCTCCGTCCTCTCCGGTCCGATGCGGGCCGGCACCGGCGCCGTGGCGCAGAGGATGGCCACCAGCGTCTCGTCGCGGTAGTCCAGCCCCACGTAGCCGGTGCGGGGGACGATTCGCACGCCCCCGTGCCCGGCCGTGTCCACGCCCGCGAAGTCCGCGTGCGGCGCGAAGCCGGCGTCGCGCAGGCGGCCCATCCACGTCTCCACCGGCTCGTGCCGCTCGCAGCGCGTGGCCTCGGCGTTGGCGACGATGTCCTCGATCTCGCGGGCGAAGAACATCTTCATCGCCGCGTTCTCCCCCGGGTCGATGCCCAGCTCGTCGATCAGGCGGAACGTCAGGCCGAAGTGGTTCCAGCAGTTGCGGAAGCGGTCGGGGAGATGCGCCACGTTGTGCTCCGACGACGGCTCGCAGAGGACCACCGCCTCCACCCCCGTCTCCCGCAGCCGCGTGAAGAGGTCGGCGCGGGTGTCCGTGCCCGCCTTCGCCCGGATGTGGTGCGCGGCGAAGGCGGCCAGCGCCACGGCCGGCACCCCGCCCACGCGGCGGCGTATGGCGGCCCAGTCCACCGCGTCCAGCTCCTCCACCACCGCGGCGATGGGGTGGAAGACGATCTCCGACCCGAACTCGCTCGCCGCCTGGGAGATGGCCGCCTCGGCCGCGCAGAGCGACGTGGCGTCGGGCTCGATGGCGATGATGCGCAGGCGCTTGGGGAGCTGGCCGCGCTCGCCCAGCAGCCGGACCAGCGCCGCCTCCTGGCGTCCCGTGCCGATCCCCACGTCCACGATCGCCGCCTCCTCCTTCTCCGCCAGGAGCCCCGCCAGCACCTCGTTCGCCACGCGGCCCGCCAGGGCGACGGTGGGCAGGTGGCGCGCGACCAGGTTGAACAGGGAGATCTGCGACTGGCCGAAGCGGCGCAGGTACAGGTTGATCTCCTCCGTGCGGTCGGACTCCAGGCGCCGCGACAGCGCGGAGGCGAAGATGGCGTGCTGCAGCTCCTCGTGCGGGGCTCCCTCGCCCAGGAACTCGTCCACGAAGCGGGCCAGCACGCGCCGCGCGACGTCGTCGCGGCCCGCCTGGATCTCGTGCACCACGGCTGCCAGGATGGCGAACCTCTTCGAGCTCATACGTGTCTCCGGGGAGGGTCGGGGGGAGGAGGAGGGGCGTAGGGGATGCGAATCGCGAGCGATCCGGTGGTGCGCTCTGTTCGTGTCCTTGTGCTGCGTGATCGAGTATACCCACCCGGGGCGCTCCTGTCCAGTGGGGTGTGTAAGGAGAGGTGCTTAGTAGACTGCCGCCATGGGCCCGCGACCGGGGTCGTGGCGCGAACGCGAAGGGGGGCGCCGGACGGATCCGGCGCCCCCCTCGGGGAGCGGCTGGGCGGGGGACGAGGGTCACTCGTCCTCGGGCGCCTCCCACTTGATGTACTCGAAGCCGGTGCGGCAGCGGTCGCACCAGTACTGCGCCACGGAGAGCTGCCCCCCGAACGGGTTCAGCACGCGGGTGTCCGTCCCGTCGCAGAACGGGCACTCCACGGCATCGGGGAGCGTCCCCGGCTCGGTGCGCGCGGGATCGGCCATCAGTCCAGCAGCATGGCGCGGTTCAGGTCGCCCCGCGCGCGGGCGGCCGTCGCCTCGTCCAGCGCTCCGCCCGCGCGGCGCGTGGCGGGGTCCCACCCCGTCCAGTCGGTCTCCCCTTCCACCCGCCACGCCTCGCCCTCTCCCGAGATGCCGAGGTCGGCGGCCAGGCCGGCCTCCGCCAGCAGGGGGCCCACCCGGGCCAGGAAGCGCGCGCGCAGCTCCGACGGGCCGGCGCGCACCACCCCCTCCTCCAGCAGGCGGCGCGTGCCGGGGTCGTCGTCCCTCCCCAGCCAGCGGAGCGCCTCGGGAAGGTGGTGGGCCAGGGCGTCGCGAAGCTCGTCGCGCAGCGCCGGCACGGCGGCGATGCGGCGGATCCACGCGGCGGCGTACTGGAAGTGGAAGCGCTCCTCGTCCAGCAGCTTCTGCACCCGGTTCTGCAGCGGGCCGTAGCGCGAGTCCACCAGCGCGCCGTACTGCGTGGAGAGCGCGGTGTCCACCAGCAGCGCCACGGCCACGGTGTCGCTCCACGAGCGCAGCTCCGCGTCCAGCGAGGGGGTGCTGCGGTACTCCGAGCCGGCGCGCTCGTGCTCCAGGCGCTTGGGGTCCTCTCCCAGGTCGCCGAGCAGGGCGTACGTCAGGCGGCCGTGGCCCCACTCGTCCTGGGCCATGGAGCTGGCGGCGATCCCCGCCTCCAGCGTGGGCGCGCCCAGCATGCGGTCGCTGTAACGAAGGCCCAGCACGCGCTTGCTGTCGGCCAGCGCCAGGATCAGGTCGCGCAGGGGGGCGCGCACGTCCGCGGGGAGGCCCTCGGCCTTCTCGACCCGCGCGGCGGTGGGGGCGGCGGCGCCCACCCTCACGCCCTCACCGCGACGTCGCCGCCGCCGTACGAGCCCGTTCCGCGCATGTGCACGATCTCCTGCTGGGAGTCGCGGCTGCGCTCCCCGGCGGTGACGAACTGGCTCTCCTCGGGGTGCACCGGCACGATGGCCGAGCGGGGGATCACGCACATCTCCGCCCAGTTCTGCTCGTCGTACGTCTTCCAGGCGTACACCTTCGCCAGGTCGTCGTCCGTCGCGTTGATCCATCCGATGTGGCGGAGGGGCTCGTCGCGCGTCTTTCGCGCGAAGACCTCGTACACGGGCTCTCTCATGTCCTCGTCGTCGGAAAGAAGTCGTCCACGCGGCGGCCGCGCGGGTTCACGTCTCGTTGCGCCTGCTGGTCCCGCACCGCCCGGCGCGGCTGCTCCTCGATGGCGTTCACATCGATACGCCCATGGTCTTCAGCGCCTGGCGCCCCTCGGGCGAGACGCGGGCCTTGGTCCACGCGGGGGTCCACACCTCGTTCACGCGGACGGCCACCACGCCGGGCTCCTTCTGGAGCCGGTCCTGGATGTCGTAGTGGATGAACGCCATGCACGGGCACGCCGTGGCCGTGAAGGTCAGGTCCACCCGCACCACGCCCTCCTCGTCGGCGCGCACGTCGTAGATCAGCCCCAGGTCCACCAGGGAGATGGGGATCTCGGGGTCCATCACCTCGCGGAGCGCGTCCCACAGGTGGCCGGTCCGCTCCTCCGGGGGGACGGGGTAGGCGGAGGGCGCCTCGGCCAGGGCCGTGCCGCCCCGCGCGTCGAAGCGCCCCGCAGGGCCGGCGCAGCCGCTCACGCCGCCTCCAGCTGCCGGCGGAAGCCGCGGCCGTCCTGGATCATCTCCACGAACCTGCGGTTGGCCGGGCCGCGGCCCTTCCAGCGCTCGAAGACCTGGTCCCACCCGATCTGCCCCTCGCCGAAGAGCCAGCGCTTCTCGCCCTCGTCGTACTGGCAGGGGAAGGGGAAGTCCAGCTCGAAGCGCCCCTGCGCATCGTCCCAGTGCGCGGGGACCTGGATGCCGATGGACTCGCAGAGCGGTACGGTGGACTTCATCCACGTCTGCCGCAGCTCGTCGTTGGTCATCCCCTTCAGCCGGTACTCGAGCTGCCCCGAGTGCCGCTTCATGTCGTCGGGAAGGCCGAACCACTCCACCGCCATGGGGAACATCCAGTCTACCGCGCGCTGGATCTGCTCCTTGGCCTCGCCGCCCGCGTTGGCCAGGCGCTTCATCCACATCTCGCCGTGGCGCAGGTGGAAGGTTTCTTCCTGGTCCACCTTGACGAGCGCGCGCTTCAGCGGGCCGTACGACGTGTTCTTGAAGACGTCGCCCAGCAGCGTGATCCCCGCGCGGTCGTACAGGCCGTTGGCGACGACGAGCTCCGCCCAGTTCTCCAGCGGGTGGTCGAAGCCGTACGGATGCTTGAACTCGTGCGGCTGCCGGCCGTACACCAGCTGCTCCTTGTCGAGCCCCAGGTCTTCCAGCAGGCGGTAGGCGATGTTGGCGTGCGCCAGCTCGTCCTGGATGATGGCCGTGGCGCTCACCATCGTGTTCGTCGACGGGGCGTCCTTGGCCGCGCCGAAGTACGCCGGCGCGGAGACCAGCTCCGTGTCGGCCTGCACCATCAGCTGCACGATCAACGCTTTCCGGTAGCCCTCGGTCATCTCGTCGGGATACTCGACGATGAAGCCGTTGTGGACCTTTTCCTTCAGCTCTTCTTCGGTATAGCGGGCCATCCGTTCGTCTCCGTGCGGGGGCGAAGGGCTCAGTATCTCAGGTTGCGCTCACGGCGAGCGGCGGTGGGCCGGAGCCCTCCGCCGTTTCCGTGCCGCCACTCTATCGAACGATCGTTCGAACGGTCGTTCGGGAAGCGGGAACCTAAGCCGGAACGGGCGGGGGTGTCAAGGCGGCGTGGACCACGTGATAGTTGCAGGAGGCGGTCAAGATCGCATGTGAGTGCTCAAGCTAACGAGCCTCCGTAGTAGCTTCCTCCGCCAAACGGCGAAGAA
>JASLAX010000012.1 GCA_030146875.1 Longimicrobiaceae bacterium
CGATTCTCAGCTCGGCTTCGGCCGCCGCCCTGGAAACCCCCGGGGCGAGCCGGCCGAAGATCGTCACGCGGGGGCCCGCCCCCGGGCCGTGGAGCGCGGGGCCGCTCCTGAGCGCTGTCCAGTAGCCGTGGCTGTACGGAAAGCGGAAGCCCTCGGGCATCACACCCACGACCGTGTGCGGGATTCCGTCGAGGCGCACCTCGCGTCCCACGATGCCACGGTCCGCGCCGAAGTCCCGCCGCCACTCATCGTGCCCGATCACCAGCACGGCCGGAGCTCCCTCGGCCTCGTCCGACTCGAGGAGCGGACGGCCGAGGAGCGGCGGCACCCGCGCCACGTCGAATCCCGACGCGGTCATCTCCGCCACTCGTACTCCACCCGTCGTGCCGCCCGGAACGCGCAGGTAGCGACGGGTGTCGCGGAAGGCGGACAGCTGCCGGACGGACCGCTGGCTCCCCCTCCAGGTGTCCAGGTCGAAGAGGCTCGTGCAGAAGCAGTCCTCGTTGTTCCTCATATCGAGGTAGTCGAGAGCGACGATCCGGTCACCCTCGTCGAGCGGCGGGGCCGAGTAGTAGAACGCCATGAAGCTGAAGAAGCCCGTTGCGATGGCAACGCAGACGGCTATCCCGAGCGCGCCGATCACGGAGAGCGCTGGGTGCTTCGCCAGCATGCGCAGGGCGAGCTTTACGTCGGGCGTCAGCCCGATCACCGGTGCAAACCAGCGCGCGTCGCGCACCTCTTCCCGGAACCGCTCGCGTCCGCCGAAGGTCAGCACCGCCTGCCGCCTCGCGGCCGCGTCTCCATCTCGAGATGGAAGGCGAACTCCTCCTCCAGCTCGCGCTCCACCTCTCCCCGGCGGAGGAGCACACGCAGCCGCTTCCGCCATCGCGCGATCCACTCCATGCGGCCCTCTCCCAATCAGGTGGTGCGCAGGATGGTGTCCATCATCCGCACGTACTCCTGCCAGCTCCGCGACGCCTCCCCGAGCGCGCTGCGGCCAGCCGTGGTCAGCTTGTAGTACCTGGCCCGGCGGTTCTCCTCGGTAACGCCCCATTCACTCACCAGCAGCCCACGCTCTTCCAGGCGCTGGAGCGCGGGGTAGAGCGATCCCGCGCCCACCCGTAGCGCGTCGCTGGAGAGCTGCTGCAGCCGGTGTGCGATCGACCACCCGTGCATGGGCTCCAGCGAAAGCGCCTTCAGGATCAGGAGGTCGAGCGTACCTCGAAGGATGTCGTTGGATGCGTGAGGTGGCATTTCGTTTTCGGAGAGCGGTATCGAGTTCCGATATGAATGCGCGTCGTTGTATCGAAAGTCAATATCAACGTGAGCTGGGGCGTGCGTGCTGGGGAACTAGCGGCCTGGCTTCCCCCCGAGGACCCGGGGGCGCCCGAGGGGAACCGCGGCACGTACGAGCTCGTCGGCGACGTGCTGAAGGTGACCTGATCCAACGGCACGGTAACCCAGAGCACCATCCAGTCGGATGGGAACGGGTTCGGGTGGGACGCGGCCATCTTCACGGCGGTGAAGCCCTTCGCCGCGGGAAAGACGGTGGGGGACGTACCAGGGGGGCGAGTCGATCAGCTCCGGCGGCAACATGGCCGCGAGCTCGACCGGGCCGGAGCTTCGGCCGGACGGCACGTTCACGTCCGCGGGCGTGACGTCCGTCCAGAGCGAGACGGGCGAGTCGCAGGCGTCCGGCGGCAGCCGGGGCGGGAGCACCGGGACCTGGCGCGTGGCGGGCTACTCGCTGCTGATGACGTACGCGGACGAAAAGGCCGCGCGCTCCATCGCGTTCCCGTACGACGACCCCGAGACGCCGGTGTACCCCGACCGCCCGTTCGTGGGCGGGACCATGTTCGCGCGGAAGCGATCGAACCCCTCGCGGCGAGCCGGTCGAGCTCGCCGGCAAGCACCTGGACGTCGTGGTGGGGCTGGGATGATCCAGCCTCGCCACGGCGTCTTCGCCTTCTCGGAGGTCCGCGCCGGCGCGATCGCGCCGCCGTCGTCCGTTCTCCCGGCATCCGCCGAGGGGCCGGAACGCAGCAGCCCGGAGGCGCGCACGCACCTCCGGGCCGTTGAGTTCAGAGCGCGGGCCGGACGGATCGATCACCTCCGCGGCGCCATTCGGCAGAGGCCGGCGGCGGCAGGGTGGAGCGGGGAGGCGCTATCCCCGGTCGAGCTCCGTGATTCGAGTGTCGTTCTCGCTGGCGCAGACCCACTCGTCGTCGCGGCTGACGTAGCAGGCGTGCGTTCCTTCCACCATGCGGCGCGTGACGCCGTCCCGGTACTGGTCGCACACCACATGTCGGCTGCGGAAGACGTGGACCGTGGCGTTCACCGGCGCGCCTGCGTGTCTTCTCTGGGCACCCTGACCGGGTACGTTCAGAACGGTGTTGCGGTACGATCCCCCGGGGGTGTAGGCCTGGAAGACGACGCCCACGCGCAGGGGCGCCGAGCCGGTGCCGTTGGCGCGCCTGGCGTAGTGGTCGTAGATCTTTCGCCGGGCGAGCGCCGGGGAGAACGCGTTCCGCGCGCTAACGGCCGGGCCGGGCGGGCTCCAGGTGCACGTGGACGCCGCCCGTCCGCCGGGTACCGGCGGCGCGGGCACCGCGGGCGGAGCGCCGACGGTTCCCGGACGCGCCGCGGGGGGAGCAGCGGGCGCGGGTTCGCCGGCGGCAGCGCGGCGCCGCTCCTCGCCCGCGCGCAGGTTGCGGATGGTCATCCGCAGCGTGCCCGTCCGAGCGAGCCGCCCGTCCTGGTACGCCTCCACCTCGCAGTCGTCCCACTCGGTGGTGCCGAGGCACCGGACGATGCGATACGCCTCGCCGCCCTCCATCCGCACCATCTCACCCGGCTGATACGCACGCGCCTGCGCCGCCGCGGGACCCGCCAGCACCACCGCGAGGGCGCCGACGACCGCCCAGCGCGCCGCGCCGATCTCTTTCCCCATCGTTCTCCCCCGTGCAGTGAAGCGTCGGTTGCCCGGCCGCGGCCGTATGCATGTGTAAACATGCGACAGCGACCGCGCAAGCTTCTGCTGCACGCCACACGTGGCCGCACTCGCGGGCGATCGCCGCGCCAATCGCGAGTCAGCCGGAGCTCACCCTGCCGACGGGCCGCACCGCCGTCACCCCGTCGAGAGCCGCTCCCGCAGCGCCGTCTCCAGCCAGCCGTACCCGATCCGCTCCTGCTCCAGGCGCACGCGCTCGCCGCAGCGGTCGGCGAGCAGGTCTTCGAAGAGCGCGTGCTCGTCGGGGGTCAGGCGCGAGGTGTCTCCCGTGTACCGCCGGTCGGCCGGCTCCCTGCCCAGGAGGGCGCGATGCGCTTCCAGCGTGGCCCGGTCCATCAGGAACGACCGCGCGTGCGGGAGGTTCGCGCGCAGCCGGTTGAGGATGCCGAAGCCGTGCGTGTCGATGTCGCCCCAGTAGTGCACCTCGACCCGGCGGAGCCAGCCGACCTCCGCGAGACGCTCCAGGCCGTAGCCGAGCCCGAACACGACCATTCCCCCTGGGGAATCGGGAAACGCCAGCCCGTTGGTGCGATTCTCGGTGATGAAGACGCGCCGCGCCGCCACCCCGAGGCTGGCGAACTGCTCGGCCGGGAGCGACAGGTCCGACAGCCCCTGCAGGTAGAGGTCCGGGTCGAGCAGGCGGAACCGGACGAGCGGCCGCTCGCTGCGCAGGCCGTAGCGCTGGTTGAAGGCGCGCGCGCCGGCGGCGGTGGGATCGATCGCGCTCTCCGGGAGCACCAGGTCGAGCAGCTCCGACAGCAGCGCCCGGTGCGTCTCGATGAACTTCGTGTCGACGCCGGGGATGTCGAGCTGGCGCGGGTACAGGCCCGGCCGCGGGTGGGCCGCGAACCAGTCGAGGATGGCCAGGACCTCGCTCCAGCGAGCCTCGTGGTCGAGCGCCACGAGCGGACGGCGCGCGAGCCAGCCGCCGAGCGAAGGATGGCGGCGGAGCGTGGCGTCGGCCAGCGCCTGGAAGCGCTCCGCCGCCGCGGACCGGCGGATCAGCCGCAGCGCGTCGCCTTCGGTGGGGACGATCGCGGTGACCGGGAGCGTGTTGGCGCCGTGCACGCGGCTCCGCACCTCCTCGTGTTCCAGGTCGAACCCGAACCCGCGGGCTTCGCGGGCCGCCGCGTTCAACGCCCGCGCCCAGTCGCCCACGTCCCCGAACCGCTCGACGACCTCGCGGGCGCTCGGGCGCCGGAGCCGGACCCGCAGCGGAAAGAGCGGCTCGCCCGTCACCCGCGCGGCGAGGACATCGCCGCGCTGCCAGCGCTTCTCCACCTCGGCGGCGATCTGCTCCGGAGTGGTCCAGCTCATGAGACGCGGATCAATCGCCTGGCCTCCCGCTCCGCGTGATACTCCTCGATGCTCAGGTTCCGGAGCAGCGAGCACCGCCCGTCCTCGTTGTGGACGAAGCCGACGTTGGCCACGTACGGCTCGATCACGTGGATCTTCTGAAGCGGGGTCACGATGAGGAGCTGCAGGTTCAGCTTCTTGAACAGCTCGAGGCCATAGCGCGTCGATTCGTCCGAGCCGCGGCCGAACGCCTCGTCGATCACGACGAAGCGGAACGAGCGCGAGCGCTGCTCGCCCCACTCCAGGCCGAACTGGTAGGCGAGGCTCGCGGCGAGCACGGTGTAGGCGAGCTTCTCCTTCTGGCCGCCCGACTTCCCTCCCGAATCCGTGTAGTGCTCGTACTCCGAGCCGTCCTCGCGCCAGCGCTCGGAAGCCGAGAAGACGAACCAGTTGCGCACGTCCGTGACCTTGCGGGTCCAGCGCAGGTCGAGCTCCGTCTGCCCCCCCCGGCCGCGGAATCGCTCGATGATCGCCTTCACCTGGAGAAACTTGGCCTCGGAGTACTGCTCGTCGTCGGAGCCGGTGAGCGCGCCCTCGGTGCAGGCCCGCAGGCTCTCGCGGAAGTCGCGCACGTCGGCATCCTGTGCCGGCTCGGCGAGCAGGGAGATGTAGCGGTTCGGATTGTAGTCGATCTGGCGGAGCGATTCGTTGATGGTGCCGATGCGGTCGCGGATGTCCTGGCGCTCCCGGTTGAGCTGTGCCTGGAAGTTCGCGACCTCGCGGATGGTGTTCTCGTTCAGCAGCTCCTTGAAGCGCCTCTCGAAGCGCGGCAGGTCGTCGGCGCGAAGATCCTCGAGCATCCGGCCGTACTCGCCCGCGGCATCGACGCTGACGTCCACGTCGGTGGTTTCGACCGGCCACGCGTGCTTGTACCGGCGCATGGCGTCGATGATGCCGTCGCGCAGCCGCACGAGCCGCTTGTCCTCGGCGTCGATGCGCGCCTGGAGCCACTCGCGCACGTCGTTCTGGCGGTTGTCGCACGACTCTACGGTGAGCCTGTGCTCGCCGAGCGCCTCCGGCCGCATGCCCTCGAGCCTCGGGAAGTAGCGGGTCTTCGCCTCCTCCGGCATCGCGGTCAGCAACGTGCGGCTGTCGGCCAGCATCCCCGTCGCCGCGTCGCGTTTGCTGGCCGCCACCGCTCGCTCGCTGCGGGCGCTCTGCAGCTCCCGGTCCGCCTCGGTGAACCGTTGCTCGGCGGCCGCGAGCTGCTCCGCGAGCGTCCGCAACACGTCGGACGCGGTTTCGAGCGTACGGCGCTCCTGCTCGAGCCGGTCCACGTCGAGCGTGAGCGGGCGCCAGTCGAGCTCGCTGAAGTCGCCGTAGACGAGGAACTGCTTGAGGTGCCCCTCGCGCTCCCTCAGCGCCTTCTGCTCGGCGCGTATCTCCTCGAGCAGGCGGCGGCCCGCGGCGATCCGACGCTCGAGGTCGGCGGCCTCGCGGGCGAGCGCCGCGACCTTCGCCTCGTTCGTCCATCCGAGCACGTACCGGGTGCGGTCGTCCAGCGGGTGGCGGTCGTCCTTCTCGTGCCGCACGCCCTCCGCCTTGATCTGTCCAGCGCGCGTGATGGCTTTCCGCTCGCGACGGAACTCATCGAGGTCGGCGCAGCACGCATGGTCGAAGCGGCGCGCCGTCTCGCGTTCGAGCCAGGCGTAGAACGGCGAGTCGGGGCGAATCGCCACCTTCGAGGCGAGGGTGTTCGCCGGGGCGTGCAGGACCGCCCGGTCGAGCGTCTCCGTCACGCGATAGTAGACGAGGCGTCCGCGCAGGTGCGTGTGGTCCACCCAGCCGGCGACTGCGGCGTAATGCGCGTCGGGCACCAGCAGCGACAGGGCGAAGCCGTGCAGGAGCCGCTCGGCCGCGCCCTCCCAGTCCCGCTCGTGGTCCCGTACCTGGAGCAGCTCGCCCGCGAACGGCAGCGCGTCGGCGTGGAGCGAGAGCTCCGTGCAGAGCCGCTCGCGCAGGGACAGCATGGCGGCGGGAAGGTTCGAGCGCCGCCGGCGCAGCGATGCGAGCTCCTCCTCGAGCCTACCCCGCTCCTCCTGCTGCGAGCGAAGCGCCACGTCCGCCTCCGTCATCCGGTTCTGGATCTGCGCCTCGCCACCATCCACGGTCGCCAGGGCTCGCTCCGCCTCACTCCGGTTCTGGAGGAAGCGTACCCCGTCCGGTGCGTCCGGCAGGTCCAGCCGCTTCGCGAGCACGGCGTACGCATCCGCGCGTCGCCGGCGCTCGGCCTGCTGCTCCTGCAGCCGTCGGACCTCCTCCTTCAGCCGCTCGATGCGGTCGCCGCCATTGTCGCTGATCGCCCGGCGGATCTCGTCGCTCGCCGCGGTCGACGCACGGCATTCCTCACGCAGCCGGCCGATGCGCGTGTCGCAGCGCTCGATCTCACCGTCCAGCCTGGCGATGCGCTCGGCGAGCAGCGCGCTCTTGAGCTCCGCGAACCAGGGTCGCAGCGCGTCCCGGCAGCCGCGCAGGTCGTTCAGCTCCGCCGCCAGCACCGCGTGCCGGCTGGCGTCGGCCACCAGCGGCTCGAGCGCCGCGACCTGGGCCTTCGCCTTCAGCACGGCCTGGTGCGCGCGGTCCAGGTCGTCGAAGTGCGCGATCAGCGCCTGGATCCGCGGCTCCACGCCGAATGCCTCCAGCATGTGGTCGCGCACGAAGTCGGTCAGGTTCCCCACCGACTTCATCGACACGGTCTGGTTGAAGAGCTCCAGCGCCTGCTCGTTCTCGATTCCGAAGCGGCGGCGGAACGCCGCGCCGTAGGGTGGGAAGGCGTCGTGCAGCTCGACGCCGCGCGCTGCGCGCAGGCGCTTGCGCAGATCGTTGATGTCGGAGCCGAATCCGGCGAAGTCCTCGCGGATGGAGAGCGGCCGGTCCGCCACCACGTAGAAGCGGGCGGGCTGCCCCTGGGCGTCGCGGATCCAGAACACCTGCGCCAGGGTGACGTGGCGGTCGAAGCCTTCGTTGTAGAAGTGGCCGAGGATCACCGAGTACTGGTTGTGGTCGCGCAGCGCCACCGCCTTCGCCGAGAGCCCTGCCTCGCCGCGTTCGGACTTGTAGTGGCCCAGCACGTACGAGCGGAGCGTGCGCTCCTTCGAGTCCGCCCCGGCCGCCTTGTTGTAGGTGATCCGCTGTGCCGGAACGAGCAGGGTGGTGAGCGCATCGACGAGCGTCGACTTGCCCGACCCGATGTCGCCGGTCAGCAGGCTGTTCACGCCGCGCGGGTCGAGTGCCCACACGCGCCCGTCGAACGTCCCCCAGTTGTAGACCTCGAACCGATGCAGGCGGTAGCCGGCGCGCGCCTCGCTCGGCGCGAAGTCCAGCGACGGCTCGCGGAGCATGCTCGTCATGTGGCTCCGGCCTCTCCTCCCGACGCGAATGCCCGGTACTCCGCGAGCCTCTGCTCCAGATCCGAGAGCCATTGGGCGTCCACGAAGGCGTTCAGGATTCGCCGGACCTCGAACCGGTCGTCCTGCCCCCGCAGCCGGCGCAGGAACCCCAGCTCCACGACCCGGTTGATGTCGGCGTCGATGCGGTCGACCACCCTCGCCTCGTTCGTCCCCGCCGGTAGGAAGAGCTGCATCAGGTCGACGACCTGCGTTCGGGAGAGGATCAACCGCGTGTCACCGCCGGCGGCGTCGTGCTCGGCCAGCTTCTTTCGCAGCAGCGCGAGCAGCAGGCTCACCGCGTACCCGAGCTGCCGCCGCTGGACGAGCCGCGGCAGGTCGGGCTCGCCCTCCCCGGCAGGCCGCTGGCGAAGGTATGCGTAGGCTTCCGCCTCGTCGAGCACGAGCTCCAGCCCGAAGACCGCCGCGTGGTCCCGCACGCGCGGCTGGAGCTGCAGCAGCGCCTGCCAGAGATCCGGGCTCTGCTCCTGGTACAGCACGCCTCTGAAGAGTCCGATCAGCACCGGGGAGAGCGGGTCGGCACGGCCGGTGGCTTCCACGTCACGACTCCGCGCTCTGAGCGGTTCCACCACCGTGAGGTCCGTGGTCATGCCGATCCGGGGGAGACGTTCGCCCTCCCGCTCGGCTCGCCCGGGCATCCGCGGCGAGCCCGGCCCGGGCCGCGGATTCCGGCAGGAAGACGACCGTCGGAAGCGTCGCTTCACGCGTGGTGCCCTCCCCGTCCGTCCACCGAAGGACCTGTGGCCGCTCCTCGTCGATCACGCTACAGCCGTCCCCGGTGGCGAGGCTGAGCCAGGCGACGAGCTCCGCCAGCCCTTGCTCGATGGGCTCGGCTTCGAGGAGCTCCGCCAGGCTGACCTGCCGGCGGGTCTGCAGCGCTCTTCGCAGCCGCGCCCGAAGCCGCTCCTTGTCGACGTGGAACTGGTCGAAGAGCGCGTCCGGGTCGAGAGCGGCGTCGCCCGCCTCGATCACCTGCTGACGGATCACGGGGCGCACGGGCGGCGTGAAGAGCGGCCGCTCCATCGGCAGCTCTATCGTGGGTGCGGGCTCATCGAGCTCCATCATCGTGCCGGGCTGCGCGTCCCGGACCGCGAGCGCATGCTGCTCGATCTCGCGGATCACGTTCATGATGCGCCGGTTCTCGAACCACGCTTGGTCGTCCAGGTAGCGGCGAAGCTGCTCGGAGAGCCGGGCCACGGTGCGCTGCGTGACCTCGCCCGCGCGCACCCAATCGTAGTGGATGCGCTTCAGCCGCGGATCGGGTGAGAGCTCCGCCACGGCCTCGAGCTGCAGGACACGCTCCAGCAGCGCGCTCAGCTCCTCCTGCCGCGCGGGCGACATCAGGAACGCCCAGAACGCGCGGAAGCTCCGTCCCTGGTCGGACGACGCGATCGCGTCGTGCTGGCCGAACACCTCTTCCAGCACCTCCCCCTTGCCGCCTTCGCCGAGCGTGATCCGTTCGCGCACCTGGCGGTCGAGGTCGCGGAAGTTCTGCTCGACCTGTCGGAAGTCGGCGAGAAGGGCTTTCGCCGTATCCGCCGCCTGCACGAACCGCTCGCGGAGCTGCGTGGGGTCGAGCAGCGAGAGCTTTCCCGCGCGGATCTGCTCGATCTCGTCGTCGAGCGCGTCGCGACGCCGCTCCAGCTCGGCGATGCGCGCCCGCGGATCGGTCTCGCTCCCCTCCACGACCTGCCGGAGCAGCTCGAAGACGAGCTTCATCCGCGACTCGGCGCCCACGAAGCTGCGCTTCTCCAGACCTGCCAGCCAGTGGATGGCCTGCTCCGCGGCCGGCGTCAGGTCGTAGTGGGGCTCGTCCGAATCGGGCGGATAGTAGTGGCGCAGCCACCCGCGGTCGTTGTGCGCCCAGTCCGCGAGGTATTCCCGTGCGGTGCGCGCGGGAGCCCGCTCCCCGTGGTGCTCCCGCAGGTGGTGGAGGTAGTCGTCCATGCCGGTGAGGGCTTCCGGCTCGCTCAGCGCGCGCGTGTTCGTCCGCACGTAGGCGTGGTGGAGAAAGCCGACGACGAACGGCGCCTGGTCGGACGCCAGCAGCCGCCACGCGGGATGCTTCCGCCGCAGGTGCGTCAGGAACTCGTAGTCCACGGGGTGCCGGCGTATCCCGGGTGGCCGCTGCCGTCTACGTAGCGGATGAGCATGTGTCCCTTGCTGGATGGGTCCGGACGTGAGTGCTAGCTAATGAACCGAACGGCGCTTCGCAAGGAGACTCGCCGGAGCGGCGCGCGTGGCGCGAGGATCCTGCGGCCGTTCGCCGCTCCCGCTCCACTCCATCAACGCACCGGTCGATTTGCCGTGCCGCGCCGGGGTGATGGGCGCACGCGGCGCCGACGAATCCGGCGGCTGACTGGTCCCCGTCGGGCGTCGCGGCCCTTCTGCCTCCGTGCGACCACCGCGCCGTGGCTGTCCCGCCCTCCAGCCCGTCCCGCGCACAGCTCACCAGCGGTCTGGCGGGCCGGGGCACGGCCGGGGAGGTGTCCCCGAGGATTCCTACCGGCCCTGGAGCGGCCCCCTAGCCCCGGCAGGCGGTCCGAACCAGGCGGTCAGCGCGTCGGCGAGCCCCTGGCCCGTGCCGTCTCCCACCCAGGCGACGTGCCCGTCGGGCCGGACCAGCACGGCGGCGGGCGCCGTGACGCCCCCGATGGCCGGGAGCTCCCACGGACCGTCGTAGCGTGCGTCGACCCACCGGACGCGACCCGCCCAGGGCGTGACGTCGACGTGGCCGTGCCCGCCGAGGTGGAGCAGCACCGGCCGCGCTTCGTGCAGCAGGGTGAAGACGCGCAGGGGCCCGTCGGCGGTGACCAGGTCCAGGTCGGGCATGCGCCGTCCCAGCAGCGGGTGCCCCTCGCCCAGGTCGTAGTGGATGTCGAGGCCGGACATCATCGCGGCGAACCGTCTGCGAGGCTCGTCCATCGAGAGGAGCTCGGCGACGGTGTCTCGCGCGGCCTTGCTGCGCTCGTCGGGGCGGAGCAGCGCGACCTGCGCCATCGTCCTGCGCAGCACGCGGGCGGCGACGGGGTGTCGCTCGGCGTGGTAGGTGTCCAGCAGGCTCTCCGGCGACGTCCGCTTCACCACCTGGGCCAGCTTCCACCCCAGGTTCACCGCATCCTGCACGCCGGTGTTCAGGCCCTGCCCACCCACGGGGCTGTGCACGTGCGCGGCGTCGCCGGCCAGCAGGACGCGCCGGTCGCGGTACGCCGCCGCCTGCCGCGTCGTGTCGGTGAACCGGGAGATCCAGGTGGGGCTGTGCATCCCATAGTCGGTGCCGTAGACGCCGATCACCGCCTCCCGCAGGTCGCTCAGGGTGGGCTCGCCCGTGGCGCCGGGGTGCGGCTCGGTGATCATGACCCCCACCGTCCCTCCCTTCGCGTAGACCACCTCGCCGTCGCGGATCTGGTACTCCACCTTGCCCAGGGAGTGGACGCCGACCGCGTCGTGGCGGATGCCCAGCTCCGGCTCCTCGGCCATCTCGACCTGGGCGATCAGGGCGCTGGTCGTCGCGTCCCACCCGGGGAAGTCGATGCCGGCCGCTTTCCGGACCACGCTCCGCCCGCCGTCGCAGCCGACGAGGTACTCGGCGCGCAGCGACCGGCCGTCCGCCAGCTCGAGGTCGACGCCGGTGTCGTCCTGCGTGAAGCCGGTGACCTCAGTGCCGTAGTGGATCGGCACCCCCAGCTCGCGCACCCAGCCGGCCAGGATGCGCTCGATGTGGTTCTGCCACAGCCCCAGGCCGTAGTTGTGGCGCGTTGGAAAGTCGCTGATGTCGAGCCGCACGTGGGCGAACCCCGCGACCTGGGCCTTCTGCCCCTCCGCCAGGAAGCGGTCGGCGATCCCGCGCTGGTCCAGAACCTCGATGGTGCGCGAGTGCAGGCCGCCCGCCCGCGAGCCGGCGAGGTCCTGGCTGGGGCGCCGCTCGAAGATGGCGACGTCGACGCCCGCCAGCGCCAGCTCTCCCGCCAGCATCAGCCCCGTCGGGCCGCCCCCGGCGATCACCACCGCGTGGTCTTTCGTCCGCATCTCGCACCTTCCGCGTGCACGGGTTCTATGCTCGTCCGAGGGAAACCTCGGCCGCGAATAGTGCCGAACGACCACCGGCTTGCCGCAAGTCTCCCCGTGTGCTATATGCTGATCGTGGCGAGGCGTCGTATGGTCATCTCCCGTGTCCACCGTGTACGGACGGGCCGAGCCGAGGGTGGTTGAGACGAAGAAAACGACCGCGGCACGCGATTGACTCGCACCGCGGTCGTCTGCGTTCCGTGCTGGACCCCTCCGAAGGCGTGACCCCCACCTCCACACGACCGCCGCTGCCGTGAACGTCCCAGATCCGCACGCCCCTTCCCCCGCGGCGACGCCCGACCGACGGGGCCGACGCCGCTTCCTGCTCCTGGACCTGCTCTTTCCGCTGCCCGCGCTCGCCGTGGGCATCCTGGTCATGCGTGCGTCGGGCGTACCCGCGACGGCGTGGGGTCAGAACCTCGTCGCGTGCGTCCTCGGCATCCTGCTGTGCTTCGCCGTGGCTCGGCCGCGTTCGTCGCGCCGCGGGGAAGGCGGGCTCCTCGTCGCCGGGGCGCTGGCGCTGGGCTGCCTGGCCGCGACCTGGGTCGATCCGGGACTGGAGGGCGTTCACCGCTGGGTGAAGCTCGGTCCCGTCCGCCTCCACGCGGGGGCGCTGGTGCTGCCGGTGGTGCTGGCCACGCTCGCGGGGCTGGAGCGCGCGGGGCGCAGGCACGCGTCCACGCTGCTCTCCATCGCCACGGCGCTCCTGCTCCTCCTTCAGCCGGACGCCGCGCAGGCGACGGCGTTCGCGGCGGGGGCCGTCGTCCTGCTCCTGCCGCGGACCCGAGCGGAGGGGCACGGGTGGATCCGTCTCGTTCCGCTGGTGCTGCTGGCCGGGCTGTCGTGGCTGAGGAGGGATCCGCTCGCGCCGGTCCCGCACGTGGAGGGGATCGTGGGCCTGGCGATGGACCAGGGGGCGGCGTGGGGCGTCGCGGCGGTGGCATCGCTGCTGTTGCTCCCGCTCCCCTTCTTCGCGGCCCGGGGCGCGGGGGACGGCCGCATCGGCCTCGCGCTCGGCGCGTACGTGGCCGTGACGATCCTGGCGACGGCGACCGGCCGCTTTCCCGTGCCGGTGCTGGGCCAGGGCGCGTCGCCCATCATCGGCTATCTCGTGGCGCTTGGCCTGCTGACGCGGTTCCATCGCTCCACTCCGCCACCGGAGGCGACGCCCGAGCGATGATCCCGCGGCCGGCTTCAACCTGGCGGACACGGGAGCGGCGGCGGAGGACGCAGGCAGGGCACTGGTTCGCTCGGCCGCGGAGGCTCACCGACGGCGCGGTGCTCGGCGTGGAGGGGGCGGATGGTCTCGGTGAGGGGGCTTCGCATCCAGGAGAGCTTCGGCGCGTGGGTGGGATGACCACCGCAACGGTCCGGAGCCGCAGCGGCGTCCCGGCGCCGTGCGGAGATCTTCCGACACGCGGCGGCGGGATGGGCGGAAGAGGGGTGCGGAGTCCTCCCGGCGCCGGGGGAGCGCGGCGACGGGTATCGTGGGGGAAGGCGATCCCTCGTTGCCAGGAGGCACCCATGCGCCCACTCATCCGCCGAATCGTCGCGGGAGTCGCGACCCTGCGCACCGACGACCCCGCACTGGCCGCCGCGCTGCGCGTCTCCACGCGCCTGGGCGCGGAGCTCCACCTGGTCCACGTGGACGCCGCCGCGTCCCGCCCGGCGACCAGGCTCGCCGAGCTGCGGGAGATGGCGGAGGCGGCGGAGCCGGGCGCCGTCACGGGCGGCCGGGTCACCTGCCACGTGGTGGCGGGACCCGCCGACCGGCGCCTGCTGGAGGTGGCGGAGGCGATGGACGCCGACCTGCTGGTACTGGGAGCGACCCGCCGGGGCATCGTGGCCGGCGTGGTCCTGGGCACCACCGCCGGCCGGCTGCTTCGCGGCACCCGCATTCCGGTGCTGGTGGCGCCCGAGCCGCTCCCCGACCGTCCGCTGCGCGTTCTGCTGGCCACCGACCTGTCGCATCACTCCACCCACGCGCACTCCCATGGCGGCGCGCTGGCGCGGGCGCTCTCCGCCCCGGGAGAGCCGGAGATGCGCTCCCTGTTCGTGGAGCCGCCGCCGCTGCCGGAGGCGCCGCTCTCGCGTACGCCGCCGGGTGTGGACCCCCTGAGCGAGCTCGCGGAGTTCCTGGCCGCCGAGGTGCCCCGCTCCCCCAGCATGCCCTGCGTGCGCAGCGGCGACCCGGCCGTGCAGATCGTGCGCGAGGCGCGGGAGTGGGACGCGGACCTGCTGGTGCTGGGCACGCACGGCCGCCGGGGGGCCATGTGCCTCTTCCTGGGGAGCGTGGCCGAGACGGTGCTGCGCCACGCCCCGTGCCCCACGCTGGTGATCCCCCCGCTCCGCAGCTACCGCATGGAGGCGGACCACGCGGGCGCCGCCCGCGAACCGGTCGCCCTGGCGGGGACCCCGCCGGCCGCCTGACGCCCCGGCGCGCGGACGCCCGAGTGAAAGAAGCGGCTCCGGACCTCCAGCGTCCGGAGCCGTTCCGACGTTCCGACGGAGAGATCTCAGCGCCTTCAGCCGGAGCGGATCCGCCCCGGCCTCCTCTCCCGTACGGTTGAGGGCGCCCGGGGCTCTCAGCCGCCCGCGCCCCGCAGCAGCTCCGGGAGCCGGGCGACGAAGGCGGAGCGCGCGAGCACGCGGTCGGCACCCGCCTGGCGCCCCGCCAGCAGCGCGTCCCGGTTGACGTGAGAGCCGAAGCCGAGGACGGGGATCTCCGCCGTCTCGGGATCCGCCTTCAGGCGGGCGAGCAGGGCGGGGACGTCGGTCCCGCGCGCCTCCAGGTCCACGATGACCAGCCTGGGCCGGCGCCGACGCACCTCCTCCATCAGCTTCTCCGCGCGGCTCACCGTCACCACCCGCGCGCCCACCTGCCGCGCCGCGCCCGTGACGCGCGAGGCGAACATCAGGTCCACCACCAGCGCGACCGCCGCAGTTCCTTCGCCGTCCTCGGCCTCCGCCATCGCCCCTCCCGGTTCTCGAGGTGGATCCACCGCCTCCGACAGTGTATGGCGCCGTCCCGGCCCGGCGGAAGCGCGAAGCGACCCCCGCCGTCCGGGCGGGGGTCGCTTCGCTTCTCTCGTCTCCACCGCGCCCGTCTCCCACGGCGGCGACGAAGGCGGCACTCGGAGACGCGGAGGTCGCGGAGAACCGCGTCGCGCGAGACCGCCCGCCGATCCCCGCCCGTTAGCCGGGAAGGGGAGAGGTCACGGGCGCGGGCGGACGTCCCCCGACTCGGCCTCCACGCGGGTGACGCGGAAGGGGTACCAGTGCCGCTCGCGCTCGGCGTGGACGAGCAGCGGACCGACGCCGTCGGGGCGGATGGAGATGACGGCGGACCGGGCGCTCTCGGCCACCACCTCGGTGGGGACGAACAGCTCCCCGAACTGCTGCTCGACGATGTGGCGAAGCTCCTTGGGCGTGGTGAACATCGCACCCACCAGCTCCTGCGGCGTAACGGCGATCAGCTCCATGGATGACGCTCACGTCCGAGGTTTTCAGCTTCGGGCTCCGGCCAGCGACGTCCCCGGGAGCGGGACGCGTTGGAATTGGAAGCCTCTCTAACAATTGTTATCCGGAAGTCCCCTGCGGCGCAAGCCCTCCACCGGGCGGCGGGGCACGCGTTGCGTCCGGCGGCGCGTCGGCTTGCCCACACTCGTGGGGGAGGGTTTCGTACACCCTTGCGTAGCACAAGGTTGCGGCCGCACGGCACTCCGCCGTTCCTTGCTGTCGGCACGCCGTCCACGACGGACGCGCCGGCGGAGGTGGGCGGGTTCGTCACGCGTCCTTCCATTGCGGAGGAAACGCGCGGCGGCACCGTTGCGGCGCGTCCGCGGCGAGGCGGCCCCTCTCGCGGTGGGGTCCTCCTCCGGGGAGGGCCCGCGTCGGGCCGGATGGCGTTCGGGCGACGCGACTTGCGTGGCGAGGAGGGGCGGGGGCATCTTGCGTCCGGCGCGGCGCGTGCGACGGGATTCGGAGGAGTTCCGGACGAACGGCCTCCCCGCCCGCCGAACGCGACGGCCCCTCCCCACTCCGCCCGCCGCCGCATCCCCCCCGACGGACCAGCCGTGCGAAAGATCGACCCGCGCAACTTCCAGCGTGCCACGCGCACCACCGGCAAGGAGATCAACCGCCAGATCGTCCTGAACCTGGTGCGCGAGTACCAGCCCATCTCCCGCGCCGACCTGGCCCGGCGGATGGGCGTGGCCCGCGGGATCGTGACGCCGCTGGTGAACGAGCTGATCGAGCACGGCCTGCTGGTGGAGGGCGCCACCGGCGCCTCGGCGCGCGGACGCAAGCCCACGCTGCTGCACGTGCGCGCGCACGACCTGCTGGCGGTGGCGGTGGACGTGCGGCTCAGCGAGACGCAGATCATGCTCGCCGACTTCAGCGGGCGCGCGCTGGCCACCGAGATGCTCGCCACGCCGGCGGAGCCCGACGCGCTGGTGGCGGAGCTGGCCGCGCGCATCCTGCGCCTGCTGGAGACGCACGAGGCGGCGGGCGCCTGCCAGGGGGTGGGCCTGGTGGTGCCCGGCACGGTGGACCGCGCGACGGGGCGGCTGGTGAACGCCCCCACGCTCGGCTGGCGGAACGTGGACCTGCGGGCGGCGCTGGAGGAGGCCGTGGGCGTTCCCGTGCGGATCGAGCGCGACGCCGTGGCGTGCGCGCTCGCGCAGATCTGGATGGGGCACGGCGCCGCGCAGGGCCCCGACTCCTTCGCCTACGTCACCTTCTCCGACGGCGTGGGCGCGGGGCTGGTCGTCGGCGGGCACGTGATCCGGGGGCACGAGGACTCGGCCGGCGAGTTCGGCCACATCCCGCTCTCGCTGGACGGGCCGGCGTGCATGTGCGGGTCGCGCGGGTGCTGGGAGGCGTACACGTCCAACCTCGCCGTCGTGGCGCGCTACCTGGGGCGCGGGCTGGAGACGCGGGAGAGCTACGCCGCGGTGCGCGAGACGCGGCTGACGGTGGGAGACGTCGTCTCCCGCGCCCGCGCGGGGGACGCGGACGCCCGCGCGGCGCTGGAGGAGACGGGGCGCTTCATCGGCCTGGGGCTGGCCGCGATCGTGAACGCGCTGAACCCCGCCCGCCTGGTCGTCGGCGGCGAGATCGCCACCGGGTGGGACATCGTCGGTCCCCCTGTGCTGAAGGCCCTGGGGGAGCGGACGCTGACGAAGGGAGCCGCGGCGACGCCCGTCATCCCCGAGCCGCAGGACACGCTCACCCGCCTCCGCGGCGCCGCCGCGCTCGTCGTCGCACCCGTCTTCGCGGCGCCCATCGTCGGCTGACGGTGCGCGGGGCAGGCCACGTCTTCTCGCGCGGAGACGCGGAGGACGCGGAGACGCGGAGGGTTCCGTCGCGGAGCCCGCCTCGGTCGCGAGCCGCGCGTCCAGACTCCCCAAACTCTTCGCCGTCTCCGTCGCCCATGGGGCGAGAAGTCCCGCGAGGGGGCCCGGCGTGCGTGCTTCGCCCGAGAGGATGGAGGGGAGTCGTCGGCCGGGCGACGGTCAGGTCCAGCCGGCGTGCCGGGGCGGGGGGGAGGGGAGGACCAGCTCGACCTGCAGGCCGGGGAGGAAGGGGAGCTGCACCCGCACGTCCGGGTCGCGCCACGGGGCGGCGCCGGAGAGGGAGACGGTGCGGCTGCGGAGGTGGAGGCGGCCGCCCCACGCGCCCACCACGGTGCCCAGGCGCACCAGGCCGCGGCCCCGGCCGGGGTCGCCCGTGCCGGAGCCTCCCTCGGTGGCCGCCTTCAGCACCGCCGCGCGCTCGTCGGAGACGCCCAGCGACCGTGCCAGGCCGATCCCGGCGTCGGCCACGGCCACGCGCAGCTCCCCGGGCGCGGTGCGCCACGCCGCGACCCAGACGGGCGCGGCGGCGTGCTCCAGCGCGTTGCGGGCCAGCTCGCCCACCATCGTCGCCACGCGCCGGGCCTCGGCGGCGCGCCATCCCCACCCCTCCAGGCGCTCCGTGAAGGCGGCTCCGCCCAGGCGCTCGAACAGGGTCGCGGCGCCCAGGGGGTCGGCCACGCGCACCGGCGGCACCAGCGCGTCGGCGGGCACGGGGAGCGGGGGCGGCTCCACGCCGTGGTACGCGGCCAGGATCGAGAGGGAGAGGTGCGCGCCGGGCTCGGTGGCGCGCACGTGGCGCGCGTCGAAGCCGGCGTGGTCCACGGCGGGGGGAAGGCGGTCCAGCAGGTCCTCCACCGCGCCCGCGTGCAGACGCAGCGGCAGGACGACGGGCGCCGCCGCCGCCGGGGGGCGGAAGAACGGCCCCGGCTCGCCGGCTTCGCAGGCGCGCTCGCCCGCGCGCGGCGGGGCGCCCACCCGGCGCATCACCCCGCCTCGCTCCCGCGCATCTCCGTCTCGCCCGTCCGGCTGGGTTCCCACCCTACCCTCTCCTCCATCCGATTGGAAGCTCCCCTTCCAGACCGGACGACGGACGTCACTCTTTCGTCACGCCCGCCTCGACCGCCGCCGCCCGCCGGTCAGTCGCCGAAGGAGACGCCCAGCCCGCGCGCGGTGCGCACCATCTCGCTATCGGGCTGCACGCGCTTCAGGCTGGCGACGGCGTCGCCCAGGGGCACGCTGCGCACCTCCTTGCCCTGCAGCGCCACCATGGAGCCGTAGTTCCCGCGCTCGATGGCACGCACCGCGGCGGCGCCGAAGCGCAGCGCCAGGTTGCGGTCGAAGGGCACCGGCGTGCCGCCGCGCTGGATGTGGCCCAGCGTGAGGGTGCGGGTCTCCTTTCCGCTCGCCGCCTCGAGCTCGGCCGCCAGGCGGTCGGCGATGCCGCCGTAGCGGCCGGTGTTCTCCACCATGCTGGGCGCGCCGCCCGCCGGCAGCGCCCCCTCGGCCACCACCACGATGCTGAAGCGCCGGCCGTGGCGCTCGCGCTCGCGGATCTTCTCCACGATCCGCTCCACCGAGTACGGGATCTCGGGGATCAGGATCACGTCCGCGCCGCCCGCCAGCCCGGACTCCAGCGCCAGCCACCCGGTGTGCCGCCCCATCACCTGCACCACCATCACGCGCTGGTGCGCCTCCGCCGTGGAGTGCAGTCGGCCGATGGCCTCGCTGGCCACGTCGACGGCGGTGTGGAAGCCGAACGTCATGTCGGTGGCTTCCAGGTCATTGTCGATCGTCTTGGGCACCCCCACCACGCGCAGCCCCTTCAGGAAGAGCGTGTGCGCGATGTTGAGCGACCCGTCGCCGCCGATGGCGATCAGCGCGTCGATGTCGGCCGCGCGGAAGCGGTCCACGATCTCGTCCGACAGGTCGGCCCCGCCCCAGGTGCCGTCGGACTCGCGCGGCTCCAGGCCGAACAGGTTGCCGCGCGAGGTGGTGCCCAGGATGGTGCCGCCCAGGTGCGTGATCCCGCGCACGCGCTCGGGGGTGAGCGGGAACATGCCGGGCTCGCCGTCGATCTCCTTCTGCAGCAGGCCCATGTAGCCGCGCCGGATGCCGAACGCCTCCCAGCCCAGCGAGTGCGCGGTGAGCGTGGCCGCGCGGATCACGGCGTTCAGGCCGGGCGCGTCGCCGCCGCCCGTGTTGATGGCGATGCGGCGTACCCGGTGGACGGGCGCGGGGTTGCGGTGCGGCATTGCGTGCGGAGCTGGCGCCGGGAAAGGGGTCGGGATCCGGGCCGGAAGAAGCCTCCCGGCCGTCGGCGGGGGTCCACCCGGGCGCCGCGTGATGCATACGAGAGGCCGGCACGGGGGAACGCATCGCGCCCGTCCCGGTCCCGGCGGTGGGATGCCGCGTCCCACAGGCGGACACTCCGCCCGGAGGCGCCCGCCCTCCGCCCGACCGCATCCCGCGACGTGGCATGGAGATGCGCGGAATACCGCGAGCGGCGCGGCTCCTGCCCCTCCCGTGGGTCGGCGGGACCGCCGCCCGGCGTCCCGCATGCCCCCGCACCCACGAAGCGAAGCGGATGAAAACGGGAATCTCCTGGCTGGACGTGAAGCTGGGCGTGCGGATGCTGCTCAAGCACCCGGCGCTGGCGGTGGTGGGCGGCCTGGGGATGGCCGTGGCCATCGCGATCGGCGCGGGCTCGTACGCGTTCTTCGACCGCTTCCTGCACCCGTCGCTCCCGCTGGACGAGGGCGACCGCGTGGTGGGGATCCAGAGCTGGGACACGGAGCGCAACCGCGGCGAGCCCCGCTCGCTGCACGACTTCGCGGCCTGGCGTCGCGAGCTGCGGTCGGTGCGCGACGTGGGCGCCTTCCGCGCGATCAGCCGCAACCTGATCGTCCCCGGGATGGCGGTGGAGAACGTGCAGGTGGCGGAGATGACCGCCTCCGGGTTCCGCGTGGCGCGGGTGGCGCCGCTGCGGGGCCGCCCGCTGGTTGACGCCGACGAGCGCGCGGGGGCGCCCGGGGTGGTGGTGATCGGCGAGCGGGTGTGGAGGGAGCGGTTCGCCTCGGACCCCGCCGTGCTGGGGCGGGAGCTCCGCCTGGGCGCCGACGTGCACACCGTCGTCGGGGTGATGCCGGAGGGCTTCGCGTTTCCCGTGAACCACTCCCTCTGGGTGCCGCTGCGGGCGGACCCGGCGGACTACGAGCGCCGGAGCGGGCCGGCCCTCAGCGTCTTCGGGCGGCTGGCGGACGGGGCGAGCCTGGAGCAGGCGCAGGCGGAGGTCGCCACGCTGGGCCGGCGGGCCTCGGCGGCGTTCCCGGCCACCCACGCGCGGCTGCGGCCGCGCGTGGTGCCCTACACCGCGCTCTGGAACGACGATTTCACGGTGGGCCAGATGCTCCTGGTCCGGGCGCTGGTGGTGCTGCTGCTGGTGGTGATCTGCGCCAACGTGGCGTCGCTGGTGTACGCGCGCACCGCCACCCGCCAGGGCGAGATCGTGGTGCGCACCGCGCTGGGGGCCAGCCGTCGGCGCATCGTGGCGCAGCTCTTCGCCGAGGCGTTGGTGCTGTCGGCGGCGGCCGCGGCGGTGGGGCTGGGGATCACCCGCATCGGGCTGATGCAGCTCGAGGCGTTCCTGCAGGAGCAGCCGGGCGGCGCGCCCTTCTGGACGGACGTCGGCCTCTCCGCGCGAACGGTGGGCTACTCCCTGGCGCTCACCCTGCTCGGCGCGGTGATCGTGGGCGTGGTGCCCGCCCTGCAGGCGACCGGCAGGCGGGTGGAGGCGGGTCTTCGGGAGATCGGCGGCAACACGCGCATGCGGCTGGGGCGCACGTGGACGGTGCTGATCGTGGCGCAGGTCGCCTTCGCCGTGGCCGTGCTCCCCACCGCCCTGCACATCGGCACGCTGCTCGCGCGGATGAGCGGCGCCGGCCCCGGCTTCCCCGCGGAGGAGTTCGCCGTCACCGAGCTGGCGATGGACTACGAGGTGCCTTCCCGCGAGCGCGCGGCGGCGTACGGCACGGAGTTCGACGCCCGGCTGGGGGCGTTCCAGTCCGAGCTGAGGCGGCGGCTGCAGGAGGAGCCGGGGGTGGCGGGGGTGACCTTCGCGCTGACGCGGCCGGGCGCCGAGCCCACCTGGGACCTGGAGGTGGAGAGGTCGCCCCTGGACCGGGCGCCCGCGCCCGCCGGCGGGCACGACGTGCGGTACAACCAGGTGGACCCGGACTTCTTCAGGGTCTTCGGGATGCCCGTGCTGGCGGGGCGGGCCCTGGCGCCGGCCGACGCGGACACCGCGGCGAGGGCGGTCGTGGTGAACCGGGCGTTCGTGACCGAGGTGCTGGGGGGCGGCAGCGCGCTGGGCCGCCGCGTACGCTACGTGAACGAGGACGACTACGGCGCCGGCTCGGCGGCCGCGCGCTGGCACGAGATCGTGGGCGTGGTGAGCGACCTTCCGGCGGGCACGCTGCAGCCCGGCCTGGCCGACGCCCGGGTGTACCACGCCTTCGCGCCGGGAACGGTGCACCCCGTCGAGACCTTCGCGCGGCTGCGCGGCGTGCCGCCGGGCACGTTCGCCCGCCGCCTGGGCGAGATCACCACCGGGATCGACCCGACCCTGCGCCTGCAGGAGACGGTCACCCTGGCCGAGGTCTACCGCCGTAACGCCGCGAGCGCCCGCATGGGCGCCCTGGCGCTGGGCGTGGTGATCCTGAGCGTCCTGCTCCTCTCCTCCGCGGGCATCTACGCGCTCATGTCCTTCACCGTGGCCCGGCGGCGGCGGGAGATCGGGATCCGCTCCGCCCTGGGCGCGCACCCCCGCCGCCTGCTCGGGGGGATCTTCTCCCGCGTGTTCGCGCAGATCAGCGTGGGGGTGGCGCTGGGCGCCGCCGCCGCCGTGGGCGTGGCCGGGGTGATGGAGAGCGGGGACATGCCGAAGGGGGAAGGCTGGGTGCTTCCCGCGGTCGCGGCGATCATGCTGGCCGTGGGCGTGGTGGCCGCGATCGGGCCCGCCCGCCGGGGCCTCCGCATCCAGCCCACGGAGGCGCTGAAGGCGGAATGGTAGCCGCCTCCCGACCTCCGCCGATGACGAGAGAAGCGGGCCCCGGGGATGTGGGCCGGGGCCGGGTAATAGTAGCCCGCGACGGACGTCCCGGCAGGGGGGTGGCGGGACCCCCACCCTCCCCCCACCCCCCC
>JASLAX010000142.1 GCA_030146875.1 Longimicrobiaceae bacterium
CGTGGGCCGCGCGGACGCGGGCGAGCTGCGCGCGCAGCGGCGAGGCGCCCTCCTCCGCGGCGTCGGCCAGCACGCGGACGCGCGCGGTGTCGCCGCGCCCGGCCAGCGCCTCGGCGGAGAGGAGCGCGGCCCACCCGGCGACCGGCGGCGCGTCGCGGCGCACCCCGTCCAGCACCCGCACGCCCTCGTCCACCCGTCCGGACCGGAGCAGCGCCACGCCGCGGCGAAGCTCCTCCACCGCCCGCGCGCTGTCGCGCAGCGGGCCGGGGGGCAGCGGCGCCGGCCCGGCGGGAGTCGCGGCCGTAGCGGCGGCGGGGCGGTCGTCGTTCGTGGCGGCGTGGATCAGCACGCCCAGGCCGGCCAGGGCCACGACGAAGAGGGCGACGATCAGGACGAGGCGGCGTGGAGGCATCCTACCGGGCGCGCGGGGAACGGAGGCGGTCCCGCTCCGACGATTCCATCGGAGGGACCACGGTGCGCGCCTTGCGAAAGGCGTGCCCCGCGACGCCACGCAACCCACGCCGGGAGACGCGGATGGAGTTCGGACCGGAGCTGTTCGACGCCACCGAGCGCGCGGTGATGGACGCCGTGCGGTGGCTGCGCCTGGCGGTGGAGACGCTGGGCGCGCTGGTGATCGCCGCCGGCATCGCGCACGGGGCGTGGAAGCTCGTCCGCCTGCGCGGCGGCGGCCGCGAGGGCTTCCTGAAGACGCGGCTCACCGTGGCCCGCTACCTGGCCCTGGCGCTGGAGTTCCAGCTCGCCGCCGACATCCTGAGCACGGCCATCGCCCCTACCTGGGACCAGATCGGGAAGCTCGCCGCCATCGCCGTCATCCGCACCGCGCTGAACTGGTTCCTCACCAAGGAGATGGAGGCGGAGACGCGGGAGGTCCAGTCCACCGCCCGCCCGCCGGGCTGATCGCGCCGATCCCGAGGGCCGTCCCCGCCCTCCGCCGCCCCGCGTCCCATCGGCCGCGGGGCCGCCCTGCATCCGCCCGCGACGCCGCCTCCTCCCGTACCCCCGGCGCGGAGGACGTCGCGTGTGACTCCACCGGCAAGATCCGCCCCGCTCGGCACCTGTCTCTGCCGTGGGTAGGCCGGTAGCGTTAGCGGGTTCGCGCCGCACCCGGCGCGTGTCAGGAAAATACCCTTCCAGACGCTTTATCCCCAGCGGACTCCCTGCGCCGCGCCCCGGCGGCCGGCCCGGCCCCGTCCACCCCTGCACAGGATGGGATCGATGTGCTTCTTCCTGTTCCCCATCCTGGCCTGCAGCGGCGAAGACCGCTGCTTCATCATCAGGTAGGCTCCCGCTCCCCTTCGTCCCCCAACCACCACGAGGCGTCCATGTACTTCTTCTTCCTGTTTCCCATGCGCATCTGCTCCGGCGAGGATCTCTGCTTCACGATCCCGAGCGCCTGAGCCGCTCGCCGGTCTGAGCACGAAGGGGGCGCCTCCCGCACCGGGAGGCGCCCCCTCGCCTTCCGCCCCTGCGTTCGCCTCGCCGCCGCGAGGGACTTCTCGCGCGGCAGACGACGACGGAAGGGAAGAAAAGCGTAGATCACGACCGGGACGAAAACCGGCTTCGTCGCTCCGAAGCGACCACGCCGTCAGGCGGGCGCGGATAGGCGCGGGATGCGGACCTGGAACACGCTGCCCTTCCCGACCGTGCTGTGCACCTCCACCTCCCCTCCCAGCAGCCGGGCCAGGTCGCGCGTCACGCTCAGCCCCAGCCCCGTGCCGCCGACCCGCCGCGTCGGCGCCTGCTCGACCTGGGAGAACGGCTCGAAGACCCGCTCCAGGTGGTCGGGCGAGATGCCGATGCCGTCGTCGCTCACCTCGATCACGGCCGCGTCGCCGTCCCCGCGCACCGACACCCCGATCCCGCCGCGGTCGCTGAACTTCACCGCGTTGGAGAGCAGGTTCAGGACGATCTGGTGCACCTTCCCGGGGTCCGTCTCCACCGGCATGCCCTGCTCGGGCAGGTCCAGCCGGAAGCCCAGCTCCTTCTGCCGGGCGAGCGGCTCCACCAGCGCCGCCGCCTCGCGCACCACGTCGGCCAGGTCCACGCGCTCGGGTCGCGCCTCCTCCATCCCCGCCTCCATGCGGGAGAAGAGGAGGATCTCCTCGATCAGCGCGAGCAGGTGCTTGGAGCCCACGCGAATGCGGCCGAGCTGCTCGCGCTGCGCGGGGAGGAGCGTGCCCGCCACCTCCGCGTCCAGCAGGTCCGCGTAGCCGATGATGGCGTTCAGCGGCGTCCGCAGCTCGTGGCTCATCACCGCCAGGAACTGCGACTTGGCCGCGTTCGCCTGCACCGCGTCGCGGTACGAGCGGGCGCCCTCCACCGCCAGCGCCACGCGCCCCGCCAGGTCCGCGGCCAGCGCCGCGTCCGCGTCGTCCAGGCGGCGCCCCGCCTCGGTGAGGGCGAGCGTCAGCGCGCCCAGCACGCGTCCCCGGGCCCGCAGGGGCACGGCCACCGCCGCGGGGCCGTTCCCAGGCACGTCCTCGGGCGGGACACGCACGGGCGCGCCGCGGCGGACCGCCTCGGCGGCGGCGGGGAGCGCGGCGGAGGCGTCGGTCGGCCCGCCCAGGCCGCGCGCCGTCGACCACTCCCACCTGCCCTCGTCGTCCAGCAGGTGCACGGCGAACAGGTCTGTCACCCGCGGCACCGCCAGCGCGCCCAGGTCCTCCAGCGCCCGCTCGTGCTCGAGCGAGGAGGCCAGCACGCGCGACGCCTCCCCCAGGAACCACTGCGCGTCCTCGGCCCTGCGCTTCTCCGTCACGTCCGTGTCGGCGCCCACCCACTCGCGCACCTCGCCGTCGCGGCGCAGCACGGGCACGGCGCGCACCTGCATGTGCCGCCACTCGCCGTCCGCGCGGCGCAGGCGGTGCTCCACCTCGTACGGGGCGCGGCGCTCCAGGGCGGCGCGCCAGAGCGCGGCGGTGCGGGCGCGGTCGTCGGGGTGCACCGCGTCCAGCCACCCCCAGCCGCGCTGCTCCTCCCCGCTCTGCCCGGTGAACGCGCTCCACCCCGGCTGCTCCTCCTCCAGCGCGCCGCCGGGCGGGGTGCGCCAGACGATCTGCGAGGTCGCCGCCACCAGCGAGCGGAAGCGCTCCTCGCTGTCGCGCACCGCCTCCTCCACCTGTCGGGCGCGGAGCAGGGCGTTCACGGTGGCGACCAGCTCGCGCGCCTCCACCGGCTGGGTCAGGTAGCCGTCGGCGCCCAGGTCCAGCCCCTGCACGCGGTGCTCGGGCCCGCGGTACGCGGCGGAGAGGTACAGGACGGGGATGCTGCCGGTGGAGGGGTCGGACTTGATGCGGCGGCAGACCTCGAAGCCGTTCAGGTCGGGGAGGTTCACGTCCAGCAGCACCATGTCGGGGTGCTCCGACGCCGTCAGGCGCAGCGCCTCGTGGCCGGTGGCGGCCTCGCGCACGTCGAAGCCCGCCTGCCGCAGGATGCGGGAGGTGGCGTAGCGCCCCGCCTCGTAGTCGTCCACGTTCAGCACCAGGATGCGCTCCCGGTGGGTGGATCCCGGCCGCCGGCCCGCCTCAGGCTCCGTCATTCTCTCCGCCCGTCCCACTCTCGGCCTCGCCGCGCCACTCGCGCGGCACCCGCAGGAAGAAGGTCGATCCCTCGCCGGGCGCGCTGCGCACCCAGACTCTCCCCTCCAGCAGCTCCGCCAGCTTGCGCGAGAGGGGAAGGCCCAGCCCCGTTCCCCGCACCCGCCGCTGGAGCACCCCGTCCACCTGGGCGAAGTCCTGGAACACCCGCTCCTGGTCCTCGTCCGAGATCCCGATCCCCGTGTCCGCCACCCGGAACTCCACCTCGTCCGCCGGCTGGTCGTACGCCGCGGAGACGCGCACCTCGCCGCGCTCGGTGAACTTCAGCGCGTTGGAGACGAAGTTCCGCAGCACCTGCGAGACCTTGGCCTCGTCCCCCGCCAGCGGCGGCAGGGTGGCCACGTCGTCGAAGACCAGCGCCACGTCCTGGCTCACCAGCAGGGGGCGCAGGGTGGCGCGCAGGGCGTTGAACAGGTCGTCGGCGCGGTACGCCTCCACCCGCACGGCCACCTTCCCCGCCTCCACCCGCGCCGTGTCCAGCAGGTCGTCCACCAGGTCCAGCAGGTCGCGCGCGGACTTGCGGATGTAGCCGACCTGCTTCTCCTGCTCCTCGGTCAGCTCCCCGTCCACCCGGTCCAGCAGCAGCCCGGAGAGCGCCAGCACCGAGTCCAGCGGGGTGCGGAACTCGTGGCTCATGTAGGAGAGGAACTGCGCCCGCAGCGAGTTGGCGCGCCGGAGCTGCTCCACCCGGTCGTCCAATTCGGCGTACAGCGCCACCACCCCGCGGTTGGTGTCCTCCAGCTCCCGGTTCAGGCGCAGGAGGTCCTCCTGCCGCGTGCGCAGCTCGGCCAGCGCGCGCAGCAGCTCCCGGTTCTGCTCCTCCACCTCGTCGGAGGGGCCGCCGGGCCGCAGCCGCGCCAGCTCCTCCACGATCCGCGCCTCCGTCCCCGCGTCGGGGGGCGGCGCGCTGGGCGGGAGCGCCCGTGCGAAGGTGACGCGCGTCCCCTTCCCCGGCGCCGAGTCCACGGCGAAGCGGTCCATCAGGCGGCGCGTCCCCGCCAGCCCGGCGCCCATTCCCGTGCGGGAGACGTAGCGCCCGTCCAGCACCGCCTCCACGTCCGCGATCCCCGGCCCGTCGTCGGACACGCACACCTCCAGCACGCGCGTCCAGGGCGGGCCGTCCAGCCGGAACTCCACCCGCCCGCCGCCCGCGTAGCGGAAGGCGTTCCGCGCCACCTCCGAGACGGCCGTAGCGATGCGCGTGCCGTCCTGCACGTCGAAGCCCAGCAGCGCCGCGAGCTGCCGCGCGCGCTGGCGGGCCAGCACCACGTCCCCCTCGCCGCGCAGGGGCAGCGCCAGCAGGGGACGGCTCACGTGGCGGCCCGCGGGGGGAGCGGACGCGCATCGCGGGCGGCCAGCACCGTGGCGTCGTCGGTCCCGCGGCAGAAGTCGCGGTAGAGGACCCCGGCCACGAGCGCCGGGTCGCGCATCGCCAGCCCCGGGTAGCGGTCCAGCGACCAGCGCGTGCCGATCCCGTCGCTGTGCATCAGCAGCAGCGCCCCCTCGGGCCAGGCGTAGACGAACGACTGCGCCCGGCGCATCTCGTGGCCCACGATCCCGTTGTGGGAGATCATGCTGCGGTGCTCGCCGGCGTGGATCACCACCCCGGCGATGTTGCCCACCCCCGCGTAGCGCACCTCGCGCGCCGCGTGGTCCACCTCCGCGATCGCCACCGCGGCCCCGCGCGTGGAGCGCAGCGCCGGGTGCATGGCCTCCAGGATGCGCTCGGGGGGCTCCGCGGCGTGCTGGTGCAGGAGCCGCGCGGCGGTCTCGGACGCCTCGGCCGCCTCGGGACCGTGGCCCAGCCCGTCCGCCACCATCAGCAGCGTGCGGCCGTCGCCCCCGTCCGTCGCCCAGGCGTCGCCGCACACCTCCTGGCCCGGCTTGGGAACGTGGACGGCGGACGCCTCCATCGCGGGAGCGTCGTCGTCCTGCCGGTCGCACCAGAGGCGCGCCACCAGCACCGTACCGCCGCCGAGCACGGAGTGCAGGTCGAAGGCGTCGGAGAGGCGCGAGATGGCGCCCAGCCCGGTGCCGGGCGAGCCAGCGGTGGAGTAGCCGTCGCGCAGGCACTGGGCCGGGTCGCGCATCCCCGGTCCCCCGTCCAGCGCCAGCACCTCCAGGCCCAGCGTGCCTCCGCGCTCCATCACCCGGGCCAGCAGCGTTCCCCCGCTCCCGGCGTGCTTCACCAGGTTCCCCGCCGCCTCGGTGACGACCAGGGCCACGCGCGCCGCGTCCTGCTCGCCGAAGCCTGCGGCCTCGGCCAGGCGCACGGCCTGGCGGCGGGCCTCGCCGGTGTCGCTGGGCTCGTGCACGCGCACCGCGATCCCCGCCCTCACCTCCACTTCACCACGGTGATGCGCGTCCCTTCGCCGGGGCGGGAGTCGATCGCGAACTCGTTCACCAGCCGACGCGAGCCGCCCAGCCCCAGCCCCAGCCCCTTTCCGGAGGTGTAGCCGTCGCGCAGGGCCAGCTCCACGTCGGGGATGCCGGGGCCCTGGTCCTCGAAGAGCAGGCGGATCCCCTTTCGGGGCCCGTCCTCCACCACCTCCATGCGCACGCTCCCGCCGCCGCCGTAGACGATGGTGTTGCGGGCCAGCTCGCTGGTGGCGGTCACCAGCTTGGTCTGGTCGACGAGCGAGAAGCCCATCTCCACCGCCCAGCTCCGCACCGTCTGGCGCGCCAGCACGACGTCGTCGTCGGAGCGCAGGGGGCGCACCTCATTCCTCCCGGTCGGCATCGCCCTCCCCCGCCACCCCCGGACGCTCCGCCAGCGATCGGTGGAGGATCTCCATCCCCCGCTCCACGTTCAGGGCGGTGCGCACCCCGGGCAGCGACAGCCCCAGCTCCACCAGGGTGATGGCCACCGCGGGCTGCATCCCCACCACCACCGTCTCCGCGTCCAGCACCCGCGCCACGCTGGCGATGTTCCCCAGCACCCGGCCGATGAACGAGTCCACGATCTCCAGGGCGGAGATGTCGATCAGCACCCCCATGGCCCCCTCGCGCACGATCCGCTCCGCCAGGTCGTCCTGCAGGGTCAGCGCGAGGCGGTCGTGCATGTCCACCTGGATGGTGACCAGGAGCAGCCGGCCGATCTTGAGGATGGGGATCCGCTCCATCGGCCCCTCAGCCCCGCGCCACGGCGGAGAGCTTCGCGACGGTGAACCCGGTCTGCCGCAGGGCCAGGGCGATGGCGTCGGCCAGCGTGGCCTTGGTCACCACGCCCTCCAGCACCACGCCCAGGTGCACGATGGTCTGCGCGATCTGGGGCCGGATGCCGCTGATGATGCAGTCCGCCCCCATGAGCCGCGCCGCCTGCACGGTCTTGATCAGGTGCTGCGCCACCAGCGTGTCCACCATGGGCACACCGGTGATGTCGATGATGGCGACCGACGCCTCCGTCTCCACGATGCGCTGCAGCAGGTTCTCCATCACGATCTGCGTGCGCGCGCTGTCCAGCGTTCCGATCAGCGGCACGGCCACCACCCCCTCCCACAGCTTCACCACGGGGGTGGAGAGCTCCAGCAGCTCCTGCTGCTGCCGCGCGATCACCTCCTCGCGGCTGCGCTGGTACGCCTCGGTGGTGTACAGGCCGAGCTGGTCCAGCAGCTCGGTGACGCGCCACACCTCGGCCGCCAGCGTCTCGGGGTCGTCCACTCGCCCGCGGAGCTGCTCGAAGAGGGGGCGCTTGAGCGAGAAGACGAAGGTGGCGGTCTCCGAGGGCGAGAAGCCCTGCAGGGCCCGCCGCCGCGACACGCTGGACAGGAACTCGCGCACCGGGTCCCACGCCGCCCCCGCGGGGTCCTCGAAGCCGGCCGTCTGCGACACGTCGGTCAGGATGCGCAGCAGCTCCGTGGAGTGCTGCCGCAGCTCCGCCGCCGAGAGCAGGTCCGGGCGCAGGGAGGTGGTCGCGAGCTGCTCTTCCAGCCAGCGCGAGAGGATGGCGTCGGAGCGGCTGGCCAGGATCTCGGGGATCCGGCTCCCACCGGGGCTCGTCATCGGCGTCTCGGGGGTGAGCGGGGTCGGTCGGGACGGGGGCGCGGGACCCCCGAAAACGGCGTGCGCGGGGGTCATCCGGCGCGGCGTGGGCGAGCCGCGTCCACGCAGGAAGCATACCCGGTAGCCGCCCCACGCGCGGGCTCCGGCGGGTTCCCGCGACGCCTCCGTCCAACGGCGACTGCCGGCCTCACGCAGAGGGCGCGGAGACGCGGCCGCACGCGTCGCCCCGCCCGTCCGCCGGCGGCCCGGTGGCCACCATCGCCCATCCTCCTCTCACCTTCCGTCTCGTCTGAGACGACAACAGAACGAGGGAGTTCAGGGAGTGGGGGGAGTTTTGGGGCGCTCGGGCAGAAAACCCGATCGGCGCAGTCCCCAAACTCCCTGAAATCTTCTGAACTCCCCCTCCTTTTCGTCCTCCGCCGGACGAGAAGTCCCCTGCGGGAACGGAGTCCGACGCCGGCCCTTCGGCAAAGAGAAGAGGTGCGGAGGGCTCTCGCCCCCCGCACCTCCGCGTTCTCCGCGCCTCCGCGTGAGACCCCGCCGTTCTACATCGCAGGCGGCGCGACGGACCCCGGCTGGATCACGGGCAGCTCCCCGCCCGCCCCGAGCGGAACCTTGATGCACGCCGCGAAGTGTCCGTTCCCCTTGTCGGCGAGCGGCGGGACGATCTTGGCGCAGTCCATGTCCTTGAGCGGGTGCTGGCAGCGCGGGTGGAACGGGCAGCCCGACGGCGGGTTGGCCGGGGACGGCACGTCGCCCTCCAGCACGATCCGCTGCCGCTTGTGGCGCGGGTCGGGCACCGGGACGGCGGAGAGCAGCGCCTGCGTGTACGGCATCAGCGGGTTGCGGTACAGCTCGCGCGACTCCGCCAGCTCCACGATCCGGCCCAGGTACATCACCGCCACCCGGTCGGAGATGTGCTCCACCACCGAGAGGTCGTGCGCGATGAACAGGTAGGTGAGCCCGAACTCGCGCTGCAGGTCCTGCAGCAGGTTGATGACCTGCGCCTGCACCGACACGTCCAGCGCCGAGACCGGCTCGTCGCACACGATCAGCTCCGGTTCCACCGCCAGCGCCC
The DNA here is from genome assembly GCA_030146875.1 of Longimicrobiaceae bacterium. Taxonomy (GTDB): domain Bacteria; phylum Gemmatimonadota; class Gemmatimonadetes; order Longimicrobiales; family Longimicrobiaceae; genus JASLAX01. The sequence goes on from JASLAX010000142.1 coordinate 8,698, forward strand.
GCGCGATCCCGATGCGCTGCCGCTGCCCACCCGAGAACTCGTGCGGGTAGCGCACCGCGTGCTCCGGGCGCAGCCCCACCACCGAGAGCAGCTCGGCCACGCGGTCGTCGGCCTTCTTCCCCTTCGCGATGTCGTGGATCGTCAGCACCTCGCGCAGCGTCTCGCCCACCGTCATGCGCGGGTTCAGCGAGGAGAACGGGTCCTGGAAGACGATCTGCGCCTTGCGCCGCAGGCGCCGCAGCTCGTCCTTCCCCATGTCGAAGATGTTGGTCCCGTAGAAGTGCGCCGTTCCCGCCGTGGGGTCCTGCAGGCGCAGCAGCGTGCGGCCGGTGGTGCTCTTTCCGCACCCCGACTCGCCCACCAGCCCCAGCGTCTCGCCCTTGCGCAGGAAGAACGACACCCCGTCCACCGCCTTCACGTCGCCCACGTGGCGGTTCATCAGCCCCTTGTGGATGGGGAACCACTTCTTCAGGCCCCGTACCGCGAGCAGCGAGTCCGCCGGCGCCTCCATGTCGTCCGGGGTGCGGCCGCGCAGGTCGCTGTCACCCTTCGCGGGGGGGAGCTCGCGACGCTCCTGCGACTCCGGGATCAGCGCCACCCGCTCGCGCTCGCGGTCGTGGCGGTTCCGCTCGATCCCCTCGCCCACCAGCCCCTCGGCGGGGGCGTTGGGCACCTCGCCGCCGCTGCGCTGGCCGTCTCCGGCGCCCCTGCCGCCGGCCGGGGTGCGTCCCTCGGGCGTGTTGCTCATCCCTCCACCCCCTCCCCGGCCGCCGCGGGCGGCGCCAGGTCCGGGTCGCCGGCCACCGGCGTGGCCGCCCCCGTGCCGGTGACGGCGCCCTGCGGGGTGAAGCCGCCGCCCTGGGCGCGCACCTGCTCGCGGCGCTCCGGGTACTTCACCAGCCAGCACTTGTTGCGGCGCCCCGGCCCCACCTCGAAGAGCGGGGGCTCCTCCTTCTCCGTCTTCTCCCAGCCGTACGGGCAGCGCTCCTGGAAGCGGCAGCCCACCGGCCAGTTCGTGGGCGCGGGCACCACGCCGGGGATCACCGCCAGCCGCTCCACCTCCTCGCCCAGCTTGGGCATGGAGCGCAGCAGCCCCTCGGTGTAGGGGTTCTGCGGGTCGTGGAACACGTCGTCCACCGATCCCTCCTCGAACACCTGCCCCGCGTACATCACGATCACCCGGTCGCACGTCTCGGCCACCACGCCCAGGTCGTGCGTGATCAGGATGATCGACATCCCCAGGTCGCTCTGCAGCTTGTTCAGGAGCTCCAGGATCTGCGCCTGGATCGTCACGTCCAGCGCCGTGGTGGGCTCGTCCGCGATCAGCAGCTTGGGCTCGCAGGCCAGCGCCATCGCGATCATCACCCGCTGCCGCATCCCGCCCGAGAGCTGGTGCGGGTACTCGTCCACCCGCTGGTGGGGGATGGGGATCCCCACGAGCTGCAGCATCTCGATGGCCCGGTCGCGCGCCTCGCGCTTCTTGAGCCCGCGGTGCAGCACCAGCGACTCCATGATCTGCGCCCCCACCGTGAACACGGGGTTCAGCGAGGTCATGGGCTCCTGGAAGATCATCGCGATCTCGTTCCCGCGGATCTGGCGCATGCGCGACTCGGGCGCCGTGGCCAGGTCCTCCACCACCCCCGACTCGGTGCGGAACAGGATCTTCGAGTCCGGCTGGATCTTCCCCGGCGGCTGCGGGATCAGCCGCATCACGCTGAGCGAGGTCACCGACTTGCCGCTCCCCGACTCCCCCACGATCCCCAGGGTCTCGCCCGGCGCCACGTGGAAGCTCACCCCGTCCACCGCCCGCGCCACGCCGGCGTCGGTGGTGAACCAGGTGCGGAGGTTCTCTACCTGAAGGATCGGATCGGGCATTCGACTCACCGAATGATGGTGTGGGCGAATGCCGGCTGGCGCCGGCACCGCGCTCTATTCGCATCGGCACGATACGACCGTGCCGGTGCGAACGGAGCCCCGCGCAGAACGGCCGCGCGGGTCTCCGCCCTTCGGGTCACGATCGCTTTCGCGTGGGGCTCGCTCACGTGCGCAGCCGGGGGTCCAGCGCGTCGCGCAGGCCGTCGCCCAGCAGGTTGAAGGCGACCACCGTGAACACGATCGCCAGGCCGGGGAAGGTGCTGATCCACCACGCCGACACCAGCGCGTCGCGGCCGTCGGCCACCATGTTCCCCCAGCTCGGCGTGGGCGGGCGCACCCCCAGCCCCAGGAACGAGAGCGACGCCTCCGTCAGGATCGTCTGGCCGATGCCCAGCGTGGCCGAGACGATCACCGGCGCCATGGTGTTGGGGATCACGTGGCGAAAGATGATGCGCCAGTCCCCCATCCCCAGCGCCCGCGCCGCCTGCACGAACTCCCGTTCCCGCAGGGAGAGCACCTCCCCCCGCACCAGGCGCGCCGTCCCCATCCACCCCGTCAGACCCAGCACCGTGACCACCAGCCAGATCGAGGACTCGAAGAGCGCGATCACCACGATCAGCAGCACCAGGCGCGGGAACGACAGCATCATGTCGGTGAAGCGCATCAGGATCGAGTCCACGATCCCGCCGAAGTAGCCGGCCAGCGCCCCCACCAGCGTGCCCAGCGTGATGCTGATCCCCACCGCGATGAAGCCGATGGTGAGCGAGATGCGCGCGCCGTACAGCGCCCGCGAGAACACGTCGCGCCCGAACTTGTCCGTCCCCATCAGGTGCTCGGCCGACGGGGGCAGGTAGCGCGTCAGCACGATGTTCCCCTGCTCCGCCGGGGCGTACGGCGTGATCAGCGGCGTCACGAGCGTGACCACGTACAGCAGGATCATGATGGCCAGCCCCGCCATGGCCAGGCGGTTGCGCCGGAAGTGGCGCGCCGCGATGGACCACTGCGAGTCGCCGTGCAGGCGGCGCACCCGGCGGGCGCGCACCCGCAGGTCGTAGAGCGCCCAGGCCCACACGCCCAGGAGCATCAGCGCCAGGGCGGCGATGGCCAGGTACACGTCGATGGGAACTCGCTGCACCAGCCCCTCCTGCCCGGGGGGCGGCGCCGGCGGGGAGACCACCCGCATCAGGCGGTCCCAGGCCAGGTACAGCAGGCTCAGCAGGAGCCCCCACGACAGCAGCAGGGGCATCCCCGTGCGCCACTCGCCGCGGGACAGGTGGCCCATCCCGGGGAAGAGGGCGGAGAGGGCCAGGGCGGCCGGTCCCGCGCGGCCGCGCCCCTTCGCGCCGGCGGCGGGGTCGCGCTGGTCGGACATGGGCGTGGGCGGGGTGGACTCGACGTCGGGCGAGGCGCTGAGCATCTCTACTCCGTCCGAATGCGGGGATCGACCACCGCGTAGAGGACATCGGATAGCAGGTTCCCGGCCACCACGATGGCCGAGATCACGAACGACGTGGCCATGACCAGCGGGTAGTCGCGCTTGAAGATCGCGTCCACGATGGTGCGCCCCATTCCCGGCCAGGCGAAGATCTGCTCCACCAGGACCGCGCCCGAGAGCAGAAAGGGCAGGTACAGCCCCAGCAGCGTGATGATGGGGATCAGGGCGTTCCGCAGCGCGTGCTTGAACACCACCTTGCGCTCGGAGAGGCCCTTCGCGCGGGCGGTGCGGATGTAGTCCTGGTGGATCACCTCGAGCATGGAGCCGCGCATGTACCGCGCGACGCCCGCCGCCGACCCGATCCCCAGCGCGGTGGCCGGCAGGATCAGGTGCAGGGCCCGGTCGCGGAGCTGCTCGCCCAGCGGCAGGTACTCCACCCCCACGCTCGCCATCTGGCTGGCCGGGAGCTGGAACGGCCACCCCCACTGGCTCGCCTTGAGCGAGAAGAGCAGGATGAGCATCAGCGCGAACCAGAAGCTCGGCATCGAGTAGAAGAACAGCGCCACGAAGGTCAGCACGTTGTCGGCGAGCGAGTACTGCCGCACCGCCTGCACGATCCCCACCAGCATGCCCACCACGAAGATCACCACCAGCGAGATCAGGGTGAGCTGCAGCGTGTTCAGCAGCACCCCCGCCTCCCACACGCAGCGGTCCGGCGTCACGCAGTTCTCGGTGGGGAAGAGGATCTGCGAGATGGGGCGCATCTGCCCGAACGAGTAGCCGAAGTCCCCGGTCAGGAAGGACTTCATCCACTTCAGGTACTGGATGTGGATCGGCTGGTCCAGCCCCAGGTTCCGGCGCATCTGCTCGATGACCTCGGGGCTCACGTTCGGGTTGAAGAACTGCGCCGTCGGGTCACCCGGGGCCAGGTGGATGATGAAGAAGATCAACGTCAGGATCCCCAGCAGCAGGGGGATCGAGCCCAGGATGCGCCGGATCAGGTAGCCGATCATCGATTCTCCGTCAGCCCTTGGTTGTGTCGGCCGGCGGGGCCGCCGGGCCCACGCGCGCCCCGGCCCCCTGCTGCTTGGCGCGGGGGATCCACCACTCCCACGCGTTCTGGTACGCCCCGTACGTGTCCACCCGCATCCCCCGCAGCCGCTCGTTCACCCCGTCCACCTCGTCGCGGTAGTAGAGCCAGGTGTACGGCCGGTCCTTCACGATCCCCGCCGCGGCCCGCCGCCAGTACGGCGCGGCCGCCTCCTCGGTGGGCTGCGCCAGCGCGCTGTCCATCAGCGCGAGCACGGCGGGGTTGTCGTAGCTCGTGAAGTTGAACGGGCTGTCCTTCCCCCACAGCGGCGTCAGGTCCGGCGACAGCCCCACCGACCACCCCGCCAGCGCGGCCTCGAAGCGCTTCTCCCGCAGGCGCTCGAAGAACGCCACCGTCTCGGTGGTCTCCAGCCGCGCGTCGATCCCCACCTGCTTCCACTGCTGCTGCACGATCTGCGAGACGTCGGAGCGCCGCTGGTTCCCGGCGTTGGTCAGCAGGGTGAAGCGGAAGGGCCGCCCGTCCTTCTCCACGATCCCGTCGCCGTCGGTGTCCTTCCACCCCTTCGCCGCGAGGATCTGGCGGGCCCGCGCCGGGTCGTGCGGCAGCGGCGCCATGGAGACCGGGTCGTACAGCGACTCGAAGATCGGGGCGTACGGCCCGCCCGCGGGAACGGCGAACTCCGTCATCTGCAGGGCGTCCACCACGCCCTTGGTGTCCAGCGCCAGCCCCAGCGCCATCCGGATCTCGGGGTCGGCGAAGGCGGGCACCGTGCGCGGGTTGTACCCGATGTAGTCGTAGTTGCGCTTCTCCTCCCGCATGAAACGCAAGGCAGGGGCCTGCGCGCGCAGCATGGGCACCTTGTCGTACGAAACCGGCCGCATGAAGTCCACCCGGCCGGTCTGCAGCTCGGTTAGGCGGGTGGTCTCCTCGGGGATGGAGCGGATCACGATCCGGTCCAGGTAGGGCCGCGGGACGAAGTGCGGGTTGGGCTCCAGCACCACCTGCTGCCCCTTGGTCCACTGCGCGATCCGGAACGCCCCCGACACCACCAGCCGCCCCGCCGGGTTCAGGATCGCCGGGTGGTTGCGCATCTGCGCCGGGTCCCCCGCCTCGAACACGTGGCGGGGGGCGATGGGCAGCCCGGAGTGAACCAGCATCTCCGGGTAGCGGCGCTTGAAGTGGAACACCACCGTGGAGTCGTTCTCGGCCACCACCGAGTCGATGTGCGCCGCGTAGTCCTGGCGGGCCGACGCCAGCTTGGGGTCGGCCACCATCCGGTACGTCCACACCACGTCGTGAGCGGTCACCGGCTTGCCGTCGGACCAGCGGACGGCGGAGCGCATGCGGAAGCGCATGGAGGCGGAGTCGGGGCCCACCAGCTCGTGCCGCCAGGCCAGCGCCATGGGGCTGTCGCTCGAGGTGAGGTGCACGAGCTTGCCGTCCCGCCACGCCCCGCGGGTGAGCCCCATGTACATCACGTCGACCAGGTCGCCGTCGAGCGCGTTCTCGAAGAGCAGCGGCATGGGCTTGGAGATGTCGGTCAGCTCGGCCATGACCGCGGTGCCGCCGCGCTCCGCCTTCTCGGCGGCGCGGTCCGGGGCGGAGGCGTCGTCCTTCCCCGCGTCTCCCTTCCCGCAGGCGGAGAGGAGCGCCAGGGCGGCGAGCGCCGCGAGGGGGAGAAGGCGGGGGCGTGCGGTGGCGGTCATGGCGTGGAGTGGGGTGCGTGGCTTACGGACGGGAGCGCGCCGACTCGGCGGGGGCCGTGGCGGCGCCGCCGGCCCCGCGGCGGGCGGGGTCCAGGTACCAGGTGCGGGCGCCCACCCAGTCGCCGCGGGCGTCGGGGTGCACGTTGCGGAGGCGGTCGCTGACCCCCTCCAGCCGCCGGGTGAAGTACAGGAAGGTGTACGGCTGGTCCTGCGCGATCTTCCGCTGGTACCGGTGCCAGACGGGGAGCGCCGCGTCGCGCGAAACGATGAGCGGCAGCGAGTCCAGCAGCCGGTCGGCCTCGGGGTCGCAGTAGCCCGCCCACTGGTACGGGTCGTTCAGCTTCTTGCACGAGAACAGGTCGGTGTCGTCGATGCGGAACTCGGTCACCCACCCCAGCGCCACCGCGTCGAAGTCGCGCAGCTTGGGGTCGTTGATCTGGTCCAGCAGCGTGCCCCACTCCACGATCTGCGGGTCCATGGCCACGCCGACCAGACGTAGCTGCGCCTGCACCACCTCGGTGATGTCCTTGCGCGCGGCGTTCCCCTGGTTGGTCTTCATGGTGAAGCGGAAGGGCCGCCCGCTCGCGTCCTCGATGATCCCGTCGCCGTCGCGGTCGATCCACCCCGCCTCGGCCAGCAGGCGCTTGGCCCCGGCCGGGTCGTGCTTCAGCGCGTCGCCCAGCCCCTTGTCGTACTGCCAGAAGAAGGTGGGGACGGTGGAGTTGGCCAGGTCGCCGTGGCCGCGCCGCACCGCCTGCACGATGGCCGGCCGGTCGATGGCCATGGTGAGCGCCCGCCGCACCCGCGGGTCGCGGAAGAACGGCCGGCGCCCGTTCCAGGCGATCATCTCGAAGGCCCGGTCCGGGAAGGTCAGCAGCCGAACGCCCTTGGCGGCCTCGATCTGCTCCGCCTGGTCGGGCGCCGGGGCGATGTAGTAGTCGATGCGCCCCGTGATCAGCTCGGTGAGGAGCGTGGTGGGCTCGGGCACCGAGCGGTAGACCAGGCGGTCCAGGTACGGGCGTCCCCCCAGCTCGGCCGGGAAGTCGGGGTTGGCCTCGAAGCTCCAGGTCTGCCCCTGCACCCGCGAGGTGAAGCGGAAGGGGCCGTTGCCCACCGGGTTGCGCGTGCCGAACGGGTGGTTCTTCAGCTCCGACGGCGCCACGTCCTTCAGGACGTGGTGCGGCACGGGCATGAACGCCCGCCAAGGGTCCATGAACTCGGCGTGGGGCCGCATCTTCACCCGGAAGGTGAAGGAGTCCGCCGCGGTGGCCTCGCCGTAGTGCGTCCAGAACGCCGTGTTGGGAAAGCCCGTCTCGGGGTGCTTGGCGCGGTCGTACGAGAACTTCACGTCCTGGGCGGTGACCTTCACCCCGTCGTGCCAGCGCACGTCGTTGCGCAGGTGGAAGGTCAGCTCCGTGGTGTCGGCGTTCACCTCCCACGAGCGCGCCAGGTACGGCACCGGCTGCAGCTTCTCGTCGTAGGTGATGAGCGGCATGAACAGGACGAACTGCTGTACCTGGTTCGACGTGTGGTCGGTGCTGGTGAGCGGGTTCAGCGAGGGGATGTCCCCGATCGCCCCGACCACGGCCGTCCCGCCGTATCGCTGCGCCTGTGGGACCTCGTCCGCGGCCGCGCCCTTCGCGGCGCCGCCGGAGGGTTCGTCGCCGCCGGAGCAGGCGGCGACCAGGGGAAGCGCGGCCAGGGCGAGCCGTGCGATCGTGTGCTTCATCGTTTCCGCGGGAGGGGGTGTCCGCCGGTCCCGGCCGTGCCGGGGGCCCCGCCGGCGTGGCGGGGGCTCCCCGGGTGTACTTGCGGGCGGCGGCGTGGGTTCCGGCCGGTCAGCGGCGCCGGTCGGCGGGGATCCACCACCGCGGGATGCTCTGGATCTTCCCGCGGGCGTCCATCTCCACCCCCTGCACCCGCGGCCCCACCGCCGCCATGTCCTCCTGCCAGAACAGGAAGGTGATGGGCTGGTCGCGCTGCAGCACGCGGGAGAACTGCGCCCACGCCTGCTTGGCCACGGCCGGGTCGGTGGCGCGCAGCCCCTGGTCGATCAGGCGGTCGGCCTCGGGCGAGCAGTAGCCGGCCCGGTTCGCCGACTGCGGCTTGCGTGCCTCCGCGCAGCTGAAGAGCGGGGTGGGGTCGACCTTGAAGTTGTCCAGCACCCAGCCCGAGACGACGGCGTCGTACTCGCGCGCCTTGTGCTGGCGCAGCATGGTCTGGAACTCGGTGGCGTTGATCTGCACGTCGGCGCCCACGGCCTTCATCTGCTGCTGCACGAAGGCGGCGATGTCCTGCCGCAGCCGGTTCTCGGCGTTGGTGAGCAGCGAGAAGCGCAGCGGCTTCCCGTTCTTCTCCACGATGCCGTCGCCGTTGGTGTCGGCCCACCCGGCCTCGGCCAGCAGGCGCTTGGCGCCGGCCACGTCGTGCGGCAGCGCCGGGATGTCGGTGTACATGGGGCTCCAGGGCGGGATGAACCCCTCCGCGGGCTTCCCGAAGCCCTGCAGCAGCCCCTCGATGAGCTGCGGCCGGTTCACCGACATGGCCAGCGCGCGGCGCACCCGGGGATCGGTGAAGGGCTCGCGGGCGGTGTTCCAGCCGATGTAGGCGAACTCGCGGCCGGGGAAGTGGTTGAGCTGGATCCCCTGCTGGTCGCGCACCTGCGTGGCCTGGTCGGGCAGGAGCGAGTAGCCGATGACGTCGGCGCTCCCGTTCACCAGCTCCGTCACCATGGTCGTGGGCTCCGGGATCACGCGGAACACCACGCGGTCCAGGAACGGCCGCCCGCCCAGCGCCTGCGGGAAGTCGGGGTTGGCCTCCAGCGTCAGCGCCTGTCCCGTCTGCCACGACGCGAACTTGAACGGCCCGCTCCCCACCGGCTGCCGGTTGAACGGCGCCTGCGCGAGCTGCGCGGGGGCCACCCCCTCCAGCAGGTGCTTGGGCATCGGCGCCCACCAGAAGCCGTCGAGCGCCTGGGCGTGCGGGGCGACGAACGAGAAGCGGATGGTCTGCGGGTCTACCACGGTGGCGGACTTCACCATGTTCAGGAACGCGGAGCCCAGCAGCGAGGCGGTCTCGGGGTTCTTGGCCAGGTCGAAGGTGAACTTGACGTCCTCGGCGGTGACGGGCTTGCCGTCGTGCCACTTCACGTCGTTGCGCAGGTGGAAGACGACGGCCGTGTCGCTCAGCTCCCAGCGCTCCGCCAGCCAGGCCTGGGCCCCCAGCTTCTCGTCGTACCGGATGAGCGGGGTGAAGAGCATGAAGCGGGCGACGTCGTCGGACGTCAGGTGGGTGTTGGTGACCGTGTTGAAGGCCTGGAAGTCGCCCAGCACGCCCACGATGGCCGTGCCGCCCGGGGTGGGGTTCCCCGCCGGCGCCCCCGCCTTCCCCTTCCCCGCATCGCCGCCCCCGCCGCCGCATGCGGCCAGGAGAAGGGCCGTCACGGCCCCCATCGCCCCTCGTACGGTCGCGTTCATCCCATTCCCCCGGCGTGCGTTCGCTTCCCGGCCCGCCGACCCCTGCCGAGCGGACCTCCCGAATGACGGCGTCACAGATGCCAGGTCCATGCCGGGCCGGCGAAGCGCGCGGCGTGCCCGGCCGCCCGCTCCTCCTCCTCCGGCGTGGGCGCATCGCGCGCCGTCTCCACCCCCAGCGCCTCGCGCCACCCCTCCGCCAGCGCCGCCGTGAGCTCCTCCCACCCGGGGACGCCTCCCAGCAGCCCTCCCAGCGTCGCCGGCGCCTCCGCCTCCTCCCCCGCCCCCCCTTCCAGGAGGAGCGTCCGCACCGCCGTCTGGTCGTCCTCCAGCAGCAGCGACCCGTGCTGCAGCAGCGTGCGGCCGCTCCGCCGCTGCGCGCTGCCGACCAGCTTGCGTCCGCCCGCCACCACCTCGCCCTCCGCGGGGTCCGCGAAGCAGGGGCGGAGCGAGGGCGCCGCGGCCCGTCCCGCCCCGGGCTGCAGCGCGGCGGGAACGCCCAGGCGCCGCAGCCCCGCCACCAGCGCCCGGTTCACGGCCGCGTACGCCTCGCGCGGCGGGCCCAGCGCCCCGTCCGCCACCGCCACCGAGTACGTGAGCTCGCGGTCGTGGAGCACCGCGCGCCCCCCGGTCGGCCGGCGGACCACGTCCAGCCCCCGCGCCGCCAGCGCCGCGCGGTCGTAGCGGCCACGCGCCGGCTGGTTACGGCCCAGCGAGAGGCACGCCGGCGACCAGCGGTAGAAGCGCAGGACCGGCGGCCCGCCCCGCTTCACCGACTCCGCCAGCGCCTCGTCCAGGGCCATGTTCCAGGCGCCGGGCGCGGGCGGGGTGTCGAGGAGGCGCCAGGGGCGGGCCTCGACGGGTGGGGCGGGTGCGGGGGGGGTCACGGCGGGAGGATAGGAGCCGCGCGGAGCGTCGTCAATGGCGAGGCCTTGGAAATGGAGAGGCCCCGGGGCGTCGTCGCGCCCGGGGCCTCTCCCCGCCGGATGTCGGTGCCTTCAGGGGGTGAACCACCGGGAGGAGGGAAAACGCTTCACATCGTACCGGTACGATGGCTCCACGAGCGCCGTCTGCAGGTCGCGGAGCAGCGACCGCGTCCGCGGGTCCGCGTACCACCGCCGGAACTCCTCCTCGCCCTCGAAGGCGAACCCCACCTCCACCACCGCCGTGCCCTCCCGCCCCGTGGAGGCGTCCACCGTCACCACGGCCAGGCTGCCCTGCGCGGCGACGGCCGTCGTCAGCAGCGGAGGCAGGCTCGCCAGCTCGCCACGGGGGACGACGATACGGCCACGGACCAGGAAGCGCACGATCGACCGCGTCTCCTGCCGGGCTCCGGGTGCCGCCTCCTGCGCCGCCGTCGGCGCCGCGCCCGCTACCGCGAGGCAGATCGCGAGGGACACGGCGCGAACGCGGGGGATCCGACGGACGGTCGTCGCCAGCGGGCTCATCCCGTGCCCTTCGGCGCCTTGTCGATGGCGACGCAGATGCAATCGCACCGAGCGATATCGCAGCAGGAGTAGTATCCAGCGCTGCAGGTCACGCCGCAGCTCTGGGAGTTGATGCACCCTACGTTGCACGAGGTAGATCCCGCGCCGCCCGAGTCGCACGTAGCCTCGTCGAAAAGAGACTCGGCGCTGAAGGGCGCCCCGTTTGCTACGGGAGCCGGGCGACCGCACGCTCGCCGCAGGTCGGAGGTGGTGAGCCACCCTTCCTCGGCCGACCACGCCCCTTCCCGCCAGGAAAGACCGTAGCCCCGCGCGTCGAGAAGGGAACCGGACGCTGTCCGCAGCCTCTGCCGATCCCCCGCCCCCAATCTCCGGTCCTGCAGCGCAAGCCGCACCAACGTCCTTCCCTCGGCATTGAGGACGACAACCGCCGACGGCTCGCGCACCACGCGCGCGTCGGGGACCCGGAGGCGGGATGCCGGAGCCTGGGGACCGAGGCGCTGCAGGACCGCGATCCGATCCACGATCCCGTCTGGCACTCCGTCCGGACCCTCCACATCCAATCCTAGCAGCACTTCATATCCGTCCGAGGCGGGTTGTATAAAGACGTCGCCAGCCAGTTCCTCCATCGGGCGCCACGTTCCGGCGGACTCGAGCACCGCCGGATCCGAGGCTCCCGTCGGAGTCTCTTCGCGATCACACGCAACCGTACCGAGGAGCACCGTGAGCAGGACGGCTCGGAGTTTCATCGAGGATCTTTCTGCAAAGTGTTCGGAATACCGGCCCGGTGGAGGTCTATCTCGACGTCAGACGATCAGCGGTTGCCTTTCTTCCGGTCCAACGCGTAGAGCCTGATGCTCTCCACGCCTTCTTCATCCACATGCCGGCCGAGGACGAAGTCACGCCCGATGTGCATGGCACGGAAAGCATCCGGCATGCGCAACCTCCCAAGCCAGCGTCCGTCTGGAGCGAAGATCGTCCACTCCACCGTCCGGTCCCACGACGGACGCGAATGCAGCACCCACAGGTATCCAAGGTCGTCCACGAGCAGGCGGCCGTGAGCAGGGAGCGTGGCGGGGAAAGGCACCTGCGTCAGGTAGCGTTCCAGGCGGTCCCGACCCGGCCCCGTGACACCCTCCAGCTCCTCGCGCCGGTACCGCTCGGCATCCGCCGCGGCAACCGGCACGGGGGCGTGGTCGGCACGGACGACCCGCCGAAGGCCGTTTCGCCCGTACACGCGGAACTCCACCGCGTCGCCGCTTCCCACGAACACCGAGTCGCCCCCGACTGCGAGCTGCAGGGCACGGCCGAACGGGAATGGGAATCCGGTGGTACCCCTCCCTTCCCGCTGCACGAAGGTCTCGTCTCCCGGCGCGCGGGCCAGGACGTTCAGCACCCTGCCGTCGGCGCCCGTACGGACGAGCGTGACGGTGTCCCGCATGCGGCCGATACCCCCGGCCGCACCCGGGGTGGGGGCGGATCGCGCGACGATCTCTCCGTTCCGCAGCCTCCCTACCGCCCAGAGCCGCGGCTGAACCCCCTGCGGGAGCGGAGGGGTGCCAGAGAGGCTCGCCGTTCGGCCCGGCGCGCCGCTCGCCGGCAGGAACGTGAGGCGCCCCTGGATGAAGTCCCACACCAGGACCGTGTCCCCGGGCAGGAGCGCCAGCATCTCCATGGCCTGGAACTGACCCGGCCCGGAGCCTTCGCTACCCACCGACCGCAGATGCCTGCCGTTCGCGCCGTAGACGCGCACCTGGTGGGAGCCCTCGTCCGCGACGACGATCGTACCGTCGGGGTGTCGCCGCGCCCCCGCGACGCGGTGGAACGTGTACTCCGGAGCACCCTCGCCCACGCCGATCGTCAGCGACGGAGTGTCCGCCAGGCTCCACCCCTCGTCCGCACCCCACGCCGGTGCGGCGCTCCGCACGATGGTGGTGCCCGCGCTGTCGCTCACCACCGTCCCGCCGAGTCGCTCGTTGGTGCCGCCACACGCGGCGGCCAACCCCGAGAGGGCGGCGACGCATAGAGTTCGGTAGCGAAGCATCGGCAAGGGCCACACAGGAAGCGGGGACGACGGGAACCGAAGGGAATCTACGTTACGGATTGTCCCCTCCGGGCGCAATGACGGAGAACGACGAAGGGCCCCGGAAGCTCACGCGCTCCGGGGCCGTCCTCCCGTCCCGCCGCGGCGGCTCAGATCGTCAGCGACGCCCCCGGCTTCACCACCTCCACCCGCGCCCGGTCGCCCACGAGGCGGCGGAAGGTCTCGGGATCCTGCTCGATCACGGGGAAGGTGTCGTAGTGCATGGGCACGACGGTCTGCGGCCCGATGAACTCCACGGCGCGGGCGGCATCCTCGGGACCCATGGTGAAGTTGTCGCCGATGGGGAGAAGGGCCACGTCCACCTGCCCCTTCAGGAGCTGCATGTCCATGATGAGCGCCGTGTCCCCCGCGAAGTAGAGGCGCGGGCCGCCCTTCAGGTTCAGCAGGAAGCCGCAGCAGTCGGTGGTGAAGGCGCCCTCGTCGTCTCCCGCGATGCTCCCGGTGTGCAGCGCGGGGGTCAGCTTCACGCGGCCGAACGGGAACTCGTGCCCCCCGCCGATGTTCATCCCGTGCCCGTTCTGCACCCCCTGCTTCTGGCAGAAGGAGACCAGCTCGAAGGTGGAGACGACCGTGGCCCCCGTGGCCTTCGCGACCTTGACGCAGTCGGCGAAGTGGTCGAAGTGCCCGTGAGAGACCAGGATGTAGTCCAGCGGGCCGATGTCGTCCGCCGTGCGGTCCGACTTCGGGTTCTCGTCCAGCCACGGGTCGAACAGGATCCGGGTGCCGTCGTCGGTCTCCAGCGTCCAGCAGGAGTGGCCGTGGAAGCTCAGGGTCGCCATGCGCGTGCTCCGGTGGAGGGGTCCGTCCGCGTCAGCCGATCAGCGCCTCGTAGGCCGCCGCGTCCAGCAGCCCCTCGACCACGGACGGGTCCGCGACGCGCAGCTTGATCATCCAGCCCTCGCCGTACGGGTCGCTGTTCACCAGCGCCGGGTTGGCGTCCAGAGCGGCGTTCGACTCCACCACCTCGCCCGCGGCGGGGCAGTACAGGTCGGAGACGGCCTTCACCGCCTCGATGGTGCCGAACACGGCCATGTCGTCGAACGTCGTGCCCGCCGCGGGCAGCTCCACGAACACCACGTCGCCCAGCTCGCCCTGCGCGTAGTCGGTGATCCCCACGTAGAACACGCCCGGCTCGCCGGCGCTCTTCAGGTACTCGTGCTCCTTGGTGTAGCGAAGGTCCTGCGGAACGTTGGCCATTGGCTCCTCCAGGGGGTTTCCGGGCGTGCGGGAGACGCGGGGGAGAATACGGGCCCTCTCCGGGAGGGTCAAGCGCGCGCCCGCTTCCCCCGCTCCCGACGCGGAGGTTCCGCGGCGACGGCTCCGTCTTCGCCCTCCTTCGGGTTGCTGCCAGGGACTTCTCGCGCGGCAGGCGACGACGAAGAGGGGAGACGCGGAGAGCGCGGAGACGCGGAGAACGGCAACGGCGCCTGGTCGTTTCCGCGCCTCCGCGTCCAGAAAGGCAGGATCGGAACGAGACGGGGGGCGGCCGAGCGTTGGAGAACGGAGGGGATGCGAAGAGCCCCGTCCGGCGATCGCCGGGCGGGGCTCCCATCGAGGGCGAGCGGGCGGGACTCAGCTCGCCGCAGCGTCCTCGTCCACGATCTCCGGCTGTCCGGTGCCGCCGCGGCGCACCTTCAGGCGGACCGGCTGTCCCCGCTCGTAGCGGTCGTACTCCGCCTGCGACACCTCGCGCTCGTACGACTTCCCCTCCGCGTCGGTGAAGCGGAGCACGTAGCGCTGGATGCGCGCGCCCTCCCGCTCCTTCCTGCCGATCTTCACCGCGGGCCACTCCGGCTCCCTGGCCGCGTCGCCGCGCGCCCAGGCGGTGTCGTCCGGCAGCCAACGCTCGATGTCGAACACGTACTTCGTTCCGTAGATCGGCTCCTGCCGGTAGACGGGCTCCTCGTACGTCTCGGTGCGGTAGCGCGTCTCGTACTGGGGCTCGGTGCAGATCCGGTCCTCGAAGTAGCCGTTGCCGCGGTCCACCGAGCCGCAGGTGTAGGTGCGCGTCCCCGTCTGCACCCGCTCGGAGACCTGGCGCGTGCGCGTCTCGTGGTGGTCCAGCACGCGCCGGTGGGAGCGGACCGCGCGGAAGGAGCGCCGGGTGCGGCCACCCTGCGGCACCGACCAGTCCTCCTCGGTGACGGTGCGGTGCTCCTGCACCTCGATGGCGCGCGTCCAGTCCTTGCCGTCGATCGTCGCCGCCACCTCCTTCGGCGAGTTCCACCAGGCCACGCCCGCGAGCAGCGCGGCGAAGAAGATGGGCGCCTTCCACCTCCGGCGCGGCTTCGGCGGCGTCTCGGCCACGGCCGTGTCGGCCGTGTCGGCCGCGCGGCGGCGGTCGCGCGCCGAGCGCGGGATCTCGTCCATCTCGTACTCGTGCGTGTCCTGCTGGGGCGACGAGCCGCGCGCGGCGCCGCACCCGGGGCAGTCGTCCTGGGCCGCGCGGGCGCTGGCGCCGCAGTGCTCGCAGATCCAGTCGGCGCCGGCGCGGGCCTGCGCCAGCAGCCCGGCATAGGTGACCTCGGGCGCGTCCTGGGGCAGGTAGAAGCGCACCCCGTCCGGGCGGGGGGTGCCGCAGGAGGGGCAGCCGACCCGGCGCCCCGGCACCCCGGCCGTGCCGCAGGTGGGGCAGTCCCAGCGTCCTTCGCGAATGGCCATCGTGCCGTCCGGCCTGGAGGGGAATGGCGAGGGCCGCGCGCGGGGCGGGCCATGGTGCGGAAGAGCGATGCGGCGGATGTAAGATGTTTCATCGCCCGCGCTTTGGGAAGCGGGGGGAGCCCCGTCCCGCGGGGAGGGCGGGTGCCGGGAGCGGACGCCGCGGGGGAGTTTGCCCTCCCCCGGCCGGGGCGGTAGATTCCGCGCGCTTCAGCCGCGCAACCCACCGGAAGGACCACAGTGAGCCACTCGTTCCTGACCCATACGGACACCTTCGTCCGCCGCCACGTCGGCCCGGACGAGGGCCAGGTCCGCCAGATGCTCTCGGTGCTGGGGTACGACTCCGTGGACGCCCTGATCGACGCCACCGTCCCGGCCTCCATCCGCCTGGGCCGCCCGCTCGCCCTGGGCCCGGAGCGCTCGGAGTACGAGCTGCTCCGCGAGCTTCGCGAGCTGGCCGGGCGCAACAAGGTGTTCCGGTCGTACCTTGGGATGGGGTACCACGACTGCATCGTGCCGCCCGTCATCCAGCGCAACATCCTGGAGAACCCGGGGTGGTACACGCAGTACACGCCCTACCAGGCCGAGATCGCGCAGGGGCGCCTGGAGGCGCTGCTGAACTTCCAGACGATGGTGGTGGACCTGACCGGCCTGCCCATCGCCAACGCGTCGCTGCTCGACGAGGGCACCGCCGCCGCCGAGGCCATGGCGATGGCCTACGGGATCGCGGGCAAGGAGTCGCGGAACACCTTCTTCGTCTCCGAGCTCTGCCACCCGCAGACGGTCGACGTGGTGCGCACCCGCGCCGCCGCGCGCGGGATCGACGTGGTCGTCGGCCGCCACGAGGAGCTGGACCTCTCCTCCGGGCCCGTCTTCG
The DNA here is from genome assembly GCA_030146875.1 of Longimicrobiaceae bacterium. Classification (GTDB taxonomy): domain Bacteria; phylum Gemmatimonadota; class Gemmatimonadetes; order Longimicrobiales; family Longimicrobiaceae; genus JASLAX01. Next base: position 25,322 of record JASLAX010000142.1, read on the forward strand.
GGGTGCTGCTGCAGTACCCGGCCACCGACGGGCGGGTGGTGGACTACCGCGCCTTCGCGGAGAGCGCCCGCGCCGCCGGCGCGGTGGTCACCGTCGCCGCCGACCTGCTCTCCCTGGCGCTGCTGGCGCCGCCGGGCGAGTGGGGGGCGGACGTGGTGGTCGGCACCACGCAGCGCTTCGGGGTGCCGCTGGGCTTCGGCGGTCCGCACGCGGCGTTCTTCGCCTGCCGCGAGGAGCACAAGCGCCAGATCCCCGGCCGCATCATCGGCGTGTCGCAGGACGCGCAGGGGGGCAACGCCCTGCGCATGGCGCTGCAGACGCGCGAGCAGCACATCCGCCGCGAGAAGGCCACCAGCAACATCTGCACGGCGCAGGTCCTCCTGGCGGTGATGGCGGGGATGTACGCGGTGTACCACGGTCCCGAGGGGATCCGGGCCATCGCGGAGCGCGTGCACATGCTGGCGCGCACCCTGGCGGCCGGCGCGCGGCGCCTGGGCTACACCCTGGTGCACGAGCACTTCTTCGACACGGTGCGCATCGACGTGGGCACGCGGGCGGAGAGCATCATGGCCGGCGCGCGCGACCGCGGCATGAACCTGCGCCTCATGCACGACGGCACCATCGCCATCGCGCTGGACGAGACGACCGGGGCCGGCGACCTGGCCGACCTCTTCGCCGCGCTGGCGCGGGGATCCACGCCCAGCTTCACCGTGCAGGACGCGGCCGGCGAGGCGGGCGAGCCGGTCTTTCCCGAGGGGCTGGAGCGCACCACGCCGTACCTGACGCACCCCGTCTTCCGCAGCTACCACTCCGAGACGGAGATGCTGCGCTACATCCGGCGCCTGGAGTCGCGCGACCTGTCGCTGACGCACTCCATGATCCCGCTGGGCTCCTGCACCATGAAGCTGAACGCCACCGTGGAGATGTTCCCGGTGTCGTGGCCGGAGTTCTCGCGCATGCACCCGTTCGCCCCGCGGGAGCAGACGGCGGGCTACCGCGAGCTCTTCCGCCAGCTCGAGGCGGACCTGGCGGAGATCACCGGCTTCACGGCGGTGTCGCTGCAGCCCAACGCGGGCTCGCAGGGCGAGTACGCGGGGCTGCTCGTCATCCGCGCCTACCACGAGAGCCGCGGCGAGGGGCACCGCGACGTGTGCCTGATCCCCGGCTCGGCGCACGGGACCAACCCCGCCAGCGCGGTGATGGCGGGGATGAAGGTGGTGGTCGTGGGCACCGACGCGCGCGGTAACGTGGACGTGGCGGACCTGAAGAAGAAGGCGGAGCAGCACGCCGACCGCCTGGCGGCGCTGATGATCACCTATCCGTCCACGCACGGGGTGTTCGAGGAGTCCATCCGCGAGATCTGCGAGGTGGTGCACGGCCACGGCGGGCAGGTCTACATGGACGGCGCCAACATGAACGCGCAGGTGGGCCTCTGCCGCCCGGGCGACTTCGGGGCGGACGTGTGCCACCTGAACCTGCACAAGACGTTCTGCATCCCCCACGGCGGCGGCGGCCCGGGGATGGGGCCCATCGGCGTGGCGGAGCACCTGGCGCCCTTCCTTCCCGGGCACCCGGTGATCCACGTGGGCCAGGGCGGGCACGGCGCGGTCTCGGCCGCCCCGTGGGGCAGCCCCAGCATCCTTCCCATCTCGTACGTCTACATCCACCTGATGGGGGCGGCGGGGCTCACGCACGCCACGCGGGTCGCCATCCTGAACGCCAACTACGTGGCCAGGCGGCTGGAGGAGCACTACCCCGTCCTGTACCGCGGGACCAACGGCACCGTGGCGCACGAGTGCATCGTGGACCTGCGGCAGCTCAAGGCGTTCGGGATCGAGGTGGAGGACGTGGCCAAGCGGCTGATGGACTACGGCTTCCACGCCCCCACCGTCTCGTTTCCGGTGGCGGGGACGATGATGATCGAGCCCACGGAGAGCGAGGCGCTGCCGGAGCTGGACCGCTTCTGCGAGGCGATGATCGCCATCCGCGAGGAGATCCGCGAGGTGGAGCTGGGGATCATGGACCGCCAGGACAACCCGCTCCGCAACGCGCCGCACACCATGGCGGCGGTGATGGCCGACGACTGGAGCCACCCCTACTCCCGCGAGCGTGCCGCCTTCCCGGCGGAGTGGGTGCGCGAGCGAAAGTTCTGGCCCTCGGTGGGCCGCGTGAACAACGCCTACGGCGATCGCAACCTGATCTGCGCCTGCCCGCCGGTGGACGCGTACGTGGAAGCCTGACGAGCGGGCCGGCAGACCGCCGGACGTGGCTCCGGGTGCTGAGGTTCGCATCCTGCCGCCCCGGTGCTGGCGGGATGGACGAAGGGGCGGGCTTGTCGCGAGCCCGCCCCTTTCGCTGGTCATCGGCCGGGGAGGCTCTCGCCCGGCGGGCCCGCCCTACCGCACCGCGAACGACCTTGACCGCACCACGTAGTGCCGCGTCGGAAGGCCCAGCAGGCGCACGAAGAAGCGGCGCACGCCGGTCTCCACCGCGCTGCCCACGGGCTTGCGGCCCTGCACGGCGGGGCGGGCCTCGCCGCGGAGCCAGCGGCGAAGCTCGTCCAGGTCGCTGAGCGAGAGGGTCTCCACGTCCAGCGTGGCCAGGTAGTAGTGCCTGCCCTGGTGGGTCGGCCGCAGCGCCACCTGGAACGAGGCCTCCATGGCGGCCTCCACCTGGCGCAGCGTTCCGTAGCGGTGCTCCGTGCGGCCGTCCTCCAGCGCGAAGCCCTCCTCGATGGCGGAGCGCACCAGGGCGCGCGAGACCTCCTGCGAGCCCACCAGGTGATCGAACACGTCCTTCCGCCACAGCTCCACGCGCAGGTGGAAGCGCAGCGGCAGGCCGGACTCCAGCGCCTCGCGCAGGGCCCGGTCCCTCAGCACGCCCGACAGGCGCACCTCGGGCCGCCAACCGGCGCCGACGGAGACGTGCACCGGGCGCTGGGCGTGAACGCGAACGGGTCCCGCCCCCCCCAGCAGCAGCAGGAGGAGCGGGACCAGGATCCGGAGCGAGCGCGGGAGAGCGGTCAAAAGCGCGGGGTGAGGCGGACGAACAGGTTCACGCCGCCGGGGCCGCGGAGGGGGATCGCCCCGTAGATCCCCACGCGGCCCAGCAGCACGCCGGCGCCCAGGTCCACCGCGGTCTCCTCGTCGCGCCCACCGGCCTGCGACCAGCCGCGGCCGGCGTCCATGAAGAAGACCCACCCGAAGTCGGCATCCCAGCGGCCGTCCACGTCCCAGCCGTCGTCCTCGTCCTTCCCTTCCGCGCCGTCCTCGTCCCAGTCGAAGCGGAAGTTGAAGCGGCCGCGGTACTCCGTCTGGACCAGCGCGAAGCGGTCGCACCCGTACGAGGTGAAGAAGCGGGGCGCGCCCGGGGCGTTGCCCTCGCCGGGCACGTCCTGCACGTCTCGCGGGCGGGTGACGTGGCGGCCGCGGGCGCCGCAGTCCCGGCTGAAGAGGCGGTAGCCCGGGAGCGTGCCCTCGCCGCCCAGGGCGTGCTGCCGTTGCGGGGGAAGCGGGGTCCCGTCCAGCGAGCCGCCCGCCACCACGCGCAGGTTCAGCAGCGCGGTGGGCGAGATGCGGTTGTAGCGCCGCACGTCCACCGTGCCGGCCGTGAACTCGCCGTATGCGCGCTCCGGCTGCAGGGTGGCCCCCGGAAGGAGCGGGTCGTGCGACAGGTACTCCGGCCGCCGCAGGTCCGACTCCAGCGCGCGCTCCACGCTGGCCTGCACGTACCATCCGGTGGAGGGCGCGGCCGCGTGGGAGCGGGTGTCCAGCTCGCCGTGAACGATGGCGCTGTTCAGGCGCCCCTCGCCCACCAGGGGCTGCGCGCGCCACGGCTCGCTGTTGTCGAAGAGCGTCCAGGGGCTCCCCGACGGCACGCTCACGTGCTTCTCCGACCGGAACTCCGCCGTCAGCGAGAGAGGCGATCCCTCCGGCGCCAGCGTGGCGTACCCGCTCCACCCCTCGCGCAGGTAGTGGTCGCGGAAGTCCTGGTGCAGGAAGAAGGTGGAGAGGCCGTTCTCCAGCTTGGAGAGGTGCCACCCCTCGATGGGGTCCACCACCGAGCGGTACGCCGCCCCCACGCGGAACGCGCGGTAGCCCCCCAGGAACTGCTCCAGCCGCACGTCGTAGCCCCAGCGGCCGGGGTCGATCGTGCCGTCCTCGGTGCGGAAGACGGCGGCGGCCCGCAGCCGCAGCGGGTTGCGGCCCGCCGTCTCGATCACCGGACCGAAGGTGATGGGCAGGCCCTCCACCCGGTTGTAGCTCTGCCCGGTGGCCACGATGAAGTCCGAGCGCCCGTCGCCGTCGTCCGCCGTCCGGGCCGAGTCGTCGTCGCCCGCGTCGCGGGCGCGGCCCACCCACACGATGCGCTCGCCGCGGCGCTCGTACGGCAGGCGCCCGGAGTAGGCGACCACCTCGCCGCCCAGGCGCGCGTCGTCCTGCCCCGTCACCGCGCCGCCGACCACGGTCAGGTCGCCGGTGACGGAGGCGCCGGAGAGGAGCTCCACGTCGCCGTTGATGACCACCACGTCGCCGTCGATGCGGCCGGCCACCACCAGGGGGCCGCCCAGCACGGCCACGTCGCCGGTGATGGTGCGCTCCGGGGGGATGCGCGTGCGCCCGGTGAAGTGGATGGTCTCGGGGTCGTTGAAGAAGGCGGTGATCCGCTCCGCGACGTCGCGCGGAAGGTCCGCCTCGCCGATGCCGCGGCGCGGGATGGTGTCCGTCCCCGCGGTGCCCTGGGCGCCGGCCGGAGCGGCCAGGGCCAGGGCGAAGAGGGCGAGGATGCCGTACCTGCGCATGGTGCCTCCGGGAAGGGTGAGTCCGGGATCGGGTGCGTCCGTCGATGCACCCCGCAGGGGCACGCCGCGTGCCCGATCCCGCCATTCCGTCATCTATCGATCCGCCCGGTACTTACGAGCTCCGCCACCGACGTTCGCGCCCACCGCCGTGTCGGAACGACGCGCGCGCGCGACGCAGGTGTCACCGCTCGATCCCCAGCCGCCGCATCCGCCGGTAGAGGTTCGCGCGGTCCGTTCGCAGCCGCCGGGCGGCCTCCGCCACGTTCCCGTCGGAGACGTCGAGCGCCCTGGAGAGCAGGTCGCGCTCGTAGTCGTCCAGCCGGTCGGGGAGCGAGCGCGTGTCGTCCTCCCGCCAGGCGGGTCCCGCGGCCGGCTCCGCCGGGAGCGGCCCCGTGCCGGCGACCAGGGCGCGGATCTCCGCCGCGTCCACGTCGGACCCCGCGTGCAGGATGCAGAGGCGCTCCAGGATGTTCGCCAGCTCGCGCACGTTCCCCGGCCAGGGATGGCGGACCAGCGCGTCCATCGCCGGCGGCAGCAGGCGCGGGGGGCGCAGGCCGGTGCGGGCGCGGTTGCGGACCAGGAAGTGCTCCACCAGCGGCGGCACGTCCTCCCTCCTCTCCCGCAGGGGAGCCAGGTGGATGGGGATGACGTGCAGCCGGAAGAAGAGGTCCTCGCGGAAGCGGCCGGACGCCACCTCGGCCCGCAGGTCCTTGTTGGTGGCGGCCAGGATGCGGACGTCCACGGGGATGGGCTCCGAGCCCCCCACGCGCTCGATCTCCCCCGCCTCCAGGGCGCGCAGCAGCTTGGCCTGGGCCTCCAGCGAGAGGTCGCCGATCTCGTCCAGGAAGAGCGTGCCGCCAGTGGCCAGCTCGAAGCGCCCGCGCCGCCGCTCCGTGGCGCCGGTGAAGGAGCCCTTCTCGTGGCCGAAGAGCTCGCTCTCCACCAGGTCACGGGGGATGGCGGCGCAGTTCAGGCGCACGAACGGCCCCCGCGCCCTTCCCGACCGGGCGTGGACGGCCCCGGCGACCACCTCCTTCCCCGTTCCCGACTCGCCGGTGATCAGCACCCGCGCGTCCGTCGGCGCCACTCGGCCGATCAGGGCACGCACGGCCTCCATCACCTCGCTCCGCCCCACCATCTCGTCGCCCTCGCCCAGCTCCTCGCGCAGTGCGCGGTTCAGCTCGCGCTCGCGCCGCAGCTCCAGGGCGGAGCGCAGGGTGAGCAGCACGGCCTCGGGGGAGAGCGGCTTCTCGATGAAGTGGAAGGCGCCCAGCCGCGTCGCCTTCACGGCGTCGGAGAGGGACGCCTTGCCGCTCATCATCACCACGGGAAGGTCGGGGGCCGCCTCCTTCAGCCAGGGAAGCGCGTCCAGCCCGGTCTCGTCGGCCATGTACAGGTCCATCAACACCGCGTCGGGCTCTTCGGACCGCACCTCGGCCAGCGCGCCGCGGCCGCTCCCCGCCTCGCGGACCCGGTACCCCTCCGCGCGCAGCAGGGAGCCCAGCATGCGGCGGATGTTGGGCTCGTCGTCTACGACCAGGACGGTGGCGGTCATGCGGTGGGCTCGGGAAGGGGCGCGGCCGGCTCGTGGGCGTGGTACGCCGCCACCCCGTCCCGTGTTTCATCGCCCACGGGAAGGAAGACGCGGAACTCGGCGCCGCCCTCCGGCCGGTTGAGCGCCCCCACGCGCCCGCCGTGCGCCAGCACCGTCTGCCGGACCAGGGCCAGGCCCAGTCCGGTCCCGCGGGCCTTGGTGCTGAAGTCCGGCTCCCAGACGCGCTCCAGGTTCTCCGGCGGGATCCCCGGCCCGTCGTCCAGCACGCGCACCTCCACCCCCTGCGCCACGGCGCGCATCACCACCGTCACCGCGCCCGCGGGGCCCACGGCGTCGGCCGCGTTCAGCAGCAGGTTGGCGAAGGCGCGGGAGAGGGCGTCGTGGTGCCCGGCGATGCGGGGGAGGTCCACCGGCACGCGCAGGCGCGGCGCCACTCCCTCCGGCAGGTGGGTGCGCAGCAGGTACTCCAGCATCTCGCGCAGGTCCACCTCGCTCCGCGGCCCCTCGGGAAGGCGGCCGAACTGCGCGAAGGCTCGGGCCAGCTCCTCCAGCCGCTCCGCCTCGGCCGCGATCACCTCGCGCGCCTCCGCCTCCGCCGGGTCGCGCGCCTGGGAGCGCTCCAGCGTGCGCAGCGCGAAGCGCATGGGGGTGAGCGGGTTCTTGAGCTCGTGGGCCACCCGGCGCGCCATCGCCACCCAGGTGCGCGCCCGCTCCGCCTCCAGCTCCCGCGACCGCGCCGCGTCCAGCTCCGACACCATCGTCCGGAAGGCGTCGCGGAGCACCCCGAACTCCACCGCGCCCTTCCCGTCCCCCTCTCCCGCAGGCGGCAGCGGCTCCCCGCGCGCCACCAGCCCCGCCCACCCCACCAGCTCCCCGACGGGGCGGGAGAGGCCGCGCGCCATCCGCCGGGCGGCCCGCGCCGCCAGCCAGGCGAAGAGCAGCCCCAGGACGATGGCGAAGACCGGGAGGAGGATCATCGCCCGGCCGGTGAGCCACTCCCAGCGCCGCGCCTGCTGCACGGAGTCGGAGAGCTCGCGGCGGTGCGTCTCCGCGGCGCGGGCCAGCCCCGGGTCGCCCGACGCCTCCGCGCGCTTCAGCACCTCGCGGCCGCTGGCGGCCACGCGCTCCCAGGTGCGCACCGACTCGGTGAAGGTGACGGCCTGGGAGAGGACGTACGTGCCCAGCCCCACCAGCGCCAGCGAGGGCAGCAGCGAGAAGAGGAGCAGCGTGACGCGCAGGCGGCGTTCGAAGGAGCGCCGGGAGGGCATGCGGAGGGCCGGGGCGGGCGATGGGGTTGACGCGCGGTCCCGCCGGCGAGACCGTAGGGCTTTCCGCGGAGAAACGTACCCCCGCCGCGCCCGGCGCGGCAAGACGAGAGGCCCCCGCCGATCGACCCCGACGCCGCCGCCGCCGAGTCCGCCCTCCGCGCCCGGTTCGCCACCCGCGAGGAGGCGTTCGCCCACGGCGCCTTCTCGGCGACCATCCTCCTTCCCGCGCAGGTGGAGGAGCTGATCGACGTGGAGGAGTTCGAGCGCGACGAGCGCATCCCGTACTGGGCCGACTTGTGGCCCTCGGCGCGCGCCCTCGCCCGGCACCTGCTGGACGCGCCGGCGCCCGCGGGACGCGTGCTGGAGCTGGGGTGCGGCGTGGCCCTGCCCTCCCTGGCCCTCCTCTCCCGCGGCGCGGACGTGGTCGCCACCGACTACTACCATGCCGCGCTGGGCTTCGCCCAGGCCAACGCCGCGCGCAACGGCCTCCCCGCCCTGCGGGCGGCCCCGCTGGACTGGCGCGACGAGCCCGCGCTCGGACGCTTCCCGCTCGTCGTCGCCGCCGACGTGCTGTACGAGCGCCGCAACGCGGAGGCATTGGCCGCGCTCCTCCCCCGCGTGGTGGAGGACGGCGGCGCCTTCCTGCTGGCGGACCCGGGGCGGACGTACCTGGCGGACTTCCGGGCGCGGATGCGGGCCGACGGGTGGCGCGAGGAGCCGCTGGAGGTGCGCTCGGAGCCCTCCCCCTCTCCTCACAGCGAGACGATGGGGAAGATCGGGATCGTGCGGTGGTGGCGGGCGGGGTAAGAGGTGGGCGGGGGGGAGCTGGACACGGCGGCGGCCGGCGAGCTCCGCCCGAACCCGACCGACGCCTGCGAACGAATTCGCGGCTTCGAAAAGCACGAGGCCCGCCTGCGCGGGCTGGCGTGCGTCCGGCCGGACCGCACTTCCGTCCTCGAATCCGGGGTCCCGCGCATTGCCAGGAACCGCGGTGCCGCGGATGATTCGTCCCGGAGGGACGATCGCCGTTCTTAGCCGGGGGCTTTACGCCCCCGGCAGGCGGACGCAGCGAGATCTCAACCGACCAACGCTGCCTCCTTCCCTCTCGGGAGAGCGCTCGAATCCGCCCTAGAAGCGGTACTCCACGCTCACCAGGGGGAGCTGCGTCTCCTCCGTCACCCGGTCGCGCGCGGCGAGGCCCAGCACGCCCTCGGGGGAGAGGCGGACGCGCAGGTTGCGGACGGCCATGGACTCGCCGTCGCGCTGGCGGGCGCTGGGGGCCAGGCCGGCGTACGTGGCCGCGTAGCCCAGCGCCGCGCCGCCCACCGTGAGCGCGGCGGTGACCTTCGCGTCGTCGCTCAGGATGCCGACGCCCAGGCCCAGGATGCCGCCGGCGCCCGTGCCCAGGCGGTTGAGCGCGGCCTGGCTCACGCTGAACTCGGTGTCGCGCACCAGCCGGTCTCCCACCACCAGCCCCGTCGCGGCGCCCACCATCCCGGCGGCCACCAGCGGCCGGTCCTCCAGCCCGACGATCCACCCCGCCGTGGCCCCGCTCGCCGCGCCGAGCACGCCCGCCGTGTAGATCATGTCGGCGTCGCCCCACGTGTAGTCGCGGCGCGCGGCCAGCTCGTGGCCCGCCACGATCCCCGCCGCCGCGCCGCCCAGCGCCATCAGGGACACGCGCCGCTCCACCTCGTCGTCGCGGCCCACCAGGTACGCGGCGGCCAGCCCCCCGGCCAGCCCGAAGTCGCCGCCCATCCCGATGGCGTTGGCGGTGCCCGCCGTCATCCGCTCGCCGCGGGCCCAGTAGTACCCGCCGACGCCTTCGATCAGGCTGCCCGCCAGCGCCGCCGCCAGCCGCGCCCGCTCCCGGTCGTTCCCGTTCCCGTCGTCGTCGATCACCTCGCCCTGCTCGGGGAACGTCGTCACCCGGTCCTCGGGGCTGCCCGCGACGGCGTGGTAGAGCAGGTAGCCGTGCGCCACCCCTCGGGAAGCGCCGTACCGGCTCAGGTTGGCCATCCCGTACGAGACCGTCTTCCGCTCCGTCAGCACGTAGGGGATCGCGAACGACGCCCCGGCGGTGAGCAGGTAGAACGACGCCGCCTGGCTCTCCTCGCCGTCGTCGTCCAGCCCCAGCACCAGGGGAACCGAGACGCCGTAGAAGGTGAAGCCCAGGAACGTGGTCTGGGCCAGGAGCAGGTAGCGCCCCTCCTGGTTGAGGCCGGCGGAGGGCTCCACCTCGCGCGCCCGCGCCGAGACGCGGGCGCGCAGGTCGGCCACCTGCTCCAGGGTCAGCGGCACGCGCCAGCGGGCGGTGCGGCCGTCCCGCGTTCCCGTGACCTCCAGCACGTACCCGTCGGGGCCGCGGAACAGGCGGGCCTCGCGCATCCCCGGGTACTCGTTCACCAGCACCCCCAGCCGCGCGGCCAGGCGCGCGTCCAGCACCTCGATCCGCCCCGCGGAGTCGATGGGCACCTGCACCTCCTGCGCGCGCGCCGCGCCCGGGAGCAGGCAGAGCGCCAGGAGCGCCGCGGCGGCGACGAGCAGCCGGCGGAGGGGCGGGACGGCGGACGGCACGGGTCGGGTCATGTTCTGCGGACGAGGGTGAGCGGGGAACGCCGCCAGGGCGGGCGTGGATGGAAGGCGCGAACCCCGGCTCCCCCGCGCCGGACGAGAGGACGCGCGGGGAGGCGGGATTCGCACGGGCAGGGCGGCTCAGTAGCCCAGGTACCCCACGTCGGGTTCGCGGGCGAACGCCTGGAACGCCTCTTCGGGGTCCGGGTGCTCCTCCAGCAGCCGGCGCAGGCGCCGGAACGAGAAGCGCAGCATCCGCTCGCGCAGGAGCTGGTCGGGCGGCACGGCCGGCTGCAGCCACTCCGGGCGGTACTTGTCGGTGGTGGGCTGCGACGGGGCGTTCACCACGCCGTCCGCCGGGGGCGCCACGCCCAGCCCCGACCGCACCAGCTCGTACGCCAGCACCGGGTCCAGCCCCTCGTCCATGGCCACGTCGTAGAGCATCTCCGCCAGCTCGGCCGAGATCCCCTCGTGCATGGCCTCGTCCAGCACCTCCACCCGCCGGCGGGCGCCCTCGTCGGGGTCCACGGCGGCCTCGGCCAGCAGCCCCGAGGCGCTGCCGAAGTACGTGTCCTCGGCGCGGCGGCGGCGGCGGCGCTCGCGATATCCGGCCAGCGCGCGGCGCGCGCTCTCCTCCCGCTCGTCGACGGCGTCCGGCGCCTCCCCAGGGTCCTGTTCTTCCACGGCGTCCCTCCCGGTCCGGTTGGCGGGGCGGGTCGTCCGCCCCGGACCCCGCTCGCCGCGCAAGGGGCGGACCAGCGCCCGCGGCAGGCACCCCCGCGGGGCCCCGAGGGGAGAACTTCGGGGGGCCCGGTCCTTGCGTTTCCGGCGTACGGCTCCGGCCGCCCCCCGGGTGCGGCCGCGGGGTAGGGGTGCCGGCGTGCGCAGGGTGTCTGTTGGAACAGACGCACCCTCGCTCGCCCGTCACAACCCGCCCGCTCCGCGCGTTACAGGTGGAACGCCCGCGCAGGCCGCGGGCGCACGGAGCTCCCAGGCCGGCGGGTCCGGTTACGACAAGGGCCGCCCCGGCGAGGCTGCCGCGGCGGAGGGAAACGGGGCGCGGAGAGATCCGCGAAGGCTGCAACCACGGTCGGGTACAGGAGCTCCAATGTCCGCTTCACTCCGCAGGTCCGCACGGCTGGCCGCGCTGGCGCTGCTCGCGCTGGCCGCGATCCCCGATCCCGCCGCCGGGCAGTACTTCGGACAGAACAAGGTGCAGTACCGCACCTTCGACTTCCGCGTGCTGAAGACGACCCACTTCGACATCTACTTCTATCCCGAGGAGGAGGCGGCCACGCGCGACGCCGCCCGCCTGGCGGAGCGGTGGTACGCCCGGTACTCGCGGCTCTTCGACCACGAGTTCACGGCGCGCCAGCCGCTGATCCTGTACGCCTCGCACCCCCACTTCCAGCAGACCGCCGCGCTGGGCGGCGACATCAGCGACGGGACGGGAGGCGTGACGGAGGCCTTCAAGCAGCGCGTGATCCTGCCCTTCGCGGGGCCGTACCGCGAGACGGACCACGTGCTGGGGCACGAGCTGGTGCACGCGTTCCAGTACGACATCACCGGCGTGGGCCGCGCGGGCGGCGGGCTGGAGTCGGCGCTGCAGCGCTCGGCCACCCCGCTCTGGTTCAGCGAGGGGATGGCGGAGTACCTCTCCCTGGGCCCGGTGGACCCGCACACGGCCATGTGGCTGCGCGACGCGGCCCTCTCGGGCCGGGTGCCCACCATCGAGCAGATCACGCGCGACCAGAGCTACTTCCCGTACCGCTGGGGCCAGGCGCTCTGGGCGTACGTCGGCGGGCGGTGGGGCGACGCGACGATCGGGCAGATCCTGAAGCAGGTGGGCCAGGGCGTGCCGTATCCCGAGGCCTTCCAGCGGATCCTGAACACCTCGCTGGAGGAGATCTCGGACGACTGGCAGACCTCCATCCGCCGCACCTACCTGCCGCTGCTCACCGAGCGCCGCGAGGCGCGCGAGCAGGCCCGGCCGCTCATCACCGAGAAGCGGCGCGGCGGGCAGATCAACCTGGCGCCGTCGGTGTCTCCGGACGGGCGCTACGTGGCGTTCCTCAGCGAGCTGAACTTCCTTGACGTGGAGCTGTTCCTGGCCGACGCCGAGACCGGCCGCGTGATCCGGCGCCTGGTGCGCGGCACGGCGTTCGACCCGCACTTCGCCTCGCTCCGCTACATCAACTCGGCCGGGGCGTTCTCGCACGACTCCAAGCGCTTCGCGTTCTCGGCGCTGAGCAAGGCGCAGGACCGGGTGGTGGTGCTTGACGTGGACCGCGCGCGCATCCTGCGCGAGTACTCGGTGGACGGGGTGGGCGAGATCAGCAACCCCACCTGGTCGCCCGACGGCCGCTCCATCGTCTTCTCGGGGATCTCGGGCGGGATCTCGGACCTGTGGATGCTGGACACCGAGACGGGCGCCGCGCGCAAGCTGACGGACGACCGCTACGCCGACGTGCAGCCGGCCTTCTCGCCGGACGGGCGCACGGTGGCGTTCGTGACCGACCGCGGGCCGGACACCAACCTGGACTCGCTGGTCTTCGGCACGTACAAGCTGGCGCTGATGGACGTGGCCACGGGCCAGATCCGGATGCCGCCGGTCAGCTCCGGGCCGCGCACGGTGAACCCGTCGTGGGGCCGCGGGGGAACGTCGCTCTTCTTCCTCTCCGACCGCACCGGCATCCCCAACATCTACCGGATGGACGTGGCCACCAACGCGGTGACGCAGGTGACCAACCTGTTCACCGGGGTGAGCGGCATCACGCACCTGAGCCCCGCCATCTCGTCGGCGTCGGCGGCGGACCGGCTGGTGTTCAACGCCTACGAGCGCGGCGGCTACAACATCTACTCCATCAGCAACCCCACGGAGCTGGCGGGAACGCCGGTGCCCGGGGGCCAGCAGCAGTGGGCCGACGGCTCGCCGCAGTCGGCGCCGCTGGCGGCGGTGCTGCCGCCCGCCCCGCGCCCGGCGGAGCCGGCGTTCAACCGCGTGGCGGCGCTGCTGCGGAACGCCTCGTTCGGCCTCCCCCCGGTGGGAGCGGACTCGGCGTGGCGGGTGGTGCCGTACCGCCCGCGGCTCTCGCTGGACTACCTGGGCCAGCCGCAGGTGGGCGTGCAGACGGGCGGAGGGATGTACGGGCAGGGCGGGGTGTACGGCGGGATCGGCGGCATCTTCTCGGACGTGCTGGGCTACCACACCGTCTACGGGACCATCCAGGCGCAGGGGCAGCTCGACGAGATCGGGTTCAGCACCATCTACCTGAACCAGCGGCAGCGCTGGAACTACGGCGTGTCGGCGCAGCGGCTGCCGTACATCGCCGGGGCGGGGCAGCGGCAGGTGTTCGACGAGGAGGAGGACGTCCTTCGCGACCAGCTCCTCATCTTCCGCTACTTCGACACGCGGCTGGGCGGCGTGGCGCAGTACCCCTTCTCGCAGGTGCAGCGCGCGGAGTTCGCGGCCGGGTTCCGCCGGATCTCGCAGGACGTGCAGATCCGCGAGTACATCTACGAGCCGGTGCGGCAGAACGGCGCGATCGTGGGGTACGTGCCGGTCGACTACCGCGAGTCGAAGGAGGACGCCCCGGCGTTCAACCTGTGGGAGGCCTCGGCGGCGCTGGTCTACGACAACGCGCTGACGGGCTTCACCTCGCCCTTCGCGGGCCAGCGCTACCACTTCGAGGTCGCGCCCACCATGGGCACGGGGCAGTTCATCGAGGCCATCGCCGACTACCGCCGCTACCTGTTCGTGCGGCCCATGACGCTGGCGCTGCGCGGGATGCACTTCGGGCGGTACGGGCGCGACGAGCGGCTCTTCGGCGAGCAGTTCCTGGGGTACCCGTTCTTCATGCGCGGCTACGCCTACTCGGACGTGCGCGACCGCTGCAGCGACGAGGCGCAGGCGATGCCGTCCGGCGGCACCGAGTGCCGCGTGTTCGGGCAGCTCTTCGGGAGCAAGGTGGCGGTGGCGAACGCGGAGCTGCGGGTGCCGCTGCTCTCCAGCCTGATCGGGGTGTACGGCCTGTCGCCGCTGGAGGGGATCGCCTTCTTCGACGCGGGCGTGGCCTGGGGCGAGTTCGACGACCCCAACACCGGCGACGTGAACGACTCGCGCCCGGTGCTGCGCCGCGGCTTCCAGAACAACCTGACCGAGCGGGGGATCCTGACCTCCGCCGGGGCGGGCGCGCGGCTGAACGTCTTCAACTACGTGATCGTGGAGGCCGTCTACGTGAACGCCATGGAGCGCGACCGCGGATGGCACTGGCAGTTCTCCTTCCAGCCGGGCTTCTGAGCCATCTCCCCGGCCTGGAGGGTGGCCGGCAAGGCCGGGGCGGCGCCGCCGCCCCGGCCTTGCCGCTTCCGGGACCCTCGCTATCTTCCGCCGCATGACCGAGCCCGCACCCCCCACCGGACGCGAGAGCCGCCGCCGCGAGATCCTGGACTCGGCGGTGCGGGTGTTCGCGGAGAACGGCTTCTTCGCCGCGCGCATCCGCGACATCGCGGCCGGGGCCGGGGTGGCCGAGGGCACGATCTACCTGTACTTCGACGGCAAGGACGACCTGCTCCTCACGGCGTTCCGGGAGAAGGTCAACGAGTTCTGCACCGCCGTGCGCGACGTGCTGCCCAGCGACGTGCCGTTCCACGAGCGCCTGGCCCGCTTCGTCCGCCTGCAGTTCGAGAGCATCGAGGCCGACCCGCCCCTGGCTACCGTGCTGCTGCTGGAGTCGCGGCAGTCGAGCAAGTTCTACGGCGGCGCCGTGCGCGACGTGCTGAAGCTCTACGCCAACGCCGTGGACGAGCTGCTGGCCAGCGGCCAGGCAGAGGGCGCGGTGCGGGCGGGGGCGGACCTCTCCGTGTCGCGGCGGGTGCTGATCGGGGCGCTGGAGGAGATCGAGCTGGAGTGGCTGCTCGGGGATCGGTCGCGGCCGCTGGTGCCCATGGCGGAGCGGGTGGCGGACGCGCTGTACCGGGGGCTGGGGCCGGGCTGAGGCCGGGCTCCGCCGTCCGCCGGCGCACCGGCAGGCGGGAGCAGGCGACCCCTCACGGGCTTGACCGCTGCAACGACGACGCGAAGCCCGCCTTCGCGGGCTGTCGACCTCGCGGTGGCACCGCGACTCCGTCCGAGGCGATCGGTATCCGGCTTCGTCCGCATTCCGGGGGCGTAAAGCCCCCGGCTAAGAACGGCGACCGTCCTGACGGACGGGATCTCGGCTCGATGAAACCCCAGTCCGCGCAGGCGGACTTCGTGCTTTCACGAGCCGCGAATTCATTCGCAGGCGGTGCCCGCGATCCCCGGCCTTCATCGCGGCTCCGGCGAATGCGGAGTCCGCCCGGCGGACTTGGTTCCGCCGTTCCAGACGGCGAATTCATCGCTGGCCGGCGGTTGCGGCGCGGAGAGGACCGTGCCGGCGGACGGCTTCTGGACAGGCCGGGGGGGATGTGTTAGGATAGGCGCGCCCGACCCGACGAGAGATTCCCGGCCGTCCGCGCGACGCCGGCCCACGAGAGAAGACGACCCATGGCCGACCTGAACGTCCAGCGCACCGGCGGCGACGACCACCACGTCGAGCCCAGCAACATGGAGATCACCCTCTGGGTGCTCGGGATCCTGGCGATCCCCCTCGTCCCCATCCTGATGGTCGTCTTCCTGACGCCGTACAGCGGGATGTGAGCCGCGCCGGGCCCGCGCCCGGCGGCTCGGACGGACGGCGAGAAGGCCCCCGCCCTCCCCTGTGGAGAGCGGGGGCCTTCGTCGCGTCCGGGCGCAGTACCCCGGGCGGAGGCTACCGCGTGGCGGCGACCGCGGCGGTGGTGTCCGCCCGCCCGGCGCGCCCGGCGTCCACGCCCACGCGGGCCAGGCGCCGCAGGTCGCCCATCTCCGCACCCCACACCCGGCGGGAGACGAAGACCGTCTCGCCGGGGACCACGCGGACGGTGCCCAGGTCCACCGTGTCGGCCACGGCGCCGTCGGGGCCCATCACCTCCACGCGCAGCGGGTGCTCGCCCGCGGGGAGGACGAGGCGCGCCACGGAGATGCGGTCGGGGAGGAGCGACCAGCAGCGGGTGTCGGCGCGCTCCATCACGTTCCCGGCGGCGTTGGCCACGCTGCGCGCCAGGAAGCCGGCGAACTCGCCGCCCTGCTTCTCGGCCTTCTTCTCGATCTGGCGGGTGGCCACGTACTTCACCATCCCCCGCCCCACCATTCGGGTGAGCATGGCCGGGCGGCGCGCCTCCAGGTGGCGCACCAGCCCGGCGGAGACGTCGGCCACCACGGGCGCCTGGGCGAACGACTCGCCCGCCGCGACGCGGACGCCGCCGGGGCCCAGCGCCTCCAGGCGCAGGACGGGCCACGCGAGCTTGAGCACGTACGCCCCGTCGGCGGCGTCGGCGAGCTGGTTCTCCGGCCGCTCGTCCAGCGCCTCGCCCCAGACCGACTGCTCCAGCAGGTTGCCGGCGAGGCGCGCCGTCACCCGCGCGGCGACCTCGGCCGTGGACTCCTCGTCGTCGCCGTCGACCTCGTCGGCCTCCTCGCGGCGGATGGGGACGTGGATGTCGCGCCCGGTGCGGTGCGCCACCCACCCGTGCTCCACCAGCACCACGACCTCTCCCGCGCCCACGCGCGAGGCGCCGCCGCGCAGCCCGTAGCGCTTTGCGGCCGAGTCGGCCACCTCCGTCACCCCCGCGGCGTGCGCGGCGCGGAACAGGTCCTCGCCGAAGCCGTCCGGTCGCCCGCCGGCGTCGCCGGCGCAGGCGTCGAACGACCGCTCCGCCTGCCGCAGCGCCACCAGCGCGTCGCCGCGCTCGCCGCCGGCGCGGTAGACGAGGCCGGCCAGGTACGCCACCATCCCCTCGCCCACGCAGGGCTCCCTGCCCCCGTCGCGCAGGCGCTGCAGCCACGCGCCGGTCTTGCGCGCCTCCACCACCGCCTCGTCGCGCTGCCCCAGGCCCAGGTAGTTGAGCATGCGGTAGTACGGGATCAGCGCCATCTCGGCCGAGGGGGGAACGTACTCCATCACCCCGTCGTTGATGGCCAGCGACCCCAGCGCGCGGGAGACGCTGCGGGTGTAGCGGCGGTCGGCCTCCGTCTCGGCCCACTCGAAGGCGGCGTTGCTCTCGGCCCAGCGGCCGGCGGCGTTCAGGACCACCCCCAGCTGGAGGCGGCGGACCAGCTCGTCGCGGGGAGCCACGCGCGAGGCGGGCTCCAGCAGCAGGGCGGCCGAGTCGGCGCGCCCCTCCATCACGTAGTGCCGCAGCCAGGCGTCCGTCTCGCCCAGGGTGCGGGAGAGGAGGGGCGAGCCGGCGGGCAGGGTCTCCGGGGCCGGCATGCGGGGATACGCCCCGCGCGTCGAGCACCCGGAGAGGGCGGCGGCCACGGCCGCCGCCGCCAGCAGGCGCAGGGGCGCCCGGGGGCTCATCGCCGGCCGCGGTCCAGGACGATGATCCGGTCGCGCGCCTCGGCGATGGCCGCGTACATGTGCGCGTACGCCTCGCCATGGGCGCGGATCTTCTCCAGCTCCATCTGGTGCAGGAAGAGCTGGTAGCGCATGACCGCCTCGACGGGGCGGAGCTGCTTGTCCAGCGCGCGCGCGATGTGCAGCGTGGTCTCCGGGTCGCCCGGGCGGATCACGTCGGCGCGGTCGTAGCGGTCCAGCGCCGCGCGGAAGTCGCCGCGCAGGGCGAACTCGTGGCCCTCGCGGAGCATGGCCTCCGCGCGGTCGCGGGCCTCGGCCTGGGGGGTGGCGTCCGCCGCCGAGGCGACCAGCCGCAGCCCCTGCGGCTCGCGGTAGGTGTAGCTGCGTACGCGCCCGTCCTGCAGCGTCACGAACGCGACCTGCCCCACGGCGTCGGAGACGCGCGCCGCATCGGAGCGCGCCGCCAGCGTGGTCACGCGCCCCCCGGCGCGGGTCTCCCACGCGGCGGCGGTGGTGCCGGTGGCGGCCAGGACCTGCGCCTCGGTCATCCCCAGCGCCACGCGGCCGCGGGCCAGCGCGTCGCAGGTGGCGGGGGTGCACGAGGAGAGGGCGTCGGCCATGGTGCGGTCGCGCTCCAGGGCCACGCGGTCGCGGTCGGCGGCGCCGGCCGCCGCGGCCGAGGCGACGGTCGCGTCGGCGGTGGTGGGCACGACGGCGCCGTTGGGGTGCAGCGGGCGCACCGGCTGCATGCGGGGCGTGCACGCCGCGGTCGCGGCCAGGGCGAGCGCGGCGGCCGCCGGAAGGATCCGTGGGGTCATGGTGGGCTCCCTTCGGGGTCGTGGCTTCAGAGCGACAGGCGCGGGCGCTCGATGAACTTCTTGATGCGGTGCTGCCCGACCCACGTCTTGGCGTTGGTCTCCAGGTCCACCAGCGTGACGTCGACCTGGTAGTAGACCACGCTGCGCCGCCCCTCGCGGTCCTCGATGGTCTGGATGTCGCCCTGCAGCATGAAGTCGGCGCCGCGCTCGCGGCTCATGCGGGCCCGGGTGTCGGCGGCGGCGTTCTCCTGCTGGTCGGCGCGCTCGTCGCGCACCTCGTTGCGCTCCTCGGCGCTGGCCACGACCTGCACCATGCCGCTGTTCAGATACGCCCGCTCCAGGTCGCGCACGAAGGTGGTGACCGGGATGTGCTCCATGCTGCGGTTGCGGATGGTGCCCACGATCACCGTCGGCTGCTTTCCGGCGTGCACCTGCGCGTAGCGGCCCGCCCATCCGGGGCCGGACTGCGCGTCGAAGCTCTGGCGGATCAGGTTCTCGGCGACGGCGCGGGAGTCCACGTCGTTCCAGCGGCCCGACAGGTCGATGGCCTGCTCGGGGGCGATGCGGGTCACCTGCTTGGCGCACCCGCCGGAGAGGAGGGTGACCGCTCCGAGGGCGAGCGCCGCGCGAAGGGAGGCGCGAAGCGTCTTCATGGCTGCTCCAGGACGAGAAGGGGTGGGATTCCGGCCGGGGGCCGGCGGGTCCGGCGACGCACGGGGAGAACGCATCGGGGGTGCCGCGGGAGCGTCGAGAACGAACGCGTTGCAGGCGAATATCTTAACGTCTGCCTGGGAAACGCGCCAGCGGTGCGCTCGTCCTCCGCCGTGGACACGTGCCGGCCCCGGGGGGACACGGGGAGGACACGGTGGCGGGCGGTGGGTGGGCGCGGAGGGAGGCTCGCCGGCCCCGCGGAGGAGACCCGCGACGGCGGTATCGCCGCGGGGGCTCCGGAGCGGCCGCCCACACCGGACCGAACCGGATCGCGAAGCCCGTACGCACCCGTTGGCTGGCACTTCCCTTGCGCTGGCGCAGTCGAGATTTCGCATCCTCGCCAAAGGTCACGGATATCCATGTCGCTGCACCTCTTCAGCACCCCCGTCCAGTGCACCGCGTGCGGTACGGTGGTGGACGATCCCAAGCTGGACCGCTGCCCCAAGTGCGGCGCGCTGCTCAAGGAGCGGCGGACGCCGCAGCGCCTGGCCGGGGTGGAGAAGCGCTTCGGGACCTCGCGCTTCCTGACCGCCTCGCTGCGCTTCCTGGCGGTGATCACGCTGCTGGTGGCCGGCCTTCTCTTCGCCTTCGGCCTGGGCGGCGAGGACGGGCAGCTCGGGCCGGGCGCCGGGCTGATCGTGGTGACGCTGGGGGTGGTGGTGGCGGTGGGGATGTTCGCCATCGCCGCGCACCTGGACCTGATGATGAGCGTGGAGGAGAACACCCGCGCCACCTTCCGCATGCAGCAGATGATCCTGGACTCGCTCCACGAGGACCACGGGCTGGGCTCGGGGTCGGGGTCGGACACGCCCGAGGTCGAGGTCCCCCGCGACGCGGTGCCGCGGTGAGGGGTCGCGCGCCTCGGGCCGGACGGGCGATGGGGAGGACGGCGGGCGCGGTGGCGGCGGCCGCACTGGCCGGCGCGGCGCTGCTCGCCACCCCGCGCACCGGTCCGGCGCGCGCGGCCGCGGGGCCGCTGCAGGCGCAGGCCGAGGCGATCGTGGGGAACGGCGAGGGGTGGACGGTGCTGGCCTGGTCCAAGGACCGCAAGGAGACGCTGTTCGCCATCAACGCGCAGAAGGCGCTGGTGCCGGCCTCGAACAACAAGGTGTTCTCGGCCGCGTGGGCGCTCGCGCTGCTGGGGCCCGACCACCGCTTCGCCACCGACCTGCTGCTGGCGGGCCGGGTGAGCAACGGGGTGCTGGACGGGCCGGTGGTGCTGCGCGGCTCGGGAGACCCTGCCTTCGGCTACCCCGGGCTGGACAAGGACCCTCTGGACGCCGTGCGGGGGATGGCGAAGGCGCTGCGCGCCCGCGGCGTGCGGGTGGTGACGGGCGGGGTGATCGGCGACGGGTCGGTGTTCGACACGCTGATGTACGGCCCGCAGTGGCCCAAGGACACGGGGAACGGCGCCTCGTCCTACGCGCCCACGGTGAGCGGCCTGGCGTACCAGCGCAACATGCTATGGGTGCGCATGGAGCCGTCCCCGACGGGGGCGCCGTTCACGACGGAGCCGGAGAACCTTCCCGAGATCCCCGTGGTGGCCGCCGGCAGCCGCGGCGGGCGCGGGTGGGCCGTCCGCAAGCCGGACGAGGACACCATCCGCATCCGCGGCGGCGGCGTGGGCCCGCGCCACCGGTACGGGGTGGGCGTGGCCGACCCGGCGGTGCTGGCGGCGGGCGCGCTGCGCGCGGCGCTGCGCGAGCAGGGGATCGAGGTCCGCGGCGCGGTGCGGCGCGGGAAGACCCCCGAGAACGCCGTCCTGCTGCACCGCCGGTACTCGGTGCCAATGAAGGAGATCGTCTTCCGCGTGAACCGCCACTCCGACAACTTCTTCGCGGAGCACCTCTTCAAGGTGGCGGCGGCGAAGGCGACGGGAGTGGGGAGCTATACCGGCGCGGGGTCGTCGTCCGCGCGGTTCTTCCACGAGAAGGCCAGCGTGCCCTACGGCCAGATCTGGCAGGCGGACGGCTCCGGCCTCTCCGCCGCGAACCGCACCAGCGCGCACGCCATGGTGTCCGCGCTCGCGTTCGCGGACGCGCAGCCGTGGAGCCCCGTCTTCCACCAGTCGCTGGCCGTCGCCGGCGACCCCGACGGCACGCTGCGGCGGATGTTCGTGGGCCCGCCGGCCGGCGGCAACCTGCACGCCAAGACGGGCTACATCCGCGGCGTGCGCTCCCTGTCCGGCTTCGTGAAGACGGGGAACGGCGAGACGGTGATCTTCTCGTTCATCTACAACGGCCGGAACACGGGGGGCGCGCGCGGCGTGCAGCAGAACCTGGGCAACCTGCTCGCCGGCTGGTCGCGCTAGGCCGTCGCGGCTCAATCAGGCCGCCGGGGTGGGGCGCGGCGCGCACTGCCGCGGGGCGCCCCTCCGCCTTATTCTCGCCCGTCGCACCCGTCCCCCGCACCGCCGCCGATGACGCCCGATCCCCAGAGCCTTCGCGACGCGCTGCTCGCCCGCATCCGCCGGGGCGCGCACGCCCCGCTCCCGGACGACGAGTTCGACGCGCTGGCCCGCGACGTCTTCGCGCACCAGCTCGCCGGCAACGCGCCGTACCGCGCCTTCTGCGAGCGCCGCGGCATCGGCCCCGACGGGGTGCGCACCTGGACGGACGTGCCCGCGGTGCCCACCGACGCGTTCAAGGCCGCCGCCCTGGTCGTGGGGGACGCGTCCGCCGCGAAGGCCGTCTTCCGCACCAGCGGCACCACGGCGGGGCGCGAGCGGCGGGGCACGCACTACGTTCCCGACCTGGCCCTGTACGACGCCGCCCTGCGCGAGGGCTTCCGCGCCCACCTGCTCCCGGACGGGGCCCGCCCGCGCGTCGCCTCACTGGTCCCGCCGCCCTCCGCCCTTCCCGACTCCTCCCTCTCCCACATGGCGGGCGAGGTGGCGAACGATCTCGGCGCGGCGGGCGCGGGGTGGTTCGTGGCTCCGGACGGCGGCATCGACCACGACGCCCTCTCCGCCGCCCTGCACGCGGCGGAGGAAGCGGGCGAGCCCGTCTGCATCCCCGGAACGGCGTTCGCGTTCGTCCACTGGCTGGACGCCCTGCGCGCCCGCGGCGAGCGCCACCGGCTCCCGCCCGGCTCGCGCATCATGGACACGGGTGGCTTCAAGGGCCGCTCGCGCGAGGTCACCCGCGGCGAGCTGTACGCCGGCTTCGCGGACCTCCTGGGCGTGCCGCCCGAGTGGTGCGTGAACGAGTACGGGATGACGGAGATGGGCTCCCAGTTCTACGACGCCGTCGCGGGCGACCCGGACGACGCCGACCTCTCCCGCCGCCTGCACCGCGGGCCGTCGTGGGTCCGCACGGTGGCGACGGACCCCGAGACGCTCCGCCCCCTCCCGCACGGCGAGGTCGGCGTCCTGCGCCACCACGACCTGGCCAACCTGGGGTCCGTCTCCGCCATCCAGACGGCGGACCTCGGCATCACGTCGGCCGAGGGCTTCCGCCTCCTCGGCCGCGCCACCGGGGCGGAGGCGCGGGGGTGCTCCATCGCCATGGACGAGCTCCTGAGCGCCGTCCAACCGCGGTGACGGCGGGCATCCGCCCGAGCCCCTGAAAGGCTTTTTTCACGCGGAGACGCGGAGAAAAGACCGGAGAGACGCGGAGGCGTACGCGGCACCCGCCTCCTCCTCAATCGATCCCGGCATCCGCAGCGTGATCGGAGGAGAGGGAGGATCTCGCCCTCCCACCTCCGCGTTCTCCGCGCCTCCGCGTGAGACCCTCCGTTGCCGTTTCCGCGTCTCCGCGCCCTCCGCGTCTCCGCGTGAAGAACGCCGCCGGCCTACCGCGACGGGAGTGAGCGGAACCGAGATAGAGAGCGGCGGCCCCCGAACCGGGAGCCGCCGCTCTCTCGTGCCACCGCCGGCGGAACGCTACCGACGGGTGGCCGGAGCCGCCGCCGCGGTGGTCGTCGCGGCGCCGGAAGGCTGCGCGCCCGCCGGGGCCGACGTGGTCCGCGGCGCCGCCGGGGACGGCGCGCGCGGGCCGGCGTTCTTCACGTACTTGTCCAGCCACGCGACCATCTCGGCCAGCGTGTGCAGGTTGGACTCGCGGGCGCGGTAGCCGTGCGTCTCGTACGGCAGCACCACGTAGCGCACGGTGGCGCCGTTCCCGCGCAGGGCGGCGTAGAAGCGCTCGCTCTGGACCGGGAAGGTCCCCGAGTTGTCGTCCATCTCGCCGTGGATCAGCAGGATGGGCTCGTTCACCCGGTTGGCGTACGTGAACGGCGACATCCGCGTGTAGATGTCGGTGGCGTCCCAGTACGAGCGCTGCTCCGCCTGGAAGCCGAACGGCGTGAGCGTGCGGTTGTACGCCCCGGAGCGCGCGATGCCGGCGCGGAACAGGTCCGAGTGCGCGAGCAGGTTGGCGGTCATGAAGGCGCCGTACGAGTGCCCGCCCACGGCGATGCGGTCGCGGTCGCCCACGCCCATCTCCACCACCTTGTCCACCGCCGCCTGGGCGCTGGAGACGAGCTGCTCCACGTAGGTGTCGTTCGGCTCCGTGCTGCCCTCGCCGATGATGGGCATGGTGGGGCCGTCCAGGATCGCGTACCCCTGCGTGAGCAGGAAGAGGTGCGACGAGCCGCCGGGGCGCGAGAAGCGGTTGGGCGAGTCGGTCACCTGCGCCGCGGCCGCCGCGTCCCGGAACTCCTGCGGGTACGCCCAGAAGAACATGGGCAGGCGGCCGTCGCGCTGAGGGTCGTAGTTGGGCGGCAGGTACAGCGTGGCGCTGAGCTGCACGCCGTCGGCGCGCTTGTAGGTGATGAGCTGGCGCTGGATGCCGGCGAGCTGCGGCGCCGGGTCCCTGAAGTCCGTGATGGCGCGCGCCTGGTTGCCCGGCAGGGTGCGGACGAAGAAGTTCGGCGCCTGGGCCTGCGACTCGCGGCGGGTCAGGAAGCGGGAGGCATCCGGCTCGAGCAGCGCGACCACCGATTCGAAGTACGGGTCCTCGGCGCGCCACAGGCGGGTGGTCTGCCCGGTCGCGATGTTCATGCGATCCAGGAAGGGGTAGTTGCCCTTCTGCGACGCGCCCTCGGCGGTCAGGTACAGCCCCGAGCCGTCGGGCGTGAACTGGATCACGGCGCGGCCGGCCTCGTTGAAGCGCATCTCGGGCTCGCCCGGGTCGCCGTAGCGGTCCTGATACGAGCGGTCGATCAGCAGGCGCGGCGCGGTGCCGGGCTGGCCGGGGGCCACGGCGTAGCGGCGCTCGCGGCGGGTGTTGAACCACTGCGAGTAGACGATGGCGAAGTCGTCCCGGCCCCAGTTGACGCCGGCGGCGCGGTGCTCCAGGTCCACCAGCGTGCGGGGCTGGGCCGTGAACGGCGCCTCCAGCAGGAGGACGCGGTCGCGGACCGCGGCCTCGCGGCGCGGGTCGCCGCCGTCCTGCGCCTCGGCCCAGACGAGCGTGGCCGGTGCGTCGGCGCGCCACGACACCTGGCGCGGCCCGGTGGGCACGGCGTCGAAGGCGATGGGGACCTGCTCCGCCCTGGGCAGGTCGGCGATGCGCTTGACCGTGGCGCCGCGCGCGTCCATCACCACGATCTCCTGCGAGAAGCGGCTCCAGGGGACCAGGAACGAGAACGGGCGCTTGATGCGGGTGGTCAGCACGTACCGCCCGTCCGGCGAAGACGAGAAGGACGAGACGATCGCGCGCGGGCCCACGGCCGTCGGCACGCCGCCGGTGACCGGGATGCGCGAGAGCTGCGAGGTGAAGTAGTACTCGAACAGGCGCTCGTCGTGCTCGCTCGCGAGCAGGTCCTGGTAGGTGCGGACCGGCGCCGCGCGGCCGATGTTCTCCTGCACCTTGGGCCCGCTTGGGACCGAGCTCGCGACGGGCGCGGGCCCGCGTCCGCCGGGGATGCGCAGGAAGAGGAGGGAGCGGCCGTCGGGCGCCCACTCGTAGCCGGCGCCGAAGGCCGCGTTCACCTCGGGGCCCACGATGCGCAGCGCGCGCCCGGTGGCCACGTCCGCCACCCACAGCTCCTGCCCGTTCCGCACCGCGTTCAGGAACGCGAGCTTGGTCCCGTTCGGCGACCAGCGGATGTTGGTCACGCGCGCCCCGGCGGGGAGCGTGACCGCCCGCTTGGCGCCGCTCGCGATGTCCTGGAAGGTGATGCCGTTCAGGTAAGCCACGCGCGTGGGCGAGGGGCCGTTGGTGCGCGGGCTCAGGCGCACTCCCGCCAGCCGCAGCTCGGGCTCGGAGAGCTCCGCGATGGAGGGCAGGTTCTCCCGCCCCAGCAGGGCGATGGTGCGCCTGGTGGGGGAGACGCTCACCCCCGGCGTGGGCGCGGCCGACAGGATCTGCGGGATGGGCGCCGGCGGGGTCATGTACCCGGCCGAACCGGGCACCTGCGCGCCGAGCGCCGCCGGGGACGCCGCGATCAGCAGCAGCCCGGCCAGCGCCCGCGGGCGTCGGAGCATGGTGGATTGCATGGAGGAATCCTGGTGGAGCGGGGTGGTCCTCTCCCGCGGGACGGGACGTTCCGGGGACGGTGGCAATCTGGACCGGGCGGCTACCGGGGGCAAGCGGGATGCGGACGCTTGGCCCGCCCCGCCGGCGCGTGCACCGTTAGACACCGCAGACGGCCGTTTCGTTGTCCGGGTGCGCGATCTCGTTGCCCCCGGCGCCGCAGGCACGTACATTCCACGCCGTAAAACGCAACCCTCCACCCCCGCCAGGAGGTCGCCCGTGAAGCACCTGCGGCTGGACCCGGACTCCCTCCACGTCGTCTCGTTCGATCCCACGCCCGCGGTGTCGTTCCAGCTCGCGGCGAGCGATCCGGTCACCGATCCGGGGACCGGCCCGAACACGTGGGAGGACACCTGCATCAACATGTGCCCCACGGACGACACCTGCACCATGCTCGGCTGCACCCGAACGGACTGACGCCCTTCGGCGCTGCCGGACGTTCCCCCCCCCACGCCGGCCCCCCAGCGCCGTCCTCACCCCGTACCACGAGAGCCCGCGATGGAGAGCAAGCTCCGCCTGTCCCCCGACCAGCTCACCGTATCGAGCTTCGAGACCGCCGACTCGGCCACGGCCGTCGCCCTCACCACCGGGGCCGTGGTCTCGGCGATCAACCTCTGCACCGGGTCCGGCTGCACGTTGGACTACGTCTGCCTGCAGCTCACCCTGCTGGCGGAGGACTGCTTCGGCCCGACGCTCCCGGCGCCCGACTGCGGCGCGGTGGTGGAGTAGCGGCACCGGGGGAGGGGGCCGGACGCTCGGCCGGCCCCCCGCCCGTCGTCAGAGCTCCCCGTACGCGAGCCAGAGGTACCAGGCCAGGGACGAGGCGATGGCCAGCCCCGAGACCACCCTCCACCGCCCCGACAGGTCGGCCCACCCGACCCTGCCCCGCGGGTCCCGCCCGCGCGCCGCCAGCTCCGACCGCGGCGAGGGGAACAGCAGCAGCCCCACCCCCACGCAGATGGCGAACGGCCCCATCACGGCGCCGATCACCGGAAAGCGCCCGCCGCCGGCCGCCACGCGCCAGGTGCCGCGGATCAGCCACGCGCCCAGCAGCAGGAACCCCACGCCCCCGATGCGCTCCACCCCGCGGTTCACGCGGCCTCCCGGGGACGGGTGATCGAGGGGGCGCCGGCGGCGTTCGGATCGGCCATCGTGGGGATCGGTCGGAGGGGGTTCGGTGTCGCCGGGGGCCAGGATGGCTCCGTGACCGGGGGTCCGGCGAAGGACGGCGTATCGGCCGGCGCGCGAGGCCCTCACCGGCGGTTGAAACCGCTGCAACGACTACACGGAGCCCGCATTCCGGGCTGTCGCGCCCTCGCCCGGGCCGCTCCTCCGTCCGACGCGACGGGCTTTCTCCGGGGCGGCGATCTCGACGGCGGCGGCCGCCGGGGCGGGAGGGGCTACCCCCCGTCGGGAGGAGTGGGAGGAGGACCGTCGCGCAGCATCGCCTCCACGACCGCCTCCTTGGCGTGGGCGTACGCCGTCTTGTCCCACCCGACGGCATCCGCCACGCGCCGCTTCTCCGCGGCGTAGACGCCCACCAGGTCGGGGCGGGCGCGGAGCAGGTCGCGAAAGGCCAGGTGCCCGTCCCACCCCGCGGTGGGGACGATCCAGAGGTGGACCTGGAACATGCGGCGCCCGCCGCGGTCCAGCACGAAGTAGCGGCGCGCGGGGTCGTCGCCGTGCGGGCCGCGGTGCTCGTAGCCGAGCGCCTCCATCGGCCCCACGGCGGCCGCGGCGTCGGCCGTGGAGCGCACCGCCAGCGCGACGTCCACGACGGGCTTGGCGAGCAGGCCGGGTACGGCCGTGCTCCCCACGTGCTCCACCGCCAGGGCGAGCGGGCCCAGGGCGGCCCCGATCCGGACCGCCTCGGCCGCGAACGCGTCCGCCCACGCGGGATCGTGCTCCGCCAGGACCAGGCGGCTGCGGGGCAGGCCGTGCACCGTGCCTACTGGACCGCGGTGCTGTCCACCGGCTCGTAGGACCGGCGGAGGTTGGCGAGCGAGGCGTGCGACTGGATGCTGGTGATGTCCTCCATCGCCAGCCAGTACGTGGTCCCCGTCTCCCACCCGCCCGAGAACCCCGTGTCCACGCCCCTGCCCACCAGGAACTGACGGCCGCCCAGGGTGCGGATCTGCGGGCTCTCGATCGCGTGGGGAGAGGGCCCGCCCTCGCCCAGGTACACGACGACCCAGTTGCTCAGGCCCTGCCGCGACGCGCCCGCCTGGCCGTCCGCCCGGCGGATGGCGAGCGGGGCGGCGACGGCGAGCAGGGCCAGCACGGCGACCAGCGTGCGCTTCTTCATGCGTCCTCCGGGCAGAGCGGGCGATCGGGAAGGGCGCCGCGGCGGGCGAATTCTACGATGCCGCGGCGGCCTTCCGCTACCCGGCGCCCGACGTGCGCGTGCGCGCGGGCCGCCGCCCCTCCGCGCCGCCGGTGAGGCGGGTCGCGACGTCCTCCACCGTGGCGAACTCCTCCGCGGGGCCCAGCGCGCGGAGGGCCTCCACCCGCGTGAAGCCCCACGCCACCGCGCCGAACGGAATCCCCTCTCCCTGCGCCGCCTGGAAGTCGCGGATCTCGTCGCCGATGCAGATGGCCTCGGCGGGCACGACGCCCGCTTCGCGCAGCACCCTGCGCAGGCGCGGCCTCTTCCCGAACAGCGACGCTCCGTAGCCGCGGTGGCGGATGCGGGCGACGAGGTCCGGCCCCAGGATCCGCTCCACGTTCTCGCCCGAGTTGGAGGTCACGATGGCCAGGGCGATTCCCGCCGCGTCCAGCCGCCGCAGCATCTCCGGGACGCCCGGGAAGAGGGAGATGCCGGGCGCGGCCAGCGCCATCCGGCGGCGCATGTCGCGCATCACGAACGGGAGCTTCCAGGCGGGCATGCGCAGGTGGGCCATGATGCGGCGCGAGTCGTAGCCGCGCAGCGTCTCCATCTCGTGCGGCTCGAAGCGCCGGAAGCGGTAGCGGTCGGCCACGTCGTTCATCACCCCCACGAACCAGGGGAACGAGTCGGCCAGCGTACCGTCGAAGTCGAAGATGGCGAGGCGGTAGGACATCCGCGTGCGTTCAGCCGGGGGCGTGTCCGGCGGGGAGCACGGGCGCGCCCCGCCCACGCGGAAGGTGCGCCCCCGTGGCCGGGGCGCCCCGGACGGCGGGGGTCTACGGAGCGAGCGGCGCCGACGGGCTGGCGCGGTCGGCGGTGTTCTCGTCCACCCGCAGCGCCACGCCGCCGAAGGTGCGGTCCACGTTGATGATGCCCTGCCAGACGCGCGCGTACGGCAGGCCCACGGCGTACGGAGGCTGGTCGAGCGTGAACGCGCGGCCGCCCGCGATCCAGAACGGCGGCGTCTCCCGGCGCCCCGCCTGCGCGTACGCGGCGCGGGCGGCGGCGAAGAGCGGGGCCGCGTTCGCCTGGTGCGCGTAGGTGCCGGGGACGTAGGTCCCGTCGCGCAGCAGCTCGGCCGTCCAGGCGCCGTAGTACGTCAGCATCGCCTGGGGGATGGTGCGCATGCGCTCCACGTCCAGGTACACCACGCTCCCCGCCGCGAACCCCTCGCCCCGCGCCCGGGCGATGGCGTCGCGCGCGTCCGCCACGCCGCGCTCCGGCGTGAGCAGCGTGCGCGAGCAGACGATGGGGGTGGTGCGCGGGGCGGTGTCGGGCGCGGCGTCCTCGAACGCCTGCTGGCCCACGTAGATGACGGCGGTGCCCCACCCCATCCCCTCGATGGCCGCCCGGCGCCCGCTCCACGACGCGTCGCGGTGACAGGGAGAGGGCAGGTAGTAGCCCACCCAGCGGTACGGCGAGGCCTGGCGCCAGGCGCGCAGGGCCGTCTCGCCGGGGTAGATCGACAGGTCGAACCCGGGGTGCACGTCCGCGCGGGTGCCGCCGGCCGGGCGCGCGGAGGACGAGGCGCAGGCGCCTGCCAGCAGGAGAAGAACAGGGAGGATGGCTCGGTTTCGCATGCCCGCGCGCCGCGCAAGATCGGGGCCTTCCCCGGGCGGCGCGGGTCAGGCGCGGCGGGCGCGGAAGACGAGGAACCAGGGGTTCCGCATCAGCTTCTCGTACCAGTCGGGGCTGGCGTGGCGGAACTCCTCGGTCGGGCGGGGCTCCAGCAACCGCTCCACCGCGAAGCCGGCGCCGGCGAGCGCGTCGACCATCGCCGTGAGGGGGCGTCGGTAGAAGGTCACGGTCCCGATCTGCCAGTCGTCGTTCAGAAGCTCCGTGGCGAAGTAGCTCTCGGTGTGGAACTCCCGCCAGTCCATGACCGGGTGGTGCGTGGAGAACACCAGGGTGCCGCCGGGGCGCAGGACGCGCGCGATCTCGGCCAGCGGGGCGTGCCAGTCGCGCAGGTAGTGCAGCACGAGCGAGGAGACCACGACGTCGAACTCCCCGTCCGCGGCGAACGCCAGCGGCTCCCCCAGGTCGGCCCGCAGGACCGTGGCGCGCCCGCCCAGCCGCTCGCGGGTGAGCTCCACGAGGCGCGGGGTGATGTCGAACGAGGTGACGATGGCGCCCTGGGCCACCATCTGCTCGGCGTACCACCCGTTGCCGCAGCCCGCGTCCAGCACCCGCAGCCCGCCCAGCGGCGGGAGCAGGGAGAGCGTCGCGGGGCGCTCGTAGAAGGCGTTGTGCGGCTTGGTGTCCACCGTGGCCGCGTACGCATCCGCGATCTGCTCGTAGACCGGCACGTTCCCGCTGCTCATCCTCCTCCCCCCTCCCCCGTGGGTACCGGCCCCTGGCGCCGCAGCCACGCCGCGATCCCGTCCAGCGCGGCCAGCGACTCGGGCTCATTCGCGGGCAGCGCGGCGACCGCGGCGGCGACACGCCCGGCGAGGGCGGCCCGGTCCTCCGTGTCCAGCAGCAGCACGCGGCCGGGCGCCGCCTCCGCCAGCGCGGCGAAGTAGCGCCGCAGGGGCGCGACCATCCGCAGGTGCTTCTCGAACCTCCGCCGCGTCCTCGTCGCGTCTCCGTCGCGGCGGGCGCGGAGGCGCGCTTCGTCGGCGGTGAGGGCGACCGTCAGGTCGGGCAGCGACAGCTCCCCGCGGTCGATGCGCGCGCGGAGAAGCGGGACGACGACGTCGACGTCGGCCCATGCCTCGTCGGCGTAGATCCAGCCGTACCACAGGCTCTTGAGCGGGTCGCCGTCCAGCACCACGAACGGCGCGTCCCGGGCGAGGTCGACGGCCCGCGCCCACCGCTCGGCGTGACGGGCGATCCACCACTCGGCCGCCTCGCCGGGCGGAGGCGGAGGGACCGCCGACACCTCCGGCACCACGGCCGCGCCGTGCTCCCGCGCCAGCGCCTCGGCGAGCGTCGTCTTCCCCACCGCGCTCGGACCCTCCAGCGCCACGATCGGCGTCCTGCCCATCCGCGTCTCCCGGTCGTCGTCGGCTCCCGCGTTCGCTTCGGACCGCCGCCGCAGGGATCAGACCGCGTCGGATTAGGACGCGCGGTCGTGCTCCGCCACGAGGCGCGGGGGTGCGCGGCGGCGCCAGGCGTCCTCCACCAGCCCCCGCAGCCGGTCGCGCCCCACGAGGGGCAGGCGGACCAGGATCACCGGGTGCCCGCGGTAGTGGTCCATGGTGAAGAAGACGTCCGGTTCCGCCTCCATCAGGAAGTCGCGCTCGTACTCGTCCGTCCACAGGACCAGCGTCTCGCCGTCCTCGTGCACGCGCAGGAACAGCCTGCCCTTCACGCGAAAGCCCGGCGTGCCGTAGCACGGCCCCTCCTCCACCCCCGGAAGGGCGAGGGCGAGGGCGCGCAGGCTTTCCACCGAGACGCCGGCGCCTCCCTCCTCCACCGTCACGCCGCCCCGCCCGGCACCCGGCCGACGACGAGCAGGTTCTTCCCGATCGGGGGCCGGACGAGCGCCTCCACCCGCCGCGCCACGGGCACGACCAGGCGATCGTAGACGCGCACCTGCCCGCCGCCCAGCGTCCGCCCCATCAGCCGGAAGGCCACCAGCCACGGGAGGATGCCCGCCACGTCGAACCAGTCCGCGCGAACGACGTCGAGCCCCGCCGCCCGCACCCTGGCGACGAGCTCGCGGCGGCCGTAGCGCCGGTGGTGGCCGATGGCGGCGTCGAAGCGCGAGTAGAGCCAGGGCAGCGCGGGCACGAACAGGCAGACGTGCCCGCCCGGGCGGAGAGCGGACCGGGCGAGGGCCAGCTCCGCGGCGTCGTCCTGCACGTGCTCCAGCACGTTGACGTAGACGACGGAGTCCAGCGCCCCCTCGTACGCAGACGCGACGTCGCGGAAGAGGGCCTGGTGCAGGGTGACGCGCGCGTCGGCCCCGAGCCGGCCGCTCAGCTCGGCGTGCATGGCGGCGGAGGGCTCGACGGCGACGACCTGGCGGACGGCGGGTGAGGCCAGGAGGAGCCGCGTGAACGCGCCGGTGCCCGCCCCCACCTCGGCGACGCGCGCGCCCAGGAACGGCGACAGCTCCGCCGCGATCCAGGCGTGGTATCGCTCGGCGAAGTCCATCGCCTCCAGGTCGCGTCCGGCGTATTCCAAGGGACGGGCGGGCTCGGGTGGAGGGCGGGAACGGCCCAACATAGCCCGCGCCCGATCCCCTCCACAACGAAGGGAGCGGAGACGCAGCAGGTCCCCGCTCCCCGTCGGACACCGGCGCGCCGCGTCGGCGGATGCGCGGCCCGTGGATGCGCCGGAAATCCCGTCAGCCGCGCAGCGGCACGGGCTTCAGTGCCGCCTCGCCGTTCAGCACGCGGGCGCGGGCGTGCAGGTAGGCCGGGAAGGTGGCGATCCACACGATGGCGACGGAGAAGAAGACCTCCACCGGCCGGTGCGCCATCGCGGACTCGTAGCGGCTCAGCCCGATCTGCCACGAGTCCCACGCAGCCCACGCCGAGGTGCCCAGGATGGTCGTGAGCGTCACCGGAACGACGGGGACGTACGCCTCCAGATAGATCGCCAGCACGAGCAGCGCGAGCGTGAACGGGATGCCGAACCAGGCCTTCATCGTTCCGGGTGAGCAGGGTTGGGGGAGGACGTGCGGGGCGCTACTGCGGCCAGAGCCAGCCGAAGACGCCGGCGGTGAGCAGCGCGTAGAGAAGACCGTCGAAGGTGGACTTGAGCGTCAGGCCGATGCCGCGGGCCCACCAGATCCACATCTGCCAGAGCGCCATCGCGTAGCCGACGAACGCCACGGTGCCCACCACGCGGAAGACGCGCATGTAGTCCTCGCCGCGCGGGAGCGTGACGGCGGCCACGTACGCGGCGAACAGGGACACGACGAGCAGGTAGCCGAACCACAGGCCCAGGTTGCGCCCCATCGTCCACTGCCCGTTCCGCATCACGCTCACGAGCATCACCGGGCCCTGGTCCAGCTTCTCCTTGAACTCGGGCGTGTTCATCTCGCCGTTCGTCCCCGCCCGCGGCACCATGTAGTCACCCGGGGGGATGCCCAGCGGGCCCACGGCGGCGCGGAACCGCTCCTCGTCCGGCAGCGCGGGATAGTCGCTCTTGTGCCACGGCAGCACCATGTGGACGATGGAGCTCACCACGAACACCAGCACCGCCGACAGCAGGATGGGCAGCCAGAGCGCGCTCAGCTCGGTCATGGAGATCCCGGAGGGGTGAGAGAGGGGGACGAACGGCCCGCACCAATCTCTGCCATCCACCGCCCGATGTCACGACTTTTCTCGCGGCCGCCACCGGCAGGGGGAGGTCCCGGCCTCCATCCCCGCCCCGCTCCGCCCCGCCGGTCCTTTCCGCCACGCTTCCGTTCCACGCAACGGCCCGTTAGAATCGTTCGACCGGAGCACGTACGCGGAGCCATCGTCGGCCGCGCTCCTCACACCCCGCATGGAGAACCTGATGCGCAAGCTGACCCTGAAGATCGAGGCCCTGGAGGTGGAGACCTTCGAGACCGCCACCGCCGACGCGAGCCCCCGCGGCACCGTACGCGGCGCGGCGCTCCCCCCCACGTTTCCGGAGGAGACCGACAGGCCCTGCTTCGGAACGCTCCACATCACCGGCGGCTGCTGCGAGATCACGTTCGCGCAGTCCTGCATCGAGACCGACTGCTGCGTGCTGACCGCGGCAGAGACCTGCTGGTGCTGAGCTCACGCCGTCCTGTAGGAGATGGACGCCTCGCCTCGTGCAGTCCCGCCCATCCGTCCGCCGCCGCCCCCGGCGGAAGCACCCCCCACGTAGCGGAGAGACCACCATGCGCAAGCTGACCCTGCGGATCGAGTCCCTGGAAGTCGAGACCTTCGAGACCGCCGCCGACGATGCGGACGCCCGCGGCACCGTGCAGGGCGCCAGCGGCATCTGCCCCGTGTCCGACAACCCGGCGGACTGTCCGCACGACACCGAGATGACCGGCCCCTGCTGCGACCACACGCTCATGCTGTCCTGCGTGCAGACCGGCTGCGACGAGTGCTTCACCGCGTACGAGACCTGCTGGTGCTGAGGTAGGCACGCCGGCAGAAAGACGAGGGGGCCGGGTCCAGCGCGGGCCCGGCCCCCTCGTTCGCGGGGCCTTCCGCCTCACGCGCGCACGCGCTCCCGGACCCGGCGCAGCAGGTCGGCAGGGGCGCCGTACGCGTGGCGGGTGGCAATCGTGCGGAGCAGCTCCTCCTGTGCCTCCGGAGACGCGAGGGCGGGCCTCCGCTGCCGGATCAGGCGGGCGATCTCGTACACGCTGTGGTAGCCGGGGTACGCCTGCTCGGCGCGGGCGAAGTCGGCCTGCGCCTCGTCGTATCGTCCCGCCAACAGGTGCTCGAAGGCCTGGCGTTCCAGCGCCGAAGCGCGGCCTGCCCGCGAGAGCTCCGGGCGGTCCGCCGGCGCCACCAGCTTCTCGGCGGCCTCTCCGCCGACGGCCTGGGCCGTGCGGACCAGCGCGACCGCCGAGTCCACGTTTCCGCTCCGCAGACTCTCGGTAATGCGCGAGCGGTAGTACTTCACCACCACGCTGTCGATCTCCCCGACGAGCGCGGTGTCCAGCACGCGGTGCAGGATGCGCTGGGTGGCGAACGCCTGGTCCGCGTTCCCCGCGAACAGCATGGGCACCATCCTCTGCGCGATCTCGAACCGCTTCACTTCGTCGGCTCGCCGGTTGGCCTCGCGGTTCAGCAGGGCTCCGCTCCCCAGCAACATCAGCGGGAACAGGAGGTACTGCAGCACCATCTTGATCCGGCTCTCCTTCTCCAGCTTCTCGAGCCGTCGCTCGATGCTCGCAAGGTCGCTCATCGGATCGCCACGGGGTGAGGTTGGGGCCGACGTGGGTGACGGACCTCCGCCGTCGTCGGCACGGCGGAGTTCTCCACAGCTTCGGAAGGATTCGTGCGGAAAGGAGCGGGCGTGAGTACATTCGGGAGTACGGCCGTACTCACCCCACACCCCCGCCTCCGATACGATCATGCGGAAGATCCTCGCCGTCCTGCTGGCGACCGGCCTCGCCGGGACCGCAGCCTGCTCTCAGGGCGCGCCCACCGCCGCCACGGCTGGCTCCGCCCGCCACGCGAAGCCCGCTCCGGAGCCGCCGACCACCTTCAGCGCCACGTCCACCACCGGGGACGGAAACACGGCTCCCGGCGACACCACCACCAGCGACAACCGCGGCGGCGGGCTGATGGGCGGTGGGGGTTGATCGTTCAGGTTGGCCCGAGCTCGCGCACGTACTCCACGAGCTTCACGACCTCGCGCTCCCCGCGGGATACGGCGAGCGCGTAGGCGGCCGTCACCCAGCGGAGTGCGCGCTCGGTGTCACCAGCCGACATCGCTGCGCGTCCGAGCGTTGCGAGCGCCCAGGCCGCGCCGTCGCCGTACTGGGAGTCCTCCAGGACCTGCTCGGCGCGATGGACCGCGGTGGAGTACATCTCCGAGTCGCCCACCAGGGCCGCGGCCCGTGCGGTGTTCGCCGTCAGACAGAGCATCTCGCGAGGTGGGAACGAGCAAGACCACATGCTGCGGAAGATGCGGAGCGCCTCCTTCGCCTCGCCGTCCTCCAGGCGCGTCCAGGCCACGTCGTGCGCCAGTGCGATCAGGCGGGGATGGCCTTCCGGGTACAGCCGCACCGCCCTGGCGGCGTAGCGCTCCGCCTCGTCGCGGTTCCGCATCAACAGGTGGACCGCGTAGATCGAGTGCATCGCGCGCGCGGCCAGCACGCGCCTCCGCGCGCGCTGCGCGAGCTTGAACTGCTTCCAGCGGTAGCGGAGCGCCAGGCGGTACGCACCCCGCTCCTCCACGGCCGCCGCCGCGTACATGTATCCACGCGCGGCGCATTCCCACTGCGATTCTCTCGTTGCCGCCTGGGCGGCACGCACGCCCCACCACTCCGCTGCCATGTGGTCGGCACGTTCCCGCGCGAGCTTCGCCAGGTCCAGAGCGGTTTCCGGATCCCATGGGCGGAGCAGTGCGCGCGCTTCCGCGAAGATCGCCGCCGTAAGGCGCATCTGCCTCTCGACGGCTTCCTCGCAGAGGGACGCGCAGGCGCGCGCGACCACCGTCTCATCCGCTTGGTACAGCCCCGACGCCAGCTCCAGCGCTCCCCGCCATCCACCGACGACTCCCGCATCGACCGCTGTAGCGAACAGCCCCACCCGCTCGTCCGCCGTTGCGAACGTCAGGGCATCGGTCGCCAGCCGCCACAACGCGAGCGCAGCCGGACGCCGCGCTTCGTGCTCCGTCAGGACCTTCGCCAGACCGCCTCGCGCGGAGACCAGCGCGAAGGAGGGGACGCGTACCCGCAGCGTTGGAAGCGGCGCTTCGACGAGAGCGCGCGCGAGGCCGCCGGCGTGAGGATGGGGATCACGGTCCTCGTGCATGCTCGAGCGAGGCGGCTGAACGTGGAAGTCCCGGACGTCCGGAGGCGTGCCCGCTCAACATGCGCCCATCCGCGCGAATACCGCAAGCGTCTCGTCCGGCTACCGCGTTCCCGCCTGTCCGCGGCGCAGCGGCATCTGCACCGCCTCCGAGGACCCGCACGAGTGTCCCAACGACACCGAGATCACCGGCCCCTGCTGCGACCACACGCTCATGCTGTCCTGCGTGCAGACTGGCAGCGACGAGTGCTTCACCGCGTACGAGACCTGCTGGTGCTGAGGTAGCAGGTCAGTAATGTAGAGGGCCGGGTCGATCTGTTCGACTCGGTCCCTTTTAGTTTCGCCTAGAGACTACCTGCGCAATCCCGTCCCGAGATGTTCAAGTCCTGAGGTTGGAATTTCGCAAACCGGATTACCCCGTTCAACGAAGGTAGCCGTTGGCGATCTTAATGAAGCTCGGCATTCGCGGATCGTTGAAGCAGTAAACCCCCTTCGCTACTCTCCGAAGAATCGTATCATATCCATCAGAGATCAGGCGATTCAAGTAGTTATTCAAGGAGTATTGGGTAATGGGGTCACCAGTTACTTGCTGGATAGAGTCGCGCAATTCTCCAGCAGTGAACTCAGGAGAATTGATTCCCGCCGCCCCTAATAGAATCTTCCGGTACATGTCTGTTCCATATGAACGCACGGCCGAATCATACGAGCGCGTGAGTGACCCTTCCGCATCTTCAACAGCCTGCTTCATAACATGAGCGAGATCGCTCTTAGTGATAGTGCGCTTCTTATCCGCAATCGCGTTCTCCGCGCACTTAAGTGCCAGAAGGTGGGTAAAATGCGGATATCCCGCACTAAGCTTAACGATACTCTCAACAGCCGGCGGTTCAAAGGTCAGCTTGAGTTTCTTAGCGCCCTCTTCAATGATCTGACCAAGTTCAGCAGACGACATCCGTTTGAGCTTTGTCTCTTTGAGACAACGCTGTACGGATGGGTGGCCACCGGTTAGTTGCTCACCCGTGTCGGCAATCCCGACGACGAGCAGCTTGAAGTCAGAGCCACTGTCGCTGAGTAGCTTTATCAGTTCTGCAAGTTTCTTACGATCTTCGGGCTTAGGAATGGCGTCCGCTTCGTCGATGAGGAGCAGCCCCCTCAGCGGACCGAGACGCTCTGAAACCTCCGACGCTGACAACGTTATCGGGGTTCCCCTATATGTCTCTGTTGTTTCGCGGCTTGAGTCGATCCCAGCGTCGGCCAAGGGGATCCTAAGGCCCGCACGACCACCGCGTTTGTGCGATGTCGTTACTTTCTCCAGATCCGGGTGAACCCCCGCCTCCCTTAAGGGTCCAGCAACGATTTCTTCGAACGTGGTGTTCGAGTCACATCTCTTCTGGAAGAGGGTTCCCTTGATCAAATTTGCTAACAGTAGTTGCGCCGCAACGTTCGCCAGAGAGCTTTTCCCGACTCCACGATCACCATAGAGGAGGGCATGCTGACCAGGTGTGTTGATCTGCTCAATAAGCTTCTGCACCTGTGCCTGCCGGCCGAAAAAAAACTTAACCGAATGGATCGGTTTGTGGGGGGTAAACACCTCTCGAACGCCTGATTTGGAAATCCGCTGTTCCCGCTCAAGACCGAAAAAATCGTGATCTGTCATCGGCTTCTTGCGTTCTGTGAGGGCGGACACGGATTAAGCACCTAGTGGAGAATCATACCCCCCGCATCCCCGTCCCGTCGAGATGGTGGATGCTTCCCATCCATGATAATGATTAATCATACGTATCCTGGGCCGCAAGCGACGAAGACATACCTGAATTGTTATATCTATGGACGAAAAGATGCGGCCTTCGAACTGGGCCGAAGTCATATTGCCCCCTCGGGGTACGACTCACACGCATTCGCTAGAACGTGGTGAACGTCCAGCGCCCGAGCAAACCCCGTGGAGCCTGGGTCAGTGCGCCCCGCGTGTTCAATACCACCCCTCGCCCCTCCCCACCCCCCGCCGTAGATTCACCCCGCCAGCAGCCGACGACCCGACCCGCACCAAGCCGCCCCGTGGACAAGCCCGAGAAGACCCGCCCGCGCCTCTTCCTGATCGACGGCTACGCGCTGATCTACCGCGCGTTCTTCGCGCTGATCTCGCGGCCGCTGGTCTCCAGCCGCGGCGAGAACACGTCGGCCGCCTGGGGCGTGACCAAGTTCCTGCTCAAGATCGTGGACCAGCACGAGCCCGACTACCTGGGCGTGGTCTTCGACGCGGGGAACTCGCAGCGCCACGAGATCTACGCCGACTACAAGGCCACCCGCGAGAAGATGCCCACCGAGCTGGAGGCGTCCATCCCCCGCGTGCGGCAGATCTTCGAGGCGTTCCGCGTGCCCGTGCTGGAGCTGGAGGGCTACGAGGCCGACGACGTGATCGGCACCCTGTCGCGCAAGGCGGTGGAGGCGGGGCTGGAGGCGGTGATCGTCTCCGGCGACAAGGACTTCTACCAGCTCATCCGCGACGGCGTGTGCCTGCTCAACCCCGGCCGCGGCGGGCCCACGGCGGTGGAGGAGGAGTGGGTGGACACCCGCAACGCGCACGAGCGGCTGGGGGTGCCGCCCGAGCACGTGGTGGACTACCTGGCCCTGATCGGCGACACCAGCGACAACGTTCCGGGCGTGCGGGGCATCGGACCCAAGACGGCCTGCCAGCTTATCGAGCAGTTCGGGCACGTGGAGGACATCCTGGCCCGGGTGGAGGAGATCAAGGCCAAGCGGGCCCGCGAGGCGCTGGAGACCCACGCCGGCGACGCCCTGATGTCCAAGCGGCTCGTGACCATCCACCAGGACCTTCCGGTGGAGCTGGACCTGGCGGCGCTGGGACGCACCGAGCCCGACCGCCCCGCGCTGAAGAACCTCTTCCTGGACCTGGAGTTCCACACCCTCGTCCGCGACTACGCGGCGCCCGACGCCGCCGCGGCCGTGGTCTCCGCCCGCGAGACCGACTACCGGCTGGCGCGTACGGTGGAGGAGGTCCACGAGCTGGTCCGCCGCGTCCGCCAGGCGGGGCGCGTATCGGTGGATACGGAGACCACCAGCGTGGACGCCATGCGCGCCGACCTGGTAGGCATCTCCATCTCGGTGGAGGAGGGCGGCGCCTTCTACCTGCCCTTCGCCCACCGCCGCCGCGGACCCACGCGCGACCAGGGCGAGCTGCTGGCGGGCGAGGAGGGGCAGACCATGGCCGCCGCGCAGATCGAGGCCGAGGGCACCCCCATCGAGAACCTGCCCGACCTGCACTCCCCGGAGATGCGCCCGCTGGTGGAGATGCTGGAGGACCCGGCGGTGGAGAAGGTGGGACAGAACCTGAAGTACGACCTGCTCGTCCTCCGCCGCGCCGGGATCGCCCTGCGGGGGATGAAGTTCGACACCATGATCGCCAGCTACCTGCTGGACCCCGGCCGGCGCGAGCACGGGCTGGACTCGCTGGCGCTCCAGCACCTGGACCACCGCACCATCACGTACGAGGAGGTGACGGGGAAGGGCAAGGCGCAGATCCACTTCGCCGAGGTGGAGCTGGAGGCCGCCCGCGACTACGCCTGCGAGGACGCCGACGTGGCGCTGTGCCTGGCGTGCCGCTTCGAGCCCGAGCTGGACCGCCTGCACCTGGACGACCTGTTCCACCGGGTGGAGATGCCGCTGGTGGAGGTGCTGGCGCAGATGGAGTGGAACGGCATCCGCATCGACGAGCGCTTCTTCGCCGAGCAGGGGACGCAGCTCCGCCGCTCGCTGGGCGAGCTGACGGCCGAGATCTACGCCGAGGCGGGCGGGGAGTTCAACATCGGCTCCACCCCGCAGCTCCGCGAGGTGCTGTTCACGCAGCTCAAGCTGCCGGTGATCAAGCGCACCAAGACCGGGCCCAGCACCGACGTCGACGTGCTGCAGGCGCTGGCGGCGCAGGGGCACCGCCTTCCCGAGCTGCTGATGCAGTACCGCCAGGTGGACAAGCTCCTCGGCACCTACGTGGACGCGCTGCCGAAGATGGTGAACCCCGAGACGGGGCGGATCCACTCCTCGTTCAACCAGACGGTGGCGGCCACGGGGCGGCTCAGCAGCACCGACCCCAACCTGCAGAACATCCCCATCCGCACCGAGATGGGGGCCGAGCTGCGCCGCGGCTTCGTGCCCGCCGAGGGGCACCGCTTCGTCTCGGCCGACTACTCGCAGATCGAGCTGCGGATCCTGGCGCACTACTCCGAGGACCCGGCGTTCCTGGACGCCTTCCGCCGCGGCGAGGACATCCACCGGCAGACGGCGGCGCTGATCTTCGGGCTGGAGCCGGCGGAGGTGACGCGCGAGATGCGCGACCGCGCCAAGACGGTGAACTTCGCCATCATCTACGGGATCGGCGCCTTCTCGCTGGCCGGCAAGCTGGGGCTGGCGGTGGCGGAGGGAAAGGAGTTCATCGAGGCGTACTTCCAGCGCTTCCCGGGCGTGCGCCGCTACCTGGACGAGCAGATCGAGCGCGCCCGCGCCGTGGGCTACGTGGAGACCATCACCCGGCGGCGGCGCTACATCCCCGAGATCTCGTCGCGCAACTTCAACGTGCGCTCCTTCGGCGAGCGGGTGGCGACCAACGCACCCATCCAGGGCTCCTCGGCCGACCTGATCAAGATCGCCATGATCGAGATCCACCGCGCGCTGAAGGAGCAGGGCGGCGGGGCCAGGATGCTGGTGCAGGTGCACGACGAGCTCCTCTTCGAGACGCCGCGCGGCGAGGAGGAGGCCACGCTGGCCATGGTGCGCGAGAAGATGGAGGCGGCCGCGGAGCTCAGGGTGCCGCTGCGGGTGGAGACGGGGATCGGCGACAACTGGCTGGAATGCAAGTGAGCGCGCGCCCGGCGGGGTCCCGGAGAGGGCGTTCTTTCGCCCCGCCGGGGGGCGCGTTACCTTGAGGGCTCGCCCCACGAACGGAGGTCCCATGATCGAAACCCGCCCTGCGCGGCCCGCCGCGCACGTCGATGGCTGACGCGCCGGACCAGCGGGAGAGCGCCGCCCGTCCCTTCGTCCTGGGCATCATCGGGGACTCGGGGAGCGGGAAGAGCACCATCGCCCGCGGGGTACGCGCGCTGATCGGCCCGGAGCAGACGAGCGCCCTGGAGCTGGACGACTACCACCGCTTCTCCCGCGCCGAGCGCCAGGAGAAGGGGATGACGGCGCTCAACCCCGCCGTGCACGACCTGCGGCTGATGCACGAGCACCTGCAGATGCTGCGGCGCGGCCGGCAGGTGCGGAACCGGCGCTACGACCACACCGACGGCTCGTTCGGCCCCGTGCGCACGCTGACCCCCGGCCAGGTGGTGATCGCGCGCGGCCTGCTGGGCTTTCCCACCGAGGAGCTGCGCGCCGCCTACGACCTGGCGGTCTTCGTGCACCCGGAGACGGACCTGCTCTTCCGCTGGAAGCTGCGGCGCGACGTGAAGACGCGTGGCTACTCCGAGGCCGAGGTGCTGAAGCACATCGCCCAGCACCTGCTGGACTCCAAGGAGTACGTGCTGCCGCAGGCCGAGCGCGCCGACCTGGTGATCCGCTACACCATCCCGGACTGGGAGTCGCCCGACTCCGAGGTGCGCACCACGCTCGTCGTGCGCCGGGCGGCGGCGGACGCGGTGCGCGGGCTGGAGCTGGACCGCTTCGAGGGCAGGGTGACCACGGAGGAGTGCGAGGGGTACCTGGGCGTGCACCTGGACCCGGCCCTTCCCCGCCAGGTCGTGGACGCCTGGGGCGCCGAGCGCTTTCCGGAGACGTACGCGCCCGACGCCGTGGGCGCCTACAACGACGAGGAGGGCTCCGACGTGCCCAGCGGGCCGCTGGCCTTCACGCAGACGCTGATCGCGGACCTGACCCGGCGGATGGAGCGCGCGCAGGACGAGGCCGGCAGCGAGGCCGCCGCCGCGGTCTGAGCCGCCCCGGGCAGGGGACTTGCCTGCACCGCGCGCCGACGGGGGCGCCGCCCGCCCGGGCGGCGCCCCCGGTCGTTCGTCCCTCTCCACCGGAAGCAGGATGGCCTTTCCGCCGGCCCACATGCTGATCGGCGCGGGGCTGGCGGAGCTCGCCGCCACCGCGACGGACCTGCCGCGCTACCGCGCCTGGGGGGTGGCCGCCGTGCTGGCTGCCGCGCCGGACGCCGACGTGCTGGTGGGGATCCTGGTGGGTCACGGCACGAAGCTGCACGGCACCTACTCGCACAGCGTGTCGGCCGCGGTGATCGTGGCGCTGGTGGGGTACGCGGTCGGCGGGTGGCGCTGGGCGGCGGTGGCGGGCACCGCGTACGGCTCGCACCTGCTGGTGGACCTGCTCGACGAGGCGGGGCGCACCAACGTGATGCTGGCCTGGCCCTTCTCCACCCGCGAGGCCGTCGCCCTGGCGCCCGTGCTGCCGAAGGTGCCGTTCGAGATCGGGAAGGGCCCCACCGGCGCCGCCACCTCGCTGCTGCGCCCCATCATCCTCCGCAGCCTGGTGCTGCAGACGCTCCTGGCCGCCGCCGCCTTCGCGGGGATGCTCGCCGTGGCGTGGGCGATGCGGCGGGGGGGCCGCCGGGCGGAGCGAGGGCGGGCGGCGGGGGATGACCGCCGCCGGTGAGGGGCCGTCCGCCGGAAGAGCCCCCGGCGACCTCCCTCCATCGCCCTCCGTCTCACCACCCGACCGTCGCGCCGAGCGCGAGGCGGATCCCCTGGCCCGCCGCGAGCACCCGCTGCGCGCCGGCGGAGACGACGACGCGCCGCGGGACGAAGGCGATCCCCGCGCCGCCCCCCAGCATGAAGCGCGTGCGGCCCAGGTCGAGCTGCACGCCCAGGTCGCCGCAGTTGTCGCCCGGGCCGTCGTCGCGGCACTCGCGCACCCTCACGCGACCCCATCCCATGGCGGGAGCGCCGAGCAGCGCCAGCCGCACGGGGCCGGTGCCGCGGGTGAGCTGGACGGGAAGGCGGAATCCCAGGGAGCCGGTGGAGAACGCGTCCACGTCGGTGAAGCCGGCGACCACGTCCACGCGCGCCACCACGTCGCCCTGCGGGATCCGGCGGACCAGCATGCCGGGGCTCAGGCGCGCGCCCACGGTGCCCAGAGACGGCTCGGTGCCGCGGAACGACTCGGTGCGGAAGCCGGCGGACACGCCGTAGCGCTCGGTGTCGTACGCCACGGTGGCGGTGGCGGGGCCCTCCGCGTCCGTGCTCGACCCCCCCGAGAGCTGCAGGTGGATGGCGCCGCGCGGCAGCGCCGCCAGGCCGTCGCTCGGCCCGGGGGCGGGGAGCGGTACGATGGTGCCCAGGGGCGAGCGGGCGATCAGCGAGTCGGTGCGGGCGTGGCGCTGGGCGGCCGCGGGCGCGGCGCAGAGCAGGACGAGGCCGGCGGCCGCGAGGCGCGGAGGGAGGCGTGGGAAGGGCATGGCCGGGTGGCGCTGGAGATGGACGGCGGCGGCGTATGGGCCCGCGCGCGGCGACAGGATATCAGCCGCCGGCCCCGCCGGCCAGCCGTCCGCGGCGACGCGGGCATTGTGTCCCCCCCGCCTCGGGCCGTACCCTTCAGGCGCGCGGCGCGCCGCACGTTCCTCCCGCCGCGCTCCGGACACTCCCGCCCCGAAGACCGATGAACCGAACCGCCCGCGCCCTGGCCGCGCTGCTGCTCTCCGTCGTCCTCTCCTCCGTCTCCGCGCAGGCCCAGCCGGGCCGCGCCCCGAAGGCGTTCAAGGCCACGCCGGCCATGGCGCGCGAGGTCCGCGGCGGCGGCCTGGGCGAGCCGGTGGCGATCCGCGCCGGGCAGACGGTGAACGGCACGCTGACCCGCAGCGACTCGGTGATGGAGGACAAGACCCACGCCGACGTCTTCCGCTACGAGGGCCGGCGCGGCGAGCGCCTCACCATCACCCTGCGCTCGCGGGCGTTCGACGCCTTCCTGATCGTGCAGCAGCCCGTGGCCGAGGAGGTCCTGGCGACCGACGACGACGGCGGCGGCCGCACCGACTCGCGCGTGGTGGTGGACCTGCTGGCGGACGGACCGTACCTGGTCGTCGTCAACACCATTCGGGCGGGGGAGACCGGCGCGTACGCGCTGCGGGTGGAGACCGCGCCCTCCCCGGCGACCCTCACCGCCAGCGGCCCCGGCACGCGGCGCGACTGGGCGGCCACGTACCCCGGCGGCGGCGACCCTCGCGAGCGCTACGCCGTGCTGGTGGGCATCGAGAAGTACCCCGAGGGCGCGAGCGACCTGGACGGGCCGGCGGACGACGTGCGGGTGATGCGGGAGCTGCTGGTGGGGCGCTACGGCTTCGACCCCGCGAACATCCTCAC
The DNA here is from genome assembly GCA_030146875.1 of Longimicrobiaceae bacterium. GTDB lineage: Bacteria > Gemmatimonadota > Gemmatimonadetes > Longimicrobiales > Longimicrobiaceae > JASLAX01. Next base: position 70,064 of record JASLAX010000142.1, read on the forward strand.
CCTGCGCGACCGCGAGGGGAACCGCGAGCAGGTGGTGAACGCCGTGCTGCGCCACCTGGGTCAGGCGGGGCCGGACGGCGTGGCCGTCTTCTACTACTCCGGCCACGGCACGCAGCTCGACGGCAACTACGGCCCCTCGCAGGGGGCCGATCCCGAGACGGACGGCAAGGACGAGGCGCTGGTGATGTGGGGCCGCGGCGACCGCACCGCGGTGCTGCTGGACGACGAGCTGGGCTACCTGTCCGACCGGCTGCCGGCCGGCCGCGCGCTCTTCGTGATCGACGCCTGCCACTCGGGGACCACGCTCCGCGCCGCGCCGGACGTCACCGCCAAGGCGAAGTACCTTCCCTTCTCGCTCATCCGCGGGTCGACCGACCTCCCGGAGCGCGTCCTCTCCACCCCCGCCGGCGAGGGGGCCGCGTCGCGCAACCTGCCCGGCTCCGGCGCGGGCCGGGCCCGGCAGCGCGTGCTGCTGGCCGCGTCCACCGACCAGGAGGTGTCGTGGGTGGCGCAGGTGCCGTGGATGAACGGCGGGAACGAGAGCGTCTTCACCCACTACCTGGTCCAGAACCTGAACGCCGCCGAGACCCCCGCGAGCTTTCAGGCCATGATGCAGCAGGTGGGGCGGCTCACCACCCAGTACACGCGAAACCGCTTCCGGAAGGTGCAGACGCCGCAGCTCGAGGCCCCGGATCCCGGCACGACGCTGGAGGAATTCCTCCGCAAGCGCTGAACGCAGCCCGACGTCCGGAGAGCGTCGAGGGGGTACCGGCATCCGCCGGCGCCCTCTCGGGCTTTCCCGACTTGACGGTCCCGCCGGGGCCCCGCATCCTGAACCTACGTTTCCAGCCTCCCGCACCCGCACCGACCCACGCATGGCAGACGCGCTCACCCCCAGCGAGCAGGTCCTCCTCCACGGCGAGCAGTTCGGGAAGGCCGAGGGGATGTCGATGACCCCCAGCAGCAACGTGCCCCTGCCGCACACGGACGCCAGGGTCTCGGCGCGCCAGCTCGTGCTGGCGATGATCCCCGCCGCGCTGCTCGCGGCGGAGTCGCGCGGGGCGCTGCGGCTGGAGCTGCGGGAGCGGAAGGCGCTCTTCGGGCTGATGAAGAAGCACGAGGTCGTCGTGGTGCCCGCGGGGGCGGCGGAGTGGCCGGAGGGAACGGTCGAGGCGGGGCTCCGCGACGCGGCGGCCAGGCCGGCGAAGGACGGCAGGCCGCGCACGGTGAAGGAGATCGTGACGGAGATGGTCCCCGAGAGCACCGAGCCGTGGGGCGTGCTGGCGACCGGCGCGATGGCGGCGATGGCCGAGCGGGGGCTGGTGGACCGGGGCACGGAGAAGACGCTGAAGGTCTTCACCCGCGCCACCTGGACGCTGAACGACGCCGGGCGCGCGGCCCGCGCCGCGCACCCGGTGGAGCCGCTGAAGGCGATGCTGGCCGAGGCGGAGCGCGCGCGGCCGGAGCTGTGGAAGAAGCTGCAGGAGGAGGTGACCGCCGCGATGGTCTGGCGGACGGAGTCGAGGGACTAGGCGTCCGGCCGGGCGGCGCGCTTCCGCGGGGCGCCGCCGTCCTCGCCCGCGCGGGCGATGCGCAGCGCGGACTCCAGCAGGCGCACCACCTCGCGCCGGTCGTCGCCGCCGATGGCGCCGCGGCGTCCGCCGTCGCGGGCGGCGTCCTCTCCCGTCAGCAGCCAGTGGCCGTCCACCCGCAGCACCTCGGGAAGGCGCAGCATCACGGCGCCGCTGGGAAGGGCGCCGCGGTTGAACCAGTCGCTCACGGTGGCGTCGCGCACGTCGAGCCGGCGCGCCAGCTCGGCCTGCGTCATCCCCTGCCGCGCCATCGCCTCCCGCATGCGGGCGCAGAATTCGGCGGTGCTGTCCATGGGCCTGGCGGTGCTCGGGGAAGGGACCGGGGAGGTCCCGCGAGTAGCCCCTGCGGGCCGCGGCGGAGCGGCCAGCCCCCACGATGCGCCGCCCGGCCGGGCCGACGCAAGGATCTTCGCCTACGGCTGGCCTCCCGAGACCAGGAACAGCCACTCCCAGCGCCCCTCCCGCCGCCGGAATCCCGCCCGTAGCCCCCGGTACGCGGGATCGGTGGCGTACTCCGGCGGCGAGCCCCACACCACCGTGCCCTCCACCGCCGCCACGCCGCGGTCCAGCAGGAAGGGCAGGCGGTCCAGCGAGCGGAAGCGCTCGCGCTCCCACGCCCCCATCGCCTCGATGGGCCCGTCCGGCATCTCCGGCGCCCACACGAAGTTCCGCGCCATCACCGGCCGCAGCGCCGCCACGTCCTGCCGCGACGCCGCGTGGCGCACGGCCACCACGAACTCCGCCAGCTCCCCCGCCGCCGCGTCGCGCGGCGCCAGGGGCGCGTGGACGACCGCGGAGCGCGGCACCCACCCCTCCGTCGTGGGGCGGCAGGCGGCGCAGCGAACGCGCACCCGCGCAGAGTCCGAGGCCAGCACCTCCAGCCGCACCGCGGTCCACGGCAGCACCGTCGCGGCGCCGGAGTCCGGCCGCACCGCCACCCCCGGCTCGCGCGTCCACACCCAGCGCACCGCCAGCGGCGGCACCACCGCCGGGGCCGGCGCGGGCGCGACCGGCCGCGGCGCCGGGCGCGAGCACGCGGGCGAGAGGAGGAGAAGGACGAGCAGGACGGGGCGCAGGGTCATCGTCATGGGGCCGGAGGAATGGCGGCCGAGGACGCCGCCGCCCTCCCCTGATACCGCCGGGCGCGGCCGGGCGCAACCCGCGCCGCTTCCCCGCTCCGCCGCGCGGGCGTAGATTCGCGCCGTCCCGCGACCCGAGCCGCCATGCCGACGCCCCCGGAGATCCCGCCCCCCGCCGCCCCGTCCCCCCACGGGCCGCTGGCGCTCGTCTGCGCGGTGGCGCAGGAGGCGGGCCCGCTCCGCGCGTGGATGGAGGACGCGCGGCCGCTCGTCGTCGGCGGCCGGAAGGCCGTCGCCGGGACGCTGGACGGGCGCGACGTCCTTCTCCTCCCCGGCGGGATGGGGAAGACCAACGCCGCGCAGGCCGCCACCGCCCTGCTGGAGCGGGTGCCGGTGCGCGGCGTCGCCTCCTTCGGCATCGCGGGTGCGTACGAGGGCGCGGGGCTGGAGGTGGGCGGCATCGCCCTCGCCTCCTCGCTGGTCTACGGCGACGAGGGGGTGGACGCCCCCGCCGGCTGGCTGTCGACGGAGGGGATCGGGATCCCCCTGGTGGAGCGGGGCGGCGTCCGCCTCTTCAACCGGATCCCGGCGGACGCGGAGGTCCTGCGCCGCGCCTCGGCGGCCCTGGCGGCGCACGGCGTGGACGTGCGCACCGGGACCTTCGTCACCGTCTCCTGCTGCTCGGGGACGGCGGCGGGCGGGCGGGAGATGGCGGCCCGCTGGGGCGGGCTCTGCGAGGAGATGGAGTCCGCCGCCGTGGCCCACGTCTGCGCCCTGTACGGCGTGCCGTTCCTGGCCCTGCGCGCCGCCAGCAACGCGGTGGAGGACCGCGACCTCTCCCGCTGGCGCATCCGCGAGGCCTCGGAGGCCGCCGCCCGCGCCGTCCGCATCGTCGCCGCCGCCTGGGATCCCCGATGACCGGCCGAACGCTCTCCCTGGGCTTCTCGCCCTGCCCGAACGACACCTTCGTCTTCGACGCGCTGGTGCACGGGCGCGTGGACGCCCGCGGCCTTCGCTTCGCCGAGCGGCTGGAGGACGTGGAGACGCTGAACCGCCTGGCGCGGCAGGGCACGCTGGACGTGACCAAGGTCTCGTACGGCGCCCTGCCGTACCTGACGGAGGAGTACGCCCTGCTCCGCAGCGGCGGCGCCCTGGGCCGCGGGTGCGGCCCGCTCGTGGTCGCCCGCGAGGGGATGGACGCGCCTGGCGCCCTGCGCGGGAAACGCATCGCCATCCCAGGAAGGCTGACGACGGCGAACCTGCTCCTGCGCCTCTTCGCGCCCGGCGCGCGGGAGGGGATCGAGCTGGTCTACGGCGACATCATGCCCGCGGTGGCGCGGGGTGAGGTGGACGCGGGGCTCATCATCCACGAGTCGCGCTTCACCTATCCGGCGCACGGGCTGGTGGCCGTCGCCGATCTCGGCCAGTGGTGGGAGGGCGAGACGGGCCTGCCGATCCCCCTGGGCGGCATCGTCGCGCGCCGCGAGCTGGGGAACGGCGTGGTCCGGGACGTGGAGGACGGCATCCGCCGCTCGGTGGAGCACGCCTTCGCGCACCCGGCGGACTCGCGCGACTACGTGCGCGCCCACGCGCAGGAGATGGACGACGACGTCACGCGCGCCCACATCGACCTGTACGTCAACGCCTTCTCCGCCGACCTGGGCGACGAGGGCGTCCGCGCCGTGGAGGAGCTCTTCGCGCGCGGGCGGGAGGCGGGCGTGGTCCCCGCGGCGGCGCGGGATCCGTTCGTGGGGTGAGGGGCGGCCTCGCTGCGCCCGCGGCCGGGACCCCCTCACCCCCGGCCCCTCTCCCACGAGGGGAGAGGGGTGCACGACATCTCGACGAAGCCGGCATCGGCGCGCGCGGCACTCCCCCCTCCCCCGGCCCCTCCCCCACAAGGGGAGAGGGGGGACGGTCGACGGCAGGCGACTCGCTGCGGCGGCCGACCCGGGGCGTTAAGCCCGGGGCTGAGAACGACGATCGTCCTGACGGACGGAAACGCAGGCGGTGGTCGGGCTCGCACCTGCGTCCGCGTTCCGGAGGAGTAAACCCCTCGGTAAAGAACCGCGCCCGTCCTCCGAACGGAACGGAAGGACCCTGCGCGGCACGGCGGGCGTCCGTCTCGGGGACGGAGGAGCGGGTGGTCCGTCGGCAGGCCAGTCCGCGCAGGCGGACTTCGCGTGGTCGTTGCTGCGAATTTCATTCGCCGGTGAGGGGGCGGCCCCCTCGTCGTGGAAGGTGACATCCGCTGGAAAACGAAGACGCCGGCCCGTCCCTCGCGGGCCGGCCGGCGTCTTCCTGCTATCTACGTTCCTGCCGAGCTACGTATTCCTGTCCATCTACATCTGCTGTCGAACTACCTCGCTCGCCCGCTCAGTCGTGCGAGCGGCGGACGGAGACGGGGCGGCCGCGGATGGTGGCGCGCGACATGGCCTGGATCACCTGGTCGGCGTACTGCTCCGGGACCTCGACCAGCGTGAACTGGTCGGCGATCTCGATGGCGCCGATGCTCTCGCCGGGGATCTTGGCCTCGCCGGCCAGCGCCCCCACGATGTCGCCGGCGCGGATCCCCCGCCGCCGGCCCACGCCGATGAACAGGCGCGTCATGTCGGCGCCGCCGCGGCCGCGGCGCGGGGCGGATGGACGCTCCGCACCGCCGCCCGCGCCGCCCTCGAAGCGGTCGCGGCGGCCGCGCGGGCCGCGGCTGTCGTACCCCTCGCCCTCGGGACGGCGGCGCGGCTCCCAGGCGGGGATGTCCAGCTCCTCCTCGGGCTCCTCGCCGCGGGTGGCGTCGGCGGCCAGCTTGGCCGCGGCGGCCGCCACGTCCTCGGGGTCGAACTGCTCCAGCAGCGGGCGAACCGCCTCGCAGTAGGCCTCGAACTCCCCCTCCTCCAGCGTCTCGCGGATCGCCGCCCGCAGCAGCTCCACGCGGCGGGCGCGCAGGTCCGCCACGGTGGGGATGGTCGCCCACTCCACCGTGCGCCCCACCAGCCGCTCGATCCCGCGCAGGAGCTGCCGCTCGCGCGGCTGCACCAGCGTGATGGCCTTGCCCTCGCGCCCCGCGCGGCCCGTGCGGCCGATGCGGTGAACGTAGACCTCGGGAGTCTGCGGGATGTCGTAGTTGATGACGTGCGAGACGTGCTCCACGTCCAGCCCGCGCGCCGCCACGTCGGTGGCGATCAGCAGGTCCGCCGAGCCGTCGCGGAAGCGCTTCATCACCCGGTCGCGCTGCGCCTGGTTGAGGCCGCCGTGCAGCGCCTCCGGGTGGTAGCCGCGCACGGTGAGCGCCTCCGTCAGCTCGTCCACCTCGTTGCGCGTCCGGCAGAAGATGATCGCCGAGGTGGGCGCCTCCACGTCCAGGATGCGCCCCAGCGCCTCCAGCTTGTACGGGCGCGCCACCGTGTACGCCACCTGGCGCACCAGTGGCGTCTCCAGCTCCGGCGCCCGCACGGTGATCCGCGCCGGGTCGCGCATGTGCCGCTTGGAGAGCTCCGCGATGCGCGGCGGGAAGGTGGCCGAGAAGAGCGCCGTCCGCAGCTCCGCCGGGGTCTCCTCGAGGATCGCGTCGATGTCCTCGATGAAGCCCATGTCCAGCATCTCGTCCGCCTCGTCCAGCACCAGGTAGCGCACCGCGCTCAGGTCCAGCGTCCCGCGGCGGATGTGGTCCAGGATGCGGCCCGGCGTCCCCACCACCACGCTCACCCCGCGGCGCAG